>CAYPOW010000105.1:0-2696 GCA_964412145.1 uncultured Draconibacterium sp.
GTAAAAGCATTAGAGTTACCCGGAACAGATGAGGATGAAAACGAACAAAATCAACAGGAATAGAATAATAAATGCAAAATATCCATTATAACATATAAACGCTTAAACAGCTAAACAAACAAAACTCTCATTTTGTCCCATAATTAATATTATGTTTAATAGAGTTTTTAAAAGTAAAGGGATAGTGTTTTTTCTATCCCCTACAGTATTATTACATATCAATCAAATCAAAGCTTTCAGCTTATCGTTTTGTTTCGTTGATGTGTATATCTGACGTAATGCCTTTAAAACATCACTATCTTCTGGATCAATTTTATATGCTCTCTCGAAATAAGGCAGACCTTTTATGAAATATACATTTGCTTCGTCCATTATTTTTTTATACTTAACGGTTTCATCGTAAGGTAAATCGTTTGCTTCCATATTTAAATCGAAAGCGCGCGTATAATAAACAACACCTAAATTATACAATGCCAAAAAGTATTCAGGATTAACTTCCAGAGCTTGTTGGTAGTAATTAATAGCTTCTTCATTATTTTTTACTTCCTTATACGAATCACCTAATGCTAAATATAAACTGGCATTTTCAGGCTCAAGCTCTATTGATTTCTTTAGTTTTGAAATAACTTCATCAAATCTACCCTGCCCTAGCAAAATGTTGATTTCAGCGATCAGAATACCATTATTATCAGGAAATTCTACACGACCAGCACTAAGAACTTCTTCTGCTTTTTCGAAATTTTCTTCAACTTTGTAAACATTGGCAAGTTCACTATATATAGCTGCATTATTGAATCCCATTTCAATTAGCTTAGCATATTTCTCCTTCGCTACATTGTTAATTCCACCATTTGACGCAGATAAGGCGGCTGCATATATTGTCATCGTATCTACAATATCAATAACTGCGTTAGCTTCACTCGCATTATCAAAACAAATAATCGATTGATCGAAAGCTTCAGCTTCAAACGTCTTGATACCATTGGCATAAAAAGTGTTTGCTAGCTTTAATACTTCTGTGGATAAATCAAGAAATAAAACGTTTTTTTCATCCAATATAGATGCCTTCTGATAGGCTTTCAATGATTTTGTTAATGCATCTGGATCTAAACTTGAGATTGCTTCGTCTGTTGAGGCTCCTAATTGCGCATAAACCTCACCATAATATAACCAGGTTTTTGCATCATTTATAGTTTTTTCATGCACTACAGCTAAGTCTATCAATTCTTTGGCTTTTTCCAATTTGCCTTCATCAAGATTCAATTTAGCGGAATTTCTTTTCCCTTTTTGCGCATTTGCTAGCAATGAAATTGAAAACAAAAGCATCAATAAAATTGTTATTTTTTTCATGTTGTATAAATTAATTATTCGCTCTATTTTTTTATTTAATCAGTTATTTCTTCGTTCAAATCTGAATCGTCCTTCAATTCAGTATCTTCAATTATTGTGCCATCTTCTATTAAATCTTCAACATCTCCATCAGCTTCAAACTGTTCCACCTTGGCAACTGAAGCAATTGAATCACCTTCTGAAATTTTTATTAGTCTGACTCCCTGTGTATTACGACCCATTACACGAATTGTATTACTTTCTCCACTGATCGCCATCCGAATTAAAATCCCGGATTTGTTAATAATCATTAAATCGTCCTGGTCAGTAACATTTTTAATGGCAATTACATTTCCTGTTTTAGGAGTAATATTGAGTGTTTTAACGCCCTTTCCTCCCCTATTTGTTTCACGATAATCGTCTAATTTAGAACGTTTTCCGTATCCATTTTCAGAAACTACGAGGATGTCAAAATCAGAATTACTCAGGCAAATCATTCCAATAACTTCATCATTTTCATTTTGAAGTTTAATACCACGAACACCCGCAGCATTTCTTCCCATTGGTCGCACTAACTTTTCTTTGAATCGGATAGCTCTACCTAGTTTACTGGCAATAATTACTTCGTTTTCACCATTGGTTAAGCGTGCTTCAAGCAGTGTATCGTTATCTTTAATCGTTATGGCATTTATACCATTAATACGTGGTCTGCTATACGCTTCTAAAGATGTTTTTTTGATCGTACCCTTTTTAGTAGCAAGAATAATAAAGTTATTTTTGATATACTCTTCATTCTTAATATCTTTCACATTCAGGTAAGCTTTCACTTTATCGTCCAATGGAATATTGATGATATTTTGAATAGCTCTTCCTTTAGTAGTTCGGCTACCTTCTGGAATTTCAAAAACACGAAGCCAAAATACACGACCTTGTTCGGTAAATAACAACATATAGTCGTGCATACTTGCAACAAATAAGTGTTCAAGGAAATCTTCGTTTTTACCTACAGAGGAACCTTTGGAACCACGCCCTCCCCTATTTTGAACTCTATAATCAGTTAATACTGTACGTTTTATATATCCAGCGTGAGAAATTGTAATAACTACTTCTTCATCCGGAATTGTATCTTCAATGCGGAAGTCAGATGCTGAATATTCAATTTTACTCTTACGTTCATCACCGTATTTTTCTTTTATTTCGCGCAGCTCTCCAATAATAATCTCCATACGAAGATCAACATTAGCCAAAATATCTTTTAAATGAGCAATTAATTTGATAAGCTCATCGTATTCAGCACGTAATTTATCTTGCTCCAATCCAGTTAAATGACGCAAGCGCATATCAACGATAGCACGAGCCTGAATATC
>CAYPOW010000105.1:2796-10867 GCA_964412145.1 uncultured Draconibacterium sp.
CTGCCATGAACAAGTGCAATATTATTTATTGAGAAAGAAGTTTGAAGTGCCGAATATTGATATAACTTATTAAGAACTACATTGGTATTTGCGTCTCTCTTCAATTCAAAAACTATTCGCATACCATTACGGTCGCTTTCGTCGCGAATATCAGAAATTCCTATAATTTTCTTTTCGTTAACCAAATCAGCAATTTTCTTAATCATTTCCGATTTGTTTACCTGATAAGGAATGCTAGTGGCAATAATGGCTTCTCTACCTGGTCTTATTTCTTCCATGGTGGTTTCGCCACGCATAACAACTCTTCCTCGTCCCGTTTCAAAAGCATCTATAACACCATCATAGCCATAAATAATACCACCGGTTGGAAAATCAGGAGCTTTTACGTATTGCATTAATTCACTGATAGTTATATCCTTATTTTGAATATATGCTTGAATTCCGTCAATAACTTCACTTAAGTTATGAGGAGCCATATTGGTAGCCATACCTACAGCAATTCCGGAGGCACCATTTACCAGCAAATTAGGAATTCGCGTTGGCAAAACGGTTGGCTCTCTTAAGCTATCATCAAAATTATTTTGAAAATCAACTGTATTTTTATCAATATCAACCAATGATTCTTCGGATATCTTTCTTAAGCGTGCTTCAGTATAACGCATAGCTGCAGGGCTATCTCCATCAATACTTCCAAAGTTTCCCTGTCCGTCGACTAAAGGATAACGCAATGACCAATCCTGAGCCATTCGTACCATAGCATCATATACCGATGAATCGCCATGTGGATGATATTTTCCCAATACTTCCCCAACAATTCTGGCCGATTTTTTATAACTTTTATTTGAAAGTACGCCCAAATCTAACATTCCATAAAGAACACGCCTGTGAACTGGTTTTAAGCCATCGCGTACATCGGGTAATGCACGTGACACGATAACAGACATGGCATAATCGATATAGGCCGATTTCATCTGATTGGCAATGTTTACCTTTACTATTCTTTCTCCTTCGCTCATTGTATTTCTATAATTAGAATTTCTCTTTCTAACAGTCCTGTTCAAGTGCTGTAGAGAGCTATATTCATACTGAAATCAGTACCTGAAAATAGGATGCGAAGATACGGTTTTTTATTGTAAAATAAAGGCTTTTGAATGTTCAAAATAGGAGAATTTTAACAAGATAATGTTGAAAAAATGCCGACAACAAAAGAATAACCACTATTTTTGTACTTAGATTTAAAATGATATTAAAGATATACAAATATAATTATGGAAGCTAAGTTCTCACAGCGCGTTCGCGATGTACTTTCCTTTAGTCGTGAAGAAGCAATAAAGCTTGGAAATGAGTCCATTGGAGTGGAACATTTATTTCTCGGGATTTTAAGAGAAGGAAAAGGTATTGCTTTTCATCTCATGGCTGAAATGGGTATGGATTTAATCAAGATTAAGAAATTGATTGAGAAATCGATTAAAAACGATAATAGGTTGATCCCTTCACAAGAAGGAATTCCTTTTGTTCGTCAGGCCGAAAAAACAATTAAACTGACTTATTTAGAAGCGAAACTATTTAAAAGTGAATTAGTTGGAACAGAACACTTATTGCTTGCCATTTTGAAAAATGAAGACAATATTGTTACCCGTCTTCTGGAAAGCAGTGGTTTAAATTATAAGAAAGCCGCCGATGAATTGGCCCAGTTTTACAATTCTTCGCATAGTGCCGAAAAAAACCCTGAATTATTTAAAAACGAAATAGAAGATGAACCAATAGATAAACCTGAGTTTGGAAAAGAAAATCCAAAAGCAGCTAAAAAACCTGGCGATGTTAAATCTACTACACCTGTTTTAGATAATTTTGGTCGCGATCTTACACGTCAAGCTGAGGAAAATCTTCTGGATCCAATTGTTGGCCGCACAAAAGAATTGGAGCGCATTGCTCAAATTTTGAGTCGTAGAAAAAAGAATAATCCTATTTTAATAGGCGAACCTGGTGTTGGTAAATCAGCCATTGCTGAAGGTTTAGCCATTCGCATAATTAACAGAGACGTTTCAAGAGCACTTTTCGGAAAACGTATTTTTACGCTGGATTTGGCTTCTATTGTTGCCGGTACTAAATATCGGGGACAATTTGAGGAGCGAATGAAAGCCATTTTAAATGAGTTGGAGAAGCATCCTGAAATTATTCTTTTTATTGATGAGATTCATACCATTGTTGGTGCAGGAAACGCATCAGGATCATTGGATGCGTCTAATATGTTTAAACCTGCTCTTGCCCGTGGCGAAATTCAATGTATTGGTGCAACAACGCTGGACGAATATCGCACACATATTGAAAAAGACGGTGCTCTTGAGCGTCGGTTCCAGAAAATAATGGTAGAAGCAACCAATCCTGATGAAACGTTTACCATCCTTCAAAATATTAAAGAAAGATACGAAGATCATCATTTAGTAAGATATACTGATGAAGCCCTAAAAGCTTGTGTATTACTCACTAACAGATATATGAGTGATAGATATTTACCGGATAAAGCGATTGATGCACTCGATGAAGCGGGTGCTCGTGTTCATATTACGAATATGAATGTCCCTTCAAATATTATTGAGATTGAAAACAATATCGAGCTTGTAAAAGCGAAGAAAAAAGAAGCGATAGGGAAACAAAAATTTGAATTAGCTGCTGAACTTCGCGATAGCGAAAGGAAACTAAATGAGGAACTTAACAAATCCAAACGTGAATGGGAAGAAAATTCTATGATCAATCGGGAAACTGTTGGAGAAGAAGAAGTTGCTCAGGTTGTAGCCATGATGACCGGTGTTCCCGTTCAACGAATTGCTCAGAATGAAAGTGATAAGCTAATGAGCATGGAAGATGATTTGAAAGAATCAGTTATCGGTCAGGAAGCCGCGATAAAAAAAGTGGTCAAAGCCATTCGTAGAAATCGTGCTGGCCTTAAAGATCCTAATAAACCTATTGGAACATTTATCTTTCTTGGGCCAACAGGCGTGGGAAAAACGTATTTGGCCAAAATGCTTGCGCAAAATATGTTCGATTCTGCCGATACGTTGATTCGTATTGATATGAGTGAATATATGGAGAAATTTGCTGTATCTCGTTTGGTGGGAGCTCCTCCAGGTTATGTTGGATATGAAGAAGGCGGACAGTTAACTGAAAAAGTCAGGCGTAAACCCTACTCTATCATTCTTCTGGATGAAATTGAAAAAGCACACCCTGATATTTTTCATTTGCTACTTCAAGTTTTAGACGATGGTCAATTGACCGATAGTTTTGGACGAAGAGTTGATTTTAAGAATACCATTATTATAATGACATCCAATATTGGATCACGACAACTGAAAGATTTTGGAAGTGGAGTTGGTTTTAATACATCAGCACGATTAAAAGGAAAATCTTCTAGTACTACAGGTGTGATTGAAAATGCCTTAAAACGTGCTTTTGCTCCGGAATTCTTAAATAGAATTGATGATGTGATTATATTTGAAAGTCTGGAAAGAGATGATATTCATAAGATTATAGATATCGAACTCAAAGGATTATATTCACGAATTGGCCAAATGGGTTATAAGATTACTGTGACCGAAAAAGCCAAAGATTTTCTGCTTGAGAAAGGCTGGGATCCTCATTTTGGTGCCCGACCTTTAAAACGAGCCATCCAGAAATATATTGAAGACGAGTTGGCTGAAGAAATTATAAGCACAAAACTCTCTGAAGGTGATTTGATTAAAGTAGATGTTGATAAAAAAACAGAGCTGATAAAAGTCAAAATTTCGAAGCCTCAGTCTAAAAAGCAAAAGAATTAATCAAATTGTTTTACTTGCTTACATTTGTAACTTGTGCTAATCTCTAATCTATTTAGAGAGTAATATTTTGTTGAAGTTTTTTTTTAGATTAGCTAGTGTACACTATTAGTGCTTTCACTAATATCAGTACTGAGATGCTTATAAATGAATCTTTCTACTGACAACTCAAAAATAATATTAGGTTTTATTTTATCAACGAAAGTCTGATTATAGGCTCCTCTATAATAAATAACTTCTTTAAAATGAAGAGAAAAAAATTGAACAAGGTATGTACTGTAGGAATCACCAAAGAAAATGACTTTTGATGTGTTATTGCAATTATTATTTGATGTTCTTATAGATCCTTTTGGAAGTGTATCGTCAGCAATTCTTGTGAAACTATTAATAGTGTCTTTCAATTCAAAAAGAGGTCTAGTTTCGATATAACCTTTGATTTTTTCTGTTCCAATCAATCTTGTTAAATCTCCCCAAAACCTTGTTTTATATACAACATTAAAGTCTTCTATTGAATAAGGATTGATATTCAACTCTTTAAATTCTTGAAAAAAAGCTTGATAGGTGACAAAAGCACCATAATTGTTCCAGTGAGTATCAAATTTATGATATAACAATTCAGTTTTACTCGTTATTATCTGTTTTTTGGGATTAAAGTATTTAATTCCATGCTTTGATAGGTTTAGTTGCAACTGATCAGCTAAGCTAAAGTTCTTTTTGATTTGACTTTTCATACTCCAAGGCAAGAATTCTGGATAAACAGAATGTTTATTTGGAAAATAACCTATATAATACTGAATACCTTCCTTATTGAGCCTGCTTTTTCTATCAGAGATAGTAATGACATATTTATGTATATCTCCTTGAGATAGGATGTTTGAATGGGTATAACTATTCTTAACCTCAATATTATTTAAATACAAAAAATGATCGCTGCCAAACTGAACTTTTTCTGGAAAAGGTGAAGATTTGAATAGATGTATCTTAAGGAAAGAACTTAGGTTAATAAGAGAATTTCTAAAAGGAAATACGTCGTTATAATAAGTTTCGAATTTGGAAGAATAGGATTTTGAAAACTGAAACTCTGGTTTTTCAACTAATTTTCTGTTTTCCAAATTATTTATGCTTTCTTTAATATTGCTTATTTTCAATAGTATAGGAAGACTAATGGTCATTATAAATACGGCTATTACAATTTGATCTCCTCCTATTCTTGAACCTAAATTCGAGTAAAAACCAAAACCGTATAGTGCAATCGCTACAATTATTGCCATAAATAAAGAAAGGTAAACCGATATATATTTCTTACTTTTTGTTAATTCTCTTATTTGAGGGCCAATCTCTTTAGAAACCAAAAACGGGTCATATTTATTATTTAACATTCGAGTAAAAAATCTTCCTTCTTTGTATTGGACGTATTTATTTAAAGTGAATGCATCTAAGATATTATTTGAATATTCAAGTGATTGTTTGTTATTTTTAATAGAAAGGGATTCTATATATATTGGTTTCTGTTTATTATTTGCTGAGCTAATATCTAACCTAAGACCAACTATAGCCTTCCCATTTAAAGGAATATTAAACGATATTGTTTGAAGTCCCTTCAACCCTTTAATTCGATAATTTATAGAATTGGTTTCGATAAATATAGGATTTTCTTCAAAAGCATAAAACAATTGAAATCTATCTGGCTCTATGTATTCTGCTTTTAATTCAACTGTAAGGAAAGATGGATTATATTCAAAGTGTCTTGCTGAAAGAAATACAACTACTCCAGCTACAATCGATACTATTATGTATATAAATTTTTTCATGCAAATATTTTAAAATCTAAAATATATGAAGGGATTGTAATTCGATTGAACTAATTCAAGGATAGAATAGAAGAAAAGAATAAAATAACCAATGTATTTCAGTAGCAAAGAAGAATTAATACCAATTATACGTACAATACTATTAAAAGGTATTTTATTTCTAACCGGTGCACTAAAAACTATTCCTAATACTATTATTAATAGAGAATAATAACTAATATTAGTTATTGGAGTATTATTAACCCCAAAGCTTAAATTGAATAGAGATTTTATATACAAAATAGCGTAGTTAATATCGTCGGCTCTAAAGAACACCCATCCAACGAGTACCACACCAATCAGATAGATGTGCTTAAGAAAATTAAACTTATTAGGAAGAGAAATAGAAACGTTTCTTTCAATTAATAAAAACATGCCATGATACAATCCCCAAATAACAAAATTCCAACTAGCACCATGCCAAAGACCCGTTATAAAAAAAACAATTATCAAATTCAAATATGTTCTTAGTTTCGACTTCCTATTACCGCCGAGTGAAATATAGAGGTAATCCCTAAACCAAGTTGATAATGAAATATGCCATCGGCGCCAGAATTCTTTTATCGATGTAGAAGTATATGGATGATTGAAATTTTCTTTAAACCTAAAACCAAACATTTTTCCTAACCCTATGGCCATATCTGAATAACCTGAAAAATCAAAATATATCTGCAATGCATAAGAAATAATACCTATCCAAGAGGTAATAGTTCCAAGTTCGTTTGACGGTATATCGAAGATTAAATCGGCTAAATGCCCAACACTATTTGCAATAATAACCTTTTTCGACAGTCCTCTAATAAACTTAAGTATTCCTTCAATAAAAAGTTTCTTTGAAATAACCCTAAACGATAATGCACTAAAAATGTCCTCATACCTTACTATAGGACCTGCTATTAATTGGGGAAACAAGGAAATGTATAGGCCTATATTTACAAATCTTTTCTGAGATGGAACTCTTTCTCTATAAATATCAACAAGATAGGATAACCCTTGAAATGTAAAAAACGAAATACCTATAGGTAAAACTATGCTTCCGTTTTTAAAATTAAAATCGAATCCTATTGAATTTAAATTATCTAAGATAAAATTGAAATATTTATAATAAACAAGAAAACCTAGATTTAGTATTATTCCTATAAATAAATAAATTCTTTTTACTTTGTAATTATATTTAATTTTAGTCGAATCAAGTAATAACCCAATCGTATAATTAATAGATATTGATATCAACATCAATAGCACTAGCTCACCCTCTCCCCAAGCGTAAAAGACTAAACTTGATACAAATAAGAAAGCGTTTCTAAATTCATTCCGTAATGAATGATAGATAAGTAAAACTAATGGTAGAAAAAGGAAGATAAAAATTAAAGAACTAAATAACATATTTCTTATAAGTTGATAATTTAGTTTTTAAAAGCGTATCTATTGTTTTTTTTATAAATAAAAAAATAGGAAATCCATACATGTTTACATAATAACTATGCTAATTAAGTATAACTAACTAATCAGTTAACAAATATATTATTAAAATCCTTTATATATGCGATTTTCTTTCCTGATGTTTATTTCGTTCCAAACTTATCACTATTGAACGATCAATCTAAAATTCTGAATACCTAAGTCTTCATTTTTCAAATGTAAAATATAAATTCCAGGTTTTAAGAATTGAATATCCAATTTATCATTTGGACTAATTATTAAATTCTCATTGTATTTTATTTGTCCTAAAAAATTATAAATAATAAGCTGCGATTGAATTTCATTTGTATTTCTAAACTGAATCCAATTCTTTGTGGGATTGGGGAAAATAATGATCTGATCTTTAGATATTTCATTGTCAATACCAGTTTGAACAGCAGTTCCATCAACTTTTACATCATCTAGTTGCCAAGTCTCAGATTCTGCATTACATACGTATTTAAATGCAATGGTATTTTCGCCAACTAATGCAGTTAAATCAATATTTCCTGAAGGAACCCAGGTATAATCACCTGTTGATAAAGCGGCTTGATTTGTAAGGTTTGTCCAATCTGCTGAATTAGGATCGCCTGAACCGTTGTAGTTACTAGAAAATAAGACTTGAAATACAGTTGTTTCATCCTCAAAGTCCATAGAAGATCTAAAACTTAAGCTTTCATCAGTATAAGAATCAAAATCAATCAATGGTGTAATCAACCAATCTTCATTTGGGAATGTTCCATTGCTATATCCAGACATTTTTGCAAATGAATTGCCAGTTGTCGAATAAGTATATCTATACCATTCTTGATTAACACCAACCACATTTATGGTTGAAAAAATACCTAAATCTCCATTCTCAAAATCTTCTAAGAATGGCAACTGTATTGTTTCCTCAAGTGCACTTACATAATAAGTGAATACGGACGAAGTACTGATTTCATAATC
>CAYPOW010000106.1:0-5575 GCA_964412145.1 uncultured Draconibacterium sp.
GGGTCTGTTTTTGTAACTGTTTAATTGCTCTAAAAACTGATTTTCAACATTTTGATTGGGGTGTTTAATCTCTTTCTGCTCTGTTGTAAAGACAAAATAGTTCTTTAATGAGACCAGGTGTTTTGGCACATCCTTACGCGATAAAGCATTTTTTAAAATTTGCTCTTCCAGAAGCGATGTTTCACCTTCCCAATACCGCTTAAGCAATAGTTCTACTTCTGACCAATTCATCTTCTTCTATTTTTATAAGATTCTCTTTTATCAATTTGCGGGCTCGCGAAATATTTACTCGAATTAAATTGATACTTAAACCGGTAATTTCTTCAATTTCAAAATATTCATATCCTTCTATGTCGCGCAATCTTAAGAGCATTTCTTGTTGGATACTCAGTTTTTTCATCGCTTCTGTTACCATCGCATAGGTTTCATTTTCTGTTAAGCTATCCAGTGGCGTATAGTTGTTTTCCGGTTCTAGATGAAGCTCATCCAATCTGTAAGTTTTTCTTTTTCTTAAGCGATCGATGCTCGCGTTTTTGATCATCGTCATTGCATAAGTCTCATGATTTTGTATGTTCAGCAATGTTTTTCGTTTCACCCATAATTTTAAGAACGTATCCTGAACAATATCTTCAGCTTCATCATCTTGTTTTACAAACTGTTTCGCAAAGCGAAATAATTTGTCTTTCAATGGAAAGATTAAGACTTTAAACTCGTTTAGCAGCATTAAAAGCAAAGTTTTGGTTCAAATCGCATCAAAATTAACGATTTCTTATTCTAAGACGAATAGTTATAGTTTTCATTACAAATTAGAATAAATATTTTCATTTAGCTTTTGTATCTTAGCCGCCTTATTCGTTAACCAATCATAAACCAATCATAATCATGTCAAAAAGAAATTACAGCATTATCGCCCTTGTCATTTTAGCCGTTCTTTTCATTTGGTGGACTTACCCCGGGAATAAAACAAAGGATAGCATTCTTGTAAATGCCGAACAGGGAGAATTTGTAATAAGCGTCACTACAACAGGGGAGCTCGGCTCGCAGTTTTCCACTCAAATTATTGGCCCTCAAAATTTGAGAAATATCGAAATTTATAGCGAAATAAAACTGGAAAATATTGTTCCTGAAGGAACTGTAGTTGAAACTGGTGACTTTATTGCTAGTTTGGATAAGACAGTAGTAATGAATAGATTGGATGAGATAGATGCCAATATCGAAAAACTGAACACGCAAGTTACTAATTCCAAATTGGATTCGGCACTGACTTTAAGAGCAGCTCGTGACAATATCGTTAATTTGCATTATTCAACAGAAAATTTGGCACTTGAAGTTGAAAACTCAAAATTCGAAGCTCCAGCTATCCAACGTCAAGCTGAGATAAATTTGGAGAAAGCTAAACGAAATTATGATCAGGCAGTCGAAGGCTATCTTTTGCGCAAAGAAAAAGAAGAAACAACCATTCAGCAAATTATGATTGATTTGAAGAAGCAAAAAAATGTAAAGCGTCAGACAATGGATATTTTAAGAGATTTCACCATTAAAGCGCCCCAGCCGGGAATGGTTATTTATACAAAAACACGTAGAGGTGAAAAGATAGAAACAGGATCGTTGATTAGCCCTTGGCAACCCGTAATTGCCCAATTGCCAGATTTAACGCGTATGTTGGTAAAAACTTATGTAAACGAAATAGATATTAGTAAAATAAAAGTCGGGCAAAATGTTGAAATTGGTGTAGATGCATTTCCTGGAAAAGAATTGAAAGGAAGTGTAACAAATGTGGCAAATATTGGTGAGGAATTGCGAAATTCAAGTGCCAATGTTTTTGAAGTCACTATTTTTATTGAGGGTTCTGACGAAAGTCTTCGCCCTGCTATGACAACTAAAAATGTAATTATTACTGAAGTTCTCGAGAATCCCGTATTTATTCCATTGGAGTGCTTGTATGTACAGGATAGTACTCAGTATGTGTATGTTAAAGGTGCAAAGAAAATTGTGGAAACAGGCAAAAGCAACGATAACAGTATCGTTATTACCAAAGGTTTGGAATCGGGTGATGATCTGTATCTTCTTCCTCCTGAGGGAGCAAATGAATGGAAGATTAAAAACTAAGCAATACATTCAATATGAAAAAGTTTAGATTGAAAATGGATAAGTATATACTTGTTCTAGGTATTGCGTCCAAAGCTATTTTGGAGAACAAAATAAGATCCTTGCTTACTGCTTTGGGAATTATATTTGGTGTGGCTGCTGTAATTTCTATGTTAGCAATCGGAAACGGTGCTAAAAAAGAAGTCCTCGATCAAATGAAACTAGTGGGTGTAAATAATATTGTGATTACACCACGTTTAATTAGGCCCAGCGAAAACTCATCAACGGAGAGTGAAGATGAACAGGAAAATGATTTAGCTAAGGCCAAACTTTCGCAGGGCTTGAATTTGAAAGAGGTAGCTGCTATGAAGAAAATTATTCCTACTATCGTTCGGGTTTCTCCAGAAGTAACAAACGAAACTATCGTTGTTTATGAAAACAAAAGCATAGCTGGCGATTTTACTGGCATTACACCTGACTTTTTTGAAGTATATGGTCTCGATTTGAATAATGGTCAATTCTTTAGCCAAAAACACTATCGCTATGGAGAGCAAGTATGTATAATTGGACATAAAATCAAGTCCCGTCTTTTCCCGACAGAAGAAGCCGTCGGAAAGCAAATTAAATGTGGTGATGTTTGGCTAACGGTTATTGGTGTTTTAAAAAGTAGAGGTGTTGGTGCCGGTAATGAGCGTAATTTGGGTATCGATGATTTTAATATGAATGTGTATGCTCCAATTCAAACCGCTCTCTTACGTTTTAATGATCGATCGATTATTAGCAAATCAAGTTTGGTTTCTGGAAGAAGGGATAATTCAAACCGATATAGCAACCGTAACCAACTGGATAAAATTGTAGTTCAAGTAGAAGATGCTGCACAGCTACAAGTAACGGCCAATGTACTTCAACGTATGTTGGAACGCAGACATGCCGGAGCAAAGGATTTCAGAGTCATAGTTCCTGAGTTATTACTAAAACAAGAACAAAAAACACGCAATATTTTCAATATTGTTTTGGGTGCTATTGCCAGCATTTCGCTTATTGTTGGAGGTATTGGAATTATGAATATTATGCTGGCTTCCGTTATGGAACGCATTCGCGAAATTGGTGTGAGAAGAGCAATTGGCGCTACTCAAAAAGACGTTATTCTTCAATTTTTAACCGAAGCAACATTAATTTCTGTTATCGGTGGTATAATCGGAATTTTTCTTGGTTTGATAATATCTTTTATTATCACACAAATAACCGGAATTTTAACCATTGTGTCTGTATTTTCCATATTGATTTCTTTTGGAGTATCAGCAGGTATAGGTGTGCTTTTTGGCTATATGCCAGCAAAAAAAGCTGCTTTGCAAGATCCTGTTTCTTCTTTACGTCACGAATAAAAAACACAAAATGAACACAAAAATAATTACACTAATCATACTTTTAAGCTTAAGCTTTTCGTTTAACTCTGTTGCTCAGCGCAATCTTACACTCGATGATGTGATAAATATTGCCAAAACACAATCGCCTGATGCGCTAATTGCTAAACATCAGCTAAGGGCAAGTTATTGGTCATTTAAAACCTATCGTAGAAGTTTATTGCCTAGCTTGAGCTTCGATGGCACAATTCCTTCACTAAACAGAGCGTTTAAAACTTATACAACATCCACAGGAACAGAAGAATACGTTAATCAAAGTTATACTTCTTATTCAGGTAATTTAAGGCTCAACAAAGTAATTGGCATCACCGGAGGTAATATTTTTCTATCAAGTGGTTTGCAACGAATTGATAACTTTTACGATTCAACTACAACGAATAACTATTTATCGACGCCAATAAATTTAGGATTTCGTCAACCTCTTTTTAATTACAATCCTTACAAATGGAACAAGCAAATTGAACCTTTGAAATATCAGGCTGCTAAACGCGCTTATTTGGAGAGAGTTGAGCAGGTTTCGATAACAGCGGTAAACAATTTTTTTAATTTACTTTCAGCTCAGATAGAACTGCGTGTAGCTCAAATAAAAGTTTCGAATTACGATACGCTTTATAAAATAGCGCAGGGGCGATATATTTCCGGAAAAATTGCAGAAAACGATCTTCTTCAGCTGGAACTTAATTTTTTGAATGCTCAATCGGCGCTTGAAAAAGCCAATCTGGGATTAGAAAATGCTACTTTCAGGTTAAAGTCTTTTCTTCGTTTAAAAAATGAAGAAGATATTCTTTTAGTAGTTCCACAGCCCGATAAAATTAGCCAGGTAGAATATGATTTTGCTTTGCAGGAAGCAATGAAAAACAGTTCCAGTATGGTCGATTTTGAAAGAAGACTACTCGAATCGCGAGCCAATGTGAATAAGGCAAAATCTGAAAACGGATTCAACGCTAATTTATATGCTGTCTTTGGATTGATGGGAAGCGCAATTAATTTAGGTGATTCCTATGTCAGTCCCAACGATCAACAGCAATTAAGCGTAAGCCTTGAGGTGCCAATTTTGGATTGGGGAATGCGAAAAGGTCAGGTGAAGATGGCTGAAAGTAATGCTGATTTGGTTGAAACTTCAGTAGAGCAGGAGCGATTGGATTTCAGTCAAAATATCTTTTTACAAGTTTCCGAGTATAATATGCAACAAAATCAATTGCTTATTGCCGCTAAAAGCGATACGGTTGCCGCCAAAAGTTATCAAGCATCTAAAAACAGATATCTGATCGGAAAAATATCAGTTACCGATTTAAATATTGCTCAAACCGAGAAAGACAAAGCTACCATAGCTCATATCAGAGCTTTACAGACTTTCTGGCGCAATTATTTTGAATTACGAAAAATGACACTTTACGATTTTTACAAACAAGAACCTTTGGATGTAAATTTTGACGAAATTATTTTAGATTAAACAGGTATTAAAATACTTAAATTAATAAAAATAAAAGCATTTTCAAAGGCTCTTTTTTGTAACTTTGCTTTTTGAAATGCTAACTAATTAAAAATTAAATACGTATGTCAGTTTTAGTTGGGCGTAAAGCCCCGTTATTCGAAGCTACTGCCGTTGTTAATGGTGGTGAAATTGTCGAAAAATTTTCACTCGAACAATTCATCGGAAAGAAACATGTAGTTTTCTTTTTCTATCCGCTCGATTTTACCTTTGTTTGTCCAACAGAAATTCTCGCTTTTCAGGAAAGAATTGCAGATTTTGAAAAACGCAATGTTGCAGTTGTAGGATGTTCTGTCGACTCTGAGCATAGCCACTGGGCTTGGTTAAATACCGAATTAAAAGATGGTGGAATTAAAGGTGTTAAATATCCATTGGTTTCTGATTTATCCAAAACTATTGCCGAAAATTTTGACGTTTTGGCTGGAGATTACGATTATGATGAAGAAGATGATCTTTCCACATTTGATGGAACTGCAGTTGCTTATCGTGGATTATTCCTAATCGATAAACAAGGTGTTGTTCGTCATCAGGTAGTTAATGATTTACCTCTTGGACGAAGTATTGACGAAGC
>CAYPOW010000106.1:5675-10858 GCA_964412145.1 uncultured Draconibacterium sp.
GTTTTAAATATTTTCCCAAGTTTAGATACTGGTACTTGTGCCGCATCTGTACGTTACTTTAATCAAGAAGCCTCCTCTTTAGAAAATACTGTTGTTTTGTGTATTTCAAGAGATTTACCATTCGCACAAGCTCGCTTTTGTGGTGCTGAAGGATTGGATCAAGTTGAAACTTTATCCGATTTCAGAGGAGGAAAGTTTGGTAGAGATTATCAAGTAGAGATAGTTGATGGCCCTTTGGCTGGTTTAGAATCTCGTGCTGTAATTGTAGCCGATGAAAACGGTAAAATTATCTACACTCAACAAGTTCCAGAAATTGTTGATGAACCCGATTATGCTCCAGTATTGGAAGCACTGAAATAATCTTTGACTTAAGATTTATCTCAACCCTGTTAGGTTTTTAAAACTTGACAGGGTTTTGTTTTTTAATCATCACATATTCAAATTATCACATTATTCGTATCTTTCAACTTTGTTAATTAACCAATTAAAAAATGAGAAATTTCAACCTTAAATCAATTTTTTTATTGCTTGCTTTGATAGTGGCTATTCCGCAAATTCAAGCTCAACGCAAGAGCAAAAAGTCAAAAACCAAAACGGAAACCAAAGATGCACTAAGTAAAGTTTCTTTGAACACATTCAAGTATAGGAGCATTGGCCCTGCACTTACATCTGGCCGTATTGCCGATTTAGCCATTAATCCTGATAATATCAGTGAGTTTTATGTGGCAGCTGCTGCTGGTGGTGTGTGGAAAACAACAAATGCTGGTGTAACCTTCAAACCTATTTTTGATAATGAAGGCTCGTATTCTATTGGATGTATCACTATGGATCCAAACAATCATAATGTGATTTGGGTAGGCACCGGTGAAAACAATAACCAACGAAGTCTTTCTTTTGGCGATGGAGTGTACAAATCAGAAGATGGTGGTGATAGCTGGATCAATGTAGGATTAGAAAGCTCTGAGCATATTGGAATGATTACGGTAGATCCGAAAAATTCAGATATCGTTTATGTAGCTGCTTATGGACCAGTTTGGCGTGTTGGTGGCGAGCGTGGTATTTATAAAACTGCCGATGGTGGCAAAAGCTGGAATCGTATTTTACACGTGAGTGATATGACTGGTTTCAACGAAATCCATATGGATCCTCGTGATAATCAAGTCTTATATGCCGCGGCTCATCAGCGTATTCGCAAGCAATGGACTTATTTAGGTGGTGGTCCGGAGTCTGGGATTTATAAATCTACTGATGCTGGTGTAAGCTGGAAGAAAATAAACAAAGGTTTGCCTTCCGGCGATAAAGGTCGTATCGGGATGGGCATTTCTCCTGCAAATCCAGAAATAATTTATGCCGTTGTTGAAGCACAAAGCGGAAAAGGGGGCTTTTATAAAAGCACCAACCGTGGCGCTTCTTGGCAAAAAATGAATCCAGTAACAACAAGTGGAAACTATTACCAAGAAGTTGTTTGCGATCCTATTGATGAGAATAGAGTGTATTTAAATAATACCTATACACAAGTATCTACTGATGGTGGAAAAACTTTTGAAGATAGAGGTGAACGAAGCAAGCATTACGACAATCACGCTTTGTGGATTAACCCAAAAAACACTTTGCACCATATAGAAGGTACGGATGGAGGAGTTTATGAAACTTTTGATCGTGGTGATACCTGGCGTTTCTTCCCTAATTTGCCAGTAACCCAGTTTTATAAAGTTACTGTTGATAACGATTATCCATTCTATAATGTAGCTGGAGGAACGCAAGATAATTATAGCCTTGTTGGTCCTTCGCAAAATTTATCCGATCATGGCGTACATTCTTATGAGTGGCAAGTAACTGTTACTGGCGATGGTTTTGAATCTGCTATCGACCCAGTCGATCCAAATATTGTATATGCTCAGGCTCAATATGGTAGTTTGGCTCGTGTCGATAAGAAAAGTGGTGAATCGGTAAGGATTACACCCAAACCACGCCAAGGAGAAGCTCAATATAATTTCAATTGGGATGCTCCGCTATTAATCAGCAATCACGATCATAAGACCCTCTATTTTGCATCGAATAAACTTTTTAAAAGTACGGATAGAGGAGATTCTTGGGAAGTGATTTCTGATGATCTCGATCAAAATATCGATCGAAATTTATGGCCTTTAATGGGCAAATGGTGGCCAATGGATGCTGTTGCAAAAAATGGATCCACTTCGCGCTATGGTTCAATTGTATCTTTGGATGAATCGCGTTTGCAAGCAGGTTTATTGTATGCAGGATCTGATGATGGACAAATTAGTATTACAGAAGATGATGGTAAAACTTGGACGAAAATAAATGCTTTCCCTAATGTTCCCGCCAATACTTATGTATACGATATTATCGCTTCCAAACATGACGTAAATACAGTTTATGCGGCATTTAATAATCACAAAAGTGGTGATTTTAAACCTTATGTTTTAAAGAGTAACGATAAAGGAAAAACTTGGATAAATATTTCATCTAATCTCCCAGAAAAAGGTTCTATTTATGCTCTGGAGCAAGATCATATAAAAGCTGAAATTCTTTTTGCAGGCACTGAATATAGTGTGTTTGTTAGTTTGGATGCAGGTAAAAACTGGAAAAAATTAGCAAGTGGCTTACCTACCGCAAATGTTCGAGATATGGCTATCCAAGAGCGTGAAAACGATTTAGTATTAGCTACTTTTGGACGTGGTTTTTACATCTTGCCAAACTATGCTCTCTTGCGTGAATTGTCGAACGAGACATTAGAAAAAGAGGCTTATTTATTCGATATAAAAACGGCTAAAATGTTTAAAACCTGGCGTCCTTTAGGTGGTTTAGGCAGCAAAGAAAAAGGTTTTCAGGGCGAGTCTTTTTATACTACACCCAACGCTAAAGTAGGCGTTGAATTTGTAAGCTGGATCAAAGAGGGTTCAAGCAGTTTAAAAGCGGAGCGTCAGAAAAAAGAAAAAGCTGCTTTTAAAGAAAGCAAAATAATTTCGTATCCTACTTTGGAGGAATTTAAAGCTGAAAAAGAAGAGCTTGATACGTATTTGATTTATACCATAGAAGATGAAGATGGCAATTTCGTGCGCGAACTTCGTTCGCCATTGAAAGAAGGATTAAATAAAATTTTATGGGATATGGAATATCCTTCAACAGGATTAGTAAATGATCGCGATGCAAATCAAGTTAAGGGACTTTCATCAGCTGGAATTTTTGTTATGCCTGGCAACTATCAGGTCAGTCTTTATAAAAATAAAAAAGGTATAATAAGCCAATTGGCAGGTCCTGAATCATTCCAAATAAAGGAACTCAACAATCGTAGCATTCCGGCAGAAGATAGAGCTGAATTGGTTGCTTTTAAGCGCAAAGCACTTCAATTAAACAATTCAATTTCAGCCGTTTCGAGTGAAATTAGGGCAATGCGCGAGAAAATTATTTTGTATAAAGGAGCGACTAAAGCATTTCCTGCTAAAGAAGCAGTTGATTTATTGAAAGAAGTTTTGGTTATGGAAAAAGACTTGGATGCTATTCAAAATGTATTGAATGGTGATAGAGATTATGCAAAGCTCGATATAGATGAAATGCTAAGTTTAAGAAGAAGAGCAGGAAGTGCTATATATGATATTTACAATTCAACATCAAATATCCCTGGAACCGCCAAAATGAATTTTAAAATTTCAGCGAAGGAGTTTGCTGCGCTTATGCCAAAGGTGAAAAAACTTAAGCAAGAATTCAATTCTTTCGACCTGAAGTTGGACAGCATTGGGGCGCCAATAACTACCGGACGCCTTCCTCAATGGAATAATTAAATGTAGTTTTTTATTAAAAATCCCGGAATTTAATCATTCCGGGATTTTTAATTTTCACACATATTCACAATAAATTGTTTGATAATTTATTTATATCAGTTCTAATTATGATTCTTATCTGCAAAAACACAAAATATACACACTAGTTTTAGTTATCTTTGTTATCATTAAAGTAAAAAAACTAAAACCTATAAAAATGAGTAAAATTACAGTTATAGGAGCGGGAAATGTTGGCGCAACTGTTGCCGATACCTTAGCTCAAAATGAAATTGCAAACGAGATTGTTATCGTTGATATCAGGGAGAATTACGCCGAAGGAAAAGCTTTGGATATCTGGGAAACCTCACCCATTCGCTTATCCGATTCAAGAGTAATTGGATCTACAAATGATTATACCAAAACAGCTGGTTCTGATATTGTTGTCATTACTTCCGGTATGCCACGTAAACCTGGTATGAGTAGAGATGATTTAATTTCTACGAATGCTAAAATCGTTAAGTCTGTAACTGAAAATGTAGTTAAACATTCTCCAGATGCTATTATTATTGTTGTTGCAAACCCCTTAGACGTAATGACTTACGCTGCTTTCTTGACGTCTAAAAAATCAAGAAACAAAGTATTTGGTATGGCAGGAATTTTAGATACTGCCCGTTACCGTTCTTTCCTTGCTGAAGCATTGGATATATCTCCAAAAGATATTCAGGCTTTGTTGATGGGTGGACATGGCGATACAATGGTACCATTGCCACGTTATACAACCGTTGCCGGTATTCCTGTAACTCAGTTAATTGATGCAGATAAGTTAGAAGCCATAGTAGTTAGAACTAAAAAAGGAGGCGGAGAAATCGTTAAACTTTTAGGAACTTCTGCGTGGTATGCACCCGGACAAGCAGCTGCTCAAATGTGTGAAGCAATTATTAAAGACCAAAAAAGAATTTTCCCCGTTTGCGTTATGTTAGACGGCGAATATGGTCAAAAAAATGTAGCTCTTGGTGTACCTGTTAAATTAGGTAAAAATGGAATCGAACAAATTATTCAAGTTGAATTAGATAAAGATGAGCAAACCTTATTGGACAATTCATCTATTGCTGTTAAAGATGTTATGAAAGCTTTGGATGATATGAAATTGTTCTAAGCTTTTAAGCTAAAATTTTGAAAGCCATTCCGTTTTTTTGGGATGGCTTTTTTTTGGAAAATGTTGTAATTATTTTTTGAACAATTGCTTAGTTGATCAAATTGTCTCTTTTATAGACCTGATTAAAAATAGTAAATATTTGTATTAATAAATACATAATCAGAGTATTACGAATATTATTTATTCTTATTTTTGGCTTAATGGACAAAAAGGAGGCTAGGAATCTCTGTATTAACTATCTTTAT
>CAYPOW010000107.1:0-10751 GCA_964412145.1 uncultured Draconibacterium sp.
ATATATTTACAATGCAAATCGATCCTAAATTGAGTTGTACACTTTACTCCGAATTGGTTGTACACTTTGTCCGAAATATTCAGTTTACCGTCAATAACCTGATGATTATGGCCTGGACCAACAGGAAGATCAAAACAATCCTGGTGTTGAAAAACTGGTTATTTGTATAAGCAGGTAATATGATCGGAGCGACCTCAATAGTAATATTGATAATACTATCCGGTCATTATCTGTTTGGCGGAGAAATTCCCGGTTCCAACATCCTTCATTTTGCTAAGGCAAAATGTGAACTGGGTTTTTTGCAGGCAATTGTATTAGGCGTGTTGTGTAATATACTGGTATGCCCGGCAATCTGGTTAAGTTACAGCGCAAGGCCAGCACATGGTAAAATACTGGCCATATTATTTCAATAACCACCTTCGTTGCTGCTGGTTTTGAGCAAAGCATTGCCAATATGTATTTCATTCCCATGCGAATCCTGTTAAAGCAATGGGGGGGACCCTGAATTGTGGAATTTAATTCAGAGTTCATCATGTCTTCCAGTAATCCGTGCTGTAAATGGCATCGCCATTGACCATCAGCCACTCGCCAATTCCCAAGAGACGTTCTTTTTGAATCTCCGGGATGGTTCCGTCGACCTTGGGACCGATGTTGAGCAGCAGGTTTCCGTTCTTGCTCACAATATCCACCAGCCTGTCCACTAGGGCATTCACCGTCATATAATCCTCAGGGCCCTCATTTTTGTTATATCCGAATGAACCGCCAATGCCCCGGCAGGACTCCCACTTGTATTTGATCAGGGTATCAGTCTTTATGCCATATTCATATTCAGTGGTGTAGAAATCACCGCGTTCGCCCCTTACTTCACCCATCCGGTCGTTGACCAGCACTTCTTTGTCCCAGCTTTGGGCGGTGTTGTAGTAATCGACCATTACCTGTTTGGTGTCCCATACTTCCACAGGAGCCATCCAGTCGCCGTCGTACCATTCGGAAACCTCATGCTGCACCAGAGATTCCTAGGATGGCTGGTAGTTTTTGGCTTCTTCTTTACAGGAATTGAATAGCATAATATTATTAATTATAATTTCACTTAAAATGGAGCATTCCAGCCTTATCGACTTCCCAGGTTTCTCCTAGAGTACCTTCCCAACAATGCCAACAATCATATTCATTTACAAATGCACACATATTAAATGGTATTTTCAAATCCGATTTAGGATTTAAGCCCAGTAATTTAAGTGGAATTGCCCATTCACCAACCCATCCTTCTTTATTTGATTTTTCCATGATCTTTGAAACATATCGTACTCTCTTTTCGAGTTTTTGAGCAGCTGTATCAGATACCCCAGCATCAGTTATACTTTGAATTGAGCCATTAACATAAGATCGAATTACATATGTTACTGAATCACCTTTATAATAACCACCTAAAGAAATTTCTACAGCGTCATCTTTCTCCCAGCTATTGCCCAAGTTTATATTGTCTTTATTAAACATTGGAATAATGGCGCCAATGTAAAGGAATTCATTATCCCAAGAAAATTTAGATAAAACCGGGGCTCCGCTAGATGGTCTTCTTGATGGCATCCTATTAAGATGTTGAAAGCTTCCCAGCCATTCCCCCATTGCAAGGTTTCCATCAATTTTGGGAGGTTTCATAGAACGTTTAACTTCTATTGGTTTATCTTTTTGCGCCGGTTTGGGGGTATGTGGCATTTCAGAATTTATAAGGTAAGCCTTGTTCTTATCTCCTCCACTATAAAAAATTTTATTGCCTTTCCATGTGATTATAGCATTAGGCCTTGTAATTCTAATTCTGCCAGGAGTATAAAGAGTGTTATCTATAAATTCCAAATTGGCAGACCGTTGAAAAGATAACGTTAGATCTTCGTCATTGATAAAAACATTGTTACGGATAATTGAATTACGAGCGATATGATTATGTGTTGGTCTATCTACATTAATTGAAACATTCTGTTCCACCGTACAATCATGTGCACCCTCATCGAGATAATATGAACTGACTCCATATCCCTCACCTACTTGCTCTATATCTCGCACAATATTACCACGAATTATACAATTACTTACTCCAGATGCATATATTGCACCACCATCTTGCATCTCTCTCATAACACGATATATAAGATTCTCCTCCACTACAAGATTCTCAGCACCACCTATAATAATTCCAGAGTATGGTACATTATGTATCTCATTACGATATATTTTATGAAGATTACCCTTACTTACATAAAGGCCTGTAGCATTTGAGTAGTAGATACCTACATCGTGAATGTGATTGCTTTTAAAAAGTAAATTTGTACCACCACTAATTTTTGCTCCCGCACCTCCAAGATTATGAATATGGCAATTAATTATTTGGCAATCTGTTGTTTTTGCCGCTGTAATTCCAAAACCACTTGCATTAAGTATTTCAATACTATCTATAATGCATTGTTTTGTATTCTTCATACTCAACGCGCCGTTAAATGCACTAGCACCGAACCCTGCGGATTTAAGAGGGACATTAGTAGCTTGAAGAGTAACTCCACGAATCGTTATATTCTTTGCCTTCTTATCTGAATCTCCTTCAATTCGAATTATCCGCTCCATAGTGGGAGCAATTACTTTCACCTTTTCCATATCCTCACCTTCCATAGGCCAATATACTAAACGACCATTTCTTCTATCGAGATACCATTCACCTGGTTTCGTCATTCCTTCGGAAGTGTTAAAAATTACATATCCCTTCTTTCCAAAAGCACCAGGTGGATGAATAGTCTCATTAGAAAATATTAATTTATGGTTATTAATATCATTTCGCTTTACACCTACAAATGAAGCATCCCACATATGATAAACTCGTACCTCAGCGTTCTGAACATCAAGCAACTCTGGGATGTCTTTTAGTTTGTAACGCATTGTGGTGAGTTCTTTTTTTGTAGGTTTACGTGCCCATCCACCTCCAACACCTGTAAGCCAGGGCACATCGAATGAGCTTAAATGTCTATATTTCCCAGAATCTGGCATTCTCGAACGTTTAGCCAAACGCCCATTAATAACTAATGCACGAAAATCCCATATTCCTTCTTTCACCTCCTTTAAATTTGCAGACCAAAACTTATTTTCATGTCTATACCAATTAGTTATAAGTTTACCTCCATAAAGGGTAACTTCTTTATTCTTATAAGTCTTAATGGTTAAACCATTGTCTCTAGAATCTAGTTCAAGTGGACTAGAAAGGTAATAATCGCCTGGCATAATAATTATCTGAGGATTAACAACTTTTGACTTACGGGCGACGTTACGCGCAGCTTCAAGAGTTGCCATGGGTTTGGATACAGTACCTGGATTATTATCTGATCCATCATTTGATACTATAAACGTATTTTCTGTGAATTTTTGCGCCCAAGCAAATTCACCACATGGTAACAATACTAATAATGTAAATAACAATAATTGAATTAACCAATATTCATTAATTGGTTGTTTTAACTTAACATATTTGAAAATTGACTTCATAATCAGAATTTTCTTTGTTTAACATAAGATATTCTTGCTGGATATCCAGTTGATTTTATTTAACGGCAGTTGAAAAGTTATTTAAATTTTATTATTCATTTATTTTTTCCTTTTGGACCCACAGGTTCTTCTCTAGCTCTTAATCCTACTGAAGACAAATCAATGGGCTCAAATCCTATTTTAAAAGCAGGAGAATCATCCTTAAGGGTATAATTATCATTTTTAGGATTAACAAATAAAGGATCGGCAATAATTGAATGCCTGTCAAAACCATGTTCTCTCCAATCTTTAAAAGAATTAATTCCTGGTCCTTTGCATACACCAGAATCATTTAATATAGAGCCTTCCGTCCAGAAAAGAACATTGTAATCCGAAATCCATGGTGCTGATCTCATATTATTAACTCTGAATAGAATAGCATTGGGATTTGTATAATAGACTATATTTTTATTAAATATTACATTAACATGATGATCAAGTTCATCTAAACCCTGATAATATACCTGGCCTTTTCCATACGAAGTATTCGATTTTTTTTCATTAAATCCTCCGTCCACTAAAATATTATTTACTAAGGTAACATTTTTGTTCTGTTTCCATATATGAACTGTTTCATCAGTTCTGTAGACAATATTGTTTTCAAATAAAGCATTAGTCGTATTACAACCCGTATATATACCCCATCCGGGAGATCCATCTTCTAATGCGAAAACATCATGAATTAGATTGTTTCTAACTGTTACGTTATTATTATGAGTAAAAATAGCCGCACCATCATTTAATTTCTGCATTATATTATATATCTCATTAAACTCAATTATCAGTTCCTGTTGCTGACTTTCTCGTTTAGCTGGTTGCCAAGGAGTAAGAGACGGAGGCCAATTTATACCAATACCTATTCCTGTGTAAGGTATGTCATGAATCAAATTATGCCCAATCACTCCACCACCATATCCAACAGAAATAGCATTACATTGAGGATAAACTATCCCAAGATTATAAATATGATTATACAAAAATGTATTGGGTTCTTCTTCAAAATTTTTTGTAATTATACCACCTCTACCTGTGGAATATATCTTATTTCCAATTATCTTATTTCCAAATCCAGTTAAATTCAAAGCATCAGCCCCAACATTTCTAATGCAGTTATCTTTTAAAGTAATATGCCGAACATATTCAAAATTAATAGCTGCAGGACCAATAGAAGAACTCCTTCCATCATAACCTATTTCTGAAAGGTTCCATCTAGTATCTTGAAAGGTAAGTCCAATTATATCAATATTTTGAGCTCCATGGGTAAAATTTACTAGTTGATCTAATACAGGTATTATTATTTCCTGATTCTCTATATTATTTATATCAATGTTATCAATTGGCCAGTAATATAGTTTCCCGTCATTTCTATCCAGATACCAATCTCCTGGATGTTGTAATCCCTCAAATACATTCTCTATGTAATATCTATGACGAGGAACATATATACAACCAGCAATAGGATAATTGGCATCTGGCTGATTGATACATCTTACTATTCTGTTTTTTTCATCTACTTCATAAACAATATGCCGAGTTGTAGACCATGAATGGTTCCAAACTACTTCAACATCGTTAAGGTTGTGCCATTTTTTAAAATCACCTTCTTTGTACCTAAAGGCTGAATCGGCTACTGCATCCTCTCTTTTCTCTATTTCCAAAAAACCATCATAAGGAATTCGTGCTCTCTTTTGTCTCCCACCATTTACAGAAAGCTGCCTAAAATACAATTTCCCTTCTTTTACTTCTGGTATAGTACATACCAAAATCTCACCCTTATAGGGCTTCCATGATGCTGTAATTTTTTTCCCGCCACTAATAATAGGCTCCTCACCCGGATATGCCATGTATGTTATAGGATATTCATCAGTACCACTGTCGCCGTATGATCCTCCACGAAAAACAATTGGTTTATCTAAATAATAAATTCCACCCCGTATCAACACATAAATAGGCCTAAGAGGATTAGTATTGGGAAGTGCATGCCTATTAGGCCTATTCTCAAATATATAATTTTTAGCCTTTATCAGTGTGGCAAATGGACCATCTGTTTTTTCGGCATTTGGTTCAGATAATTTTCCAGTCCAACTGTCATTACCATTTGTTGCAACATATAACTTGTCAGCTGGTTGACCATAACATATATTGATAATTAGTAAAGATATACCAATTATACCAATTATTATTTTTTTTATCATTTTGTTTGTTTTTTATAAATTATAAAATCTTGTTTTTTTAATACTTCTAATGCATTAAATATCTTATTTTAAACATTATAATAATTTAAGTTAAAGTCCGGTTACCGTATTGGGTGCCCCGGCAATACCGGGGTTAGAGATATCTTATCCTACAATGGCTTTAGCCCAACAACTATTTTCCCCCGGGCAGTAGTAATTTTTTAAAATATGTTTGTCTTTCCTAAAATAAAAACTCTTAATAACCTGGATTCTGTTCCAAGGTCTTATTAATATCAATTTCTGATAGAGGAATGGGCCATAGATAATTGTATTCATGAAAAGTTTTTTTACAATTATATACATATCCATCTTCATTAATAATAAATTGTTCTGTGTAATTTTCAGGGTCATCCGTAATTTTCATTCCATAAAAATTTCTGTTTAATACTTCATGAGCTATTCTCCATCTATAAATATCCCAATGTCTAATTCCTCCTTCACAACCTAACTCAACAATTCTTTCTCTCCTAATTATTTTCCGTAAATTATCGGGATTGGTTTCATTTACTGGTGGCATATTTACTGCTTCCCTGCTCCTAACTTTATTTATGGTTTCATCTAATAAAACCTGATCAACAGGATCGCCAGCTTCTAATTTAGATTCAAGATAACTCAAAAGCACCTCTGCATATCTTATTAACTTAAAATCTCCCCCATAATTATAAAGACCACCGTCATAATTTTCATCCGCAAATTTTTTAAGACAATACCCTGTTTTTGAACTGCTAACTCCTTGTGAAGGTATTGTTGAATCAGGGTGAGCTTGAAAAATCTTACCTCTCCAAAAAGTATAACCAGGTAAAAATATTGTTGCATATAAACGTGGATCCCTGTTTTCAAAAGGATTTTCAGGATCATATAGAGAAGAATTTTCAATAGATTCCCCATCAATCATCCAAAATTCGTCAACAAAATTCTGAAACAACTTCAAATTATTATATCCACCGTAAACATCTGGAACATTATCTACTTGGGTAACGCCGATTTCAGTATAAATATTTTGAAGAAATCGTAAATGAAAAATAATTTCATCACTATCATCCCCCTCATCTTCAAAAAGTTCCTTATATCGCGGATCAATAATGTATCTATCTAAATCAATAATTTGTTTATAAGTTCCTGCTGCTTCCGACCACCTATTTTCGCTCATTAATAATCTACCTTTAATAGCAAGTGCCGTTCCTTTTTCAACCTTACCCTTCTCGGCAGAAGGCCATTCTGTCGGTAAATCATTAGCAGCTTCAGTTAATTCATCTAAAATAAAACTAACCACTTCTTCCTTCGAATTTCGAAGGACACAATTAGCTTCATCAAATGTTAATACTTTTTTAATTAAAGGTACACCTCCAAAATATTGGGAAAGTAAAAAATAAGCATAACCCCTTAAAGTCCTTACCTGAGCAATCATTTCTCTTTTTTTATCATCATCCATATTTACTTTATCAATATTTTCCAGAAAATAATTAGCTCGACTAATCTTCGTATAATTATGTTTCCATAAACTTTCAATATCAAGACTGGTGGGGCTATACTCAGTACCAAGAGTCTTGCCAAATTCATTAGATGCCCTTCCCAGGTCAGTTCTATGGCCCCAACCAATAAATTGATATACATTCCATCCAGATAAACCACTCCACCAACCGCCACCAACAAGTCGATAACACCCAACTAATGCACGTTCAGCATCTTCTTGAGTCTTCCAGAAAGTAGCTTCACTTAATTGACTATGAGGATTTTCTTCTAAAAAATCTTCTTTGCAACCTGATAGAATAACAATAACCAAAACTAAATAGCCAAGAATTTTTATATTTGCTTTTTTATATAAATTATTCATAATATTAATTTTTAAAAGTTAACATTTATGCCCAAACTGATTAATCTTGTTGGAGGATAACCTGAACCTGCAAGTCCAACAGTTTCCATTTCAGGATCCCAACCTTTATAATATTTATCAAAAGTTACTAAATTTAATCCTGCTAGATAAATACGACAATTATCAATAGATAATTTACTAACTAAATTTGATGGAAGAGTATATCCTATTTGAATATTTTTAATTCTTAAATAACTTGCATCCAAAAGCCAATATGTTGAATTCCAATTATAATAATTTTGTCCCCATCCCAGTCCTCCTAATCTTGGAAATTTAGCCCATCGGTCAGGATTTTCTCTTGTCCATCTATTTTCCTCAACCCATTCTTGTGAACTTAACATATTTCCTGTTGGTATTTTTACATAGTCTCCTTCACCTTGAAATTGTATATAAAAATCAAATCCTTTATAATCTACTGCAATACTCAATCCATATAAATATGTAGGTAATTGATCACCAATAACTTTTCTATCATACTCTGCCGTTACTTCTCCATCAGGAACTCCATCCGGGCCACTTATATCTTTATATCTAATTAGTCCTGGTTCAGCATAATATGGTTGTTCTGGATAATTATCTATATCTTCTTGATCAATAAAAAGACCTTCGGTTTCATAACCATATATTGAACCTAAAGATTCTCCAATGAATAATCCTTTACCAATATCTTTACTAACATTACCTAATTTTACCACTTTATTATCGAGAATAGAAAAATTAGAAGAAACAGAATAATAGAAATCCCCTATTCTATTTTTATGAACTATTTCAAATTCCAATCCTTTATTTTCAATCCCTCCGGCGTTTTGTTCAGATACCCCCATTCCTAACACTCTTGATGCTGATAAATTATAAAGTATATCATGTGTTTTCTTAATAAAATAATCTGTTGATAATTCTAGTTTTCCTTCAAGTGCTGTAAGATTTAAGCCCGCATTAATTATATCAGTGCTTTCCCATGTAATGTCTTGAAATGAATGAGTAGTATATGCTGCACCAGTTTGAATTGAATTTCCAAAAGGATAATTCTGACCCAAGTTTATAAGTTTTTGATAGGGATAAGTCCCGATTTGCTGGTTTCCTAAAGAACCATAAGAACCTCTTATTTTTAACTCATTAATCCAAGGTATATTAAAAAAATTTTCTTCGGAAATGCGCCAACCTCCAGAAATTGAAGGGAATAAGCCATATCTCTCATCTTCAGAGAAACGTGAAGATCCATCATATCGGGCATTTATTTCCAGAAGATATTTTTCTTGAAATGAATAATTAAATCGTCCAAAAAAAGACCTTAAAGTCCATCTTGAAAAATTCCCTGAATTTTGCATATTAGCATTTGATGCCGCATTTAACGTTGCTAATTCTTCACTAACTAAATTTTGCCTGTAACCTTCGAGTGATTCATAATCATAGGATTCTTGAGAAACTCCTCCTAAAATATGCAGATTGTGATTTCCAAAAGTTTTTACATAATCAACAGTTGAGTTCATCACTAAATAGCGACTATCATTCTTGATTACTCTTATACTTGAGGGTCCAAAGCTAAGATCAGGATTAATCCAAACATTAGCTTGTCTTGCTTTAAAATATTCATAATCTGACTGATAACTTATTCTCCCACTCAAAGTCAAAGAGTTGAAAATATCCCAATCCAAAGACATATTTCCCATTAAATGTTGAGGTTTTCTTTCCATATAAGAATTAGCATCCAAAACAGCATAAGGAGCAAAAGGTCCAGAGTAACCGTATGTACCGTCAGATTTTCTACCAGGTATGGTTGGATTTCCTCCAGAAACTTGTCTAATAAGCCCATCAGTACCTTCTAATTCGTGTGAACCCAAATTACCTCCAGGTATAGGTTCCGTTCGATAGCTTTGATTTGCATGTAGACGTACATCGAGCCTTAAATTATCTCTTAAGTCACTCTTTAAATTTGTCCTAATATTATAACGATTAAAATAATTTTGCTCGACAATTCCATTTTGTCTCATATATCCAGCTGAAACTAAATATTTAGTATTAGATGAACCGCCTGAAAAAGTTAAACTTTGGTTAGTTTGAAGCCCATTACCTGAAGTAAAAAAATCTTTATAATACTGTTCATTAGGATAATTATCAGGATCTTCTCCTGATTTAAATTTTTGAATATCTTCTTCACTCCATGAAGGACTCTGTCCTAAATTTATTGCTGCTTCATTTGATAATTTAACCCAATCCCATGAATCCAAATATTGTGGCATTTCCGTAGCTGATTGTTTACCAACATAAGCACTATAATTAACATGGAATTTTTCATCTTCTCCGTTCTTTGTAGTTATTAAGATAACTCCATTAGCAGCTCTAGATCCATAAATTGAAGCAGATGCAGCATCTTTAAGGATAGATATACTCTCAATATTATTATAATCAAGATTATTGATACTTGATGGAACTCCATCAACTATAATTAATGGACTGTTCCCTGCAGAACTAAAAGTACCCAATCCTCTAATTGTTAAATTTGCAGCATTTTTTCCAGGATTTCCAGATTCTTGTCGTACTTGAAGACCGCTAACTTCACCGGCTAATCCCTGTGATGCAAATGAAACAGTTTTTTTTGTCATTGTTTTTTCTGTTATGGCGGAAACAGAACCTGTTAAATTCACTTTCTTCTGCGTCCCATACCCAATTGTAACAACCTCATCCAATCCAATCGATTCCTGCGCTAAGGTCACATCAATGCTCGTCTGGGTTCCAACCTCAAACTCCTGCGTCCGCATCCCCACAAATGAAAATTGCAATATAGCACCGTCGGGAATATTGGAAATTGAATAATTTCCTTCGGCATTGGTAACCGTACCTTGTGTTGTACCTTTTAAAACTACAGTTACTCCTGGAAGCGTGTTGCCATCTTTATCGGTTACTTTACCTGTAACAACTATTTCCTGCTGTTGCCGGTCTTTTGTAACATTGACCTTTTCTGTCATATATTCGGGTGACAAAAGAATCTGACGATCAAGGACCATGCAATTAACATTTTCGTCGGCAAAAAGATCAGCTAATATATCTTTGATCTGTTTGTTCTTAGCATTTATATCAAC
>CAYPOW010000108.1:0-8777 GCA_964412145.1 uncultured Draconibacterium sp.
ATCTTCTTTTGAAGCAGAAACTCCACGTTGGTTGTATTTTAAGGACTCGTCCATATCTATTTAAAAATCAGTGTTTTATTTGTTTTAGTATTGATTTCAGGTTTTCCCAAACGATTCAATGTTTCCTGATTGATAATGAAAGGATAAAGTGAATCGTGCCAAACCCAAATTTCCACATTTTCAATTTTTTTATTTCCGATGGATAATTCCCGAATGTTAATGCGTGTTTTATGTGCAATAGTTCCTACCTGAATCAATTTTTCCGCATCGCCATCAAAATCATCTTTCGAAATAATACCCTCCTGAAGCAATTTTAAGGCATAGGCAACACTAAATGTATTGAGTTTAGTTAGAGGTGTATAGATAAGCTGATTAGGGAAATTATTGATTTTGGATGGTATTTCCCAAATATCATTTGCAATTAGATTGATTGGAATAGCATTTTCCATTCCTGCTTCTACCAAAGCAATATTTTTGCTGGTATCCTGCTTTCTATAATCGACTGTTTCGTAATTCCTTCTTAGAACACGGAACTCAATTCGGCGATTCAATTCGTTAGCAATAATTATATGATTATCAGAAAGTTGATTGATATAATCTTCGCTAAGTGTTGTTCCTTCTGTAAATTGGAAGTCAGTTTTGTTAATCGTTTTTTCAATTGTTCTGGGAGCTCTTTCGCCATATCCTTTTGCGATAAGTCGACCAGGGTCGATACCTCTTACAATCAAATAATCGACGACAGATTCCGCTCTTTTTTGACTGAGGATATCATTTTGTTCGGCATTGCCCTGTGCATCGGTATGCGCTCCTAATTCAACGACAAGGCCTGGATTCGCATCCAAAGTACCAATCAATCCACGTAAAGAATCTTCATAGATGGGTTTCAAATTCCATTTGGCCAAATCGAAAAGAATTTCGGGTAGAACGATTGGTTTTTCGGGGATTCGTTTCAATCGGACAGCTTTTTCAAAAGTCTTACTATGTTCCAGTCCTTTAGTGGTTTCGGTAATTTTTTGTGCGAAATAATTTTCTTTTTCAATGCGAATTTCATAATCCATTCCCCGCTGCATTGCAGAAGTTGGAAAACTAAACTGACCTTTTGAATTGGTTTTGCTTTTGCTTGTTTTATTTGAATTATCGATGAGTAAAACTTCTAAATCATTGATGGGTTGCAAACTATAATCGTCGATAACAGTTCCCTGCATTGCATATTCGATGGGTGCCAAATGAAAAGAATAAATATCTTCCTGACCACGTCCGCCCTTGCGATTGGATGAGAAAAAACCATCTTCAAACTGATTGGGATTAAAGGTAATGCCGAGGTCATCTGCTGTTGAGTTAATCGGAATTCCCATATTTATGACCTCAGAGGCCGCTGTATCTCCTTTTATTGTGACCTGATAAATATCCATTCCCCCCAGTCCTATATGACCGTTGGAGGCAAAATAGAGTAGGGTATCATTTCGTAGAAAAGGGAAGAGCTCTTCACCCGAAGTATTGACAATGGCGCCCAGATTGCGTGCGTGCATAAATTGACCGCTTTTACTTTTCCGATGCGCAATATAGAGATCTTGTCCGCCTGATCCACGTGGAAAATCGGCAGAAAAAACAATCGTACGTTCATCGTTGGAAAGCGTTGGGTGACCAATAGAACTGCTGCTATCACCGCCTAAAAAAACGACTCTTGGATCTGACCATTGTCGACCGGATTTTTTTACCTCTAAAATTCCACAACCACAGGCACTCACTTCCGACTGAAAACAACGCGTAAAATACATTGTACTGAAACGATCGTTTAAAGTGGCGTGCCCTTCATTTGCATTTGAATTAACTTTCTCTGAGTCGTCAATAGTTTCAGGATTTGTCCAATTGCCTTTGCTGTCGATTCTGCTAAAATACAAATCGCTAAAATCCATTCCAGTCCACCCATCTTTAGCTTTTCCAATGGCTTCTTCACGCGTGGTGGTGTATACAATACTTTGGTAATTAGGATCGAAATAAGCTGGTGAAAACTCGCTATAACGTGTATTTATTTTGCGGACATTTTCAATTGTATAATTGCTTGGATTTTCATTCCATTCCTCAATTATTTCAATTGATTTCAATCCAATTAAACCTTGGGGGTCGTCGGGCACAAGTAAATGGTAGGCTTCGAACTGTTCTTTTGCTTCTTCATATTCGGCAAGGCCAAATAAAATTCGGGCAAATTCCAATTGTAGCTCAGGTTTGTTTTCCTGTATATTTGTTCGGATTAAACGCGAATAATAGGATTTTGCTCGCTTCAAATTATTCATCATCAAATACGATTTGGCTACCTGAATGCTAACGCGCTCTTTTTCTAAACGATTGGATTTTAGTTTTTTATAACCTTTTAGGTATTTGGAAGCAGCTTCTGAATAACGTTCATTTTGGAAAGCCTGGTCTGCTATTTTAATGTTGCGATTTTGTGCTTCTGTGATAGTCACAAAGCATATTAGGAAGCAGCTAAACAGAACAGAACGAAAATTGAACATAGCAATAAGTTTCTTTTTAAACCATTAATTTTCTGATTTATTGTCTTTCGAATCGGAATCAGTTGTTTCGTTTTTATCCACTTTATTTTCAGTTACAGGATCTTTGTGGACAGTGGAAGATTTTTTTTTATGTGAATAGGAACGTGGCTTTTGAATAATATCTTCATCGATATTTATTTCACGTTTTATATCATCGGTTGCGCTGCGGATATAACGCATAGCCTTACCAAATTTACGAGCGATTTCAGGAATTTTATCAGGGCCTAGAACGATAAAAATTACCAAAGCAATAATGACAAGCTCGCCACCACTAATATCAAGAAAAAGAAGCATAGATGGAATCATCGATCTTTAAATTTGTACAAAAATAAAAAAAGTCCCGACACTAATGACGGGACTTTCTATTATAGTGATTTTTTCAGTCTATTTCTTTTTACTTGCTTTTTCAGGAAGCGCTTCATTTTTATCACCTCCTAATAAATCGTAGGCAATTGGACTGGCTGTAAACAATGATGAATAGGTTCCTATCATTACTCCAACCAATAAGGCAAATGTAAATCCACGGATAATTTCACCTCCAAAAAGAAAGATAGTTAATAATACAATCATAGTTGTGCCTGAAGTATTTATCGTTCGAGGCAATGTACTATTCAGAGCTTTATTCATATTTTCTTTCAGACTGATTTTTTTATGCAATCCTGTATTTTCACGAATACGGTCGAAGATAATTACTGTATCATTGATTGAATATCCAATAATAGTAAGAATGGCAGCAATAAATGCCTGATCGATATCCATACTGAAAGGTAAAATTCCGTATGCGATGGAGAATATTCCCAAAGTAATTAAAGCATCGTGAAACAAAGATATCACACCTCCAACTCCATATTGCCATTTTTTAAATCGAATGGTAATATAGCCCAGAATAATAATTAAGGCAAAGACAATGGCAAATATTGCACCACGAATAATTTCATCCACAATTGTTGGCCCAACTTTTTCCGAGCTTAAAATACCCACCAATTGTTCCATATCATCAGTATTTCCGGCAAATTGTTCGTAAGAAATATCAGAAGAATAATTGTGTTTTAATGATTCGTATAGCTTGTTTTGAATAATTTCGTCGACGTTTTCGCCATCATCATCAATCAGATACTGAGTAGTCACTTTTATCTGACGGTCAGATCCAAAGGTTTTTACGTCAGGAGCTGTTTCGAATGCATCAGTCAAAGAACCACGCACGTCTGTTGTATTTACGTTTTCGTCGAAACGAATAATGTAGGAACGACCTCCAGAAAAGTCAACTCCAAAGCTCAATCCTTTAGTAGCTAAAGATCCAATTCCAAGAATTAAAATAATTCCGGAAAAGACATAGGCGATTTTTCGTTTGCCGATAAAATCAATTTTGACATTGGCCAAGAAGTTCTCTGTTTTCTTATTGCTAAAATTAACGGCTTTATTATTATCCATTAAATTGGCGAAAATTATACGTGTAATAAGAATGGCTGAGAAAAGGGAAGCAAAAATACCAATGATTAATGTAGTTGCAAAACCCTGAATTGGCCCGCTTCCAAATATATTCAGTACAATGGCAGTAAGCAGTGTTGTTACGTTACCATCGATAATAGCAGAATAAGCATTTTTATAACCATCAGCAATGGCTAAACGAATTCCTTTACCCAATCGTATTTCTTCTTTAATACGCTCGAATATAATTACGTTCGCATCCACTGCCATACCTAAAGTAAGCACAATACCAGCGATACCAGGCAGTGTTAATACTGCACCCAAGGAAGCTAATACACCAAAAATGAACAAAATATTGGTCATCAAAGCTAAGTTAGCTACCCAACCAGCGCGGTTATAATAGAAAAGCATAAATAAGAGTACCAGCACAAAGGCTATAACAAAAGACCATAAACCAGAGGTAATGGCTTCTTGTCCAAGGCTTGGTCCAACTACTGCTTCATGAACTATTCTTGCAGGAGCAGGCAATTTACCAGCTTTTAAAATATTTGAAATATCGAGTGCTTCTTCAACTGACATTCCTCCACCAGAAATAGATGAACGTCCACCTGCGATTTCACTACCCACATTTGGATAAGAGTAAACATAATCATCTAAAACAATGGCAATCTGACGACCGATATTATCTCCTGTCAAGCGTTTCCATGCTTGAGCACCTTCGCTATTCATCGACATTGAGACCTCAACTTGTCCTGTAGGACTATAATCTTGAGAAGCATCTACAATAACATCACCACCTAAAGCAGGAAGTCCATCGCGTGAGCTAACTTTAATGGCTACTAATTCGTGAATATCAGATCCTTTTTCTACAGGATTAATTGTCCAGAATAAACGCAAATTACTAGGGAAAACAGTTCTAACTTGTTTTATCATCGCATTTACGCGTGCTGTATCTTTTATAGCTGCATATCCAATACGTGCGCTTTTACTCGGATAAGATTTACCGGAAGCATCCTGAACCAATGAAGGTTGCAGAACAGCCCATAGTGGATTTGACTCTAAGTATTGTTCGTAAGCAACATTTTGATCAACTGCAGGTTCTTGCTGCACTTGCTCAAGCAAACTAGATTCGGTGCTATCAAGCTTTATATCTGTTTTTGCAATGGCTGTTTCTTTTGCATCCTCAGTTTTGGTGAGCGCTTTATTTACCTTATTCAACTCAGCAAGTTTACTATTTGCTTCGGTGAAATAATCAATTACTTCAGGAAAAGTATAGGTTTCCCAAAACTCAAGTTTAGCAGTTCCTTGCAGCAGTTTACGTACACGGTCTTTATCTTTAATACCAGGTAGTTCGACTAAAATACGCCCTTTGGTTTGTAATTGCTGAATATTTGGCTGAGCAACTCCAAAGCGATTGATACGTGTATTTAAAATATTGAAAGTCCGATCGATAGCTCCATCAATTTCTGTATTTAAAACATCAATAATCTCCTTGTTGGTTGAGTTGTAACTAACCCTACCAGTTAATTCAATGGTACTAAAAACACTGGCAAGACTAAAGTTTGGATCTACTTCGTTTATTGATTGCTCGAATAAATCAATAAAAGCTACGTCTGTGCTTTTTTGCTTTTCGGTAGCTAAAGCTACGGCCTGGTTAAAAGTAACATTTTTACTATATCCGGCTAGTGCCTTGATAATATCAGGAACTGAAATTTCAAGGGTCACATTCATACCTCCTTTTAGGTCAAGTCCAAGATTGATTTCTCTTTCTTTCACCTCTTTGAAGGTATACTTTCTAATTCCTATGTTATAAACTACTTCATTTTGAATGGAATCTAAATAGAATTTTTCCTTCATTTTAGAAATAGAGTCATAAACTTTACCTTCTAATAGGTTGTCTCCTTTTGCAATTACTTTTGCAAGCTCGCTGATCTGAGCAGAATTTGCATATTCGTTTGCGTCTTTTTCAACACTTTTGGCAAAATAAGTATAGCTAAGTTGAAAAACGCAAACAAGTGCAAATGCAATAGCAAAAAACTTTATCGCACCCTTGTTTTGCATGTGTTTCTATATTAATTTTTAAAAAATTTTCAATGCGCAAAAATAGGATAATATTTTAATCTTTTAAAACAAATTCCCAAAAGATTTGACCAGTAGATTTATCAGCCTATACATTCAAAAAACGCAGATAATTAAGCCTTGTAAAATAACCATTTCCAAAGTTCTTTGTAATTCACTTTTTTACCATACATTAATATACCTGTTCGGTATATTTTGGAAGCCAGCCAGGTTGTAAATATAAATCCAATTATCAATAAAATTCCTGATGTTAAGATTTCCCAATAAGGAACTCCAAACGGAATTCGTATCATCATTATTATGGGTGATGTAAGTGGAAACATCGACATCCAAAAAGCTACGGGGCCATGTGGATTGGTTATGATAAATTGAGCCATTACTATACTCAGTATCAGCGGAATAGTTATTGGCATCATAAACTGATGTGTATCTGCTTCGCTATCAACTGCAGAACCAACAGCTGCAAACAAGGCTGCATACAATAAATAACCTCCAAGAAAATAAAACAGGAATGAGCCTAAAATTACTGCATAATCGATGGCTAATAAAGCATCGATAAAAAAACCAATATTTTCATCGGGAGCCTGCACTTCTGCATTTTCTGTTTCAACTGGAGCCGTGGGAAATAATCCCTGGCCGGCAGTTTCAGTAATTTGACTATTTTGAAAAGCCTTTAAATCATCCTGATAAACATATTGAAATCCAAAAATCAATGTAGATGTTAAAATGACCCAAAGCATAAATTGAGTAAAACCGACGAGTGCAATTCCAATAATTTTACCCATCATCAATTGAAAGGGTTTCACGCTTGAAATAACAACTTCTATAATTCGGCTGGTTTTTTCTTCTATAACGCCACGCATAACCTGTGCGCCAAATAAGAAAATGAAAAAATAGATTAAGATGGATGAAAACATACCAACGGCCATGCTTATTTCAGCCGATGATTTTTCTTCTTTTCCGCTTCCATCCACTTTGATGGAACTAATAAATACATTCGTTTTTATGGATAAAAGTAATTCAGGATCAATACCATGCAGTGCCAGTTTCTGTGCTTCAATTTCTTTCTTCATTATACCTTTGATGTAGTTTTTTACATCCAGACTAGCTTGTTTTTCGCTGTAAATAATGGCTGTATTGGGCACATGAAGGTCGGGTTTGGGAATGTAAAGCAAAGCGTAATTACCCATTTTGTTCAAGTTTTCTTTGGCCGCTTTCAATTGAGGGACTGCTTGAACAAACTGCATCGTTTCATCATCCGTAAAATGGTCGAAGAAAACACCGGTTTCGTCTAAAACACTGATTATTTTAGTTTCCTGTCCTATGCTTGAAAGGTAAATTGGAACGATCCAAATTGAGGCCATCAATAGTGGGCCTAAAAATGTGAGAAGGATAAAAGAGCGTTTTTTAACTCGGGTTAAGTATTCGCGTTGTATGATTAGGCTTATTTTGCTCATTTTTTATCTATTTTGAAGAAGCATTCACACTTTGAATAAAAATTTCGTCCATGCTGGGAAGGATCTCTTTCAGACCCAAAACTTCGAAATCTGCTAGTAAGAATTTCATTAGATCATTGGGTTTGCTTCCTTTTTCGATTTGGAACTTTGTTTTATTTGAACCATTGGAATGGCTGTCATCCAACACTTTTAGAAATGATGGAAGATTCGATTTCATTTGCTCGAATTGTCCTAGCCATTCCACTTCGTAAATATTGGCTTTAAACTGATTTTTAATCGTTTCCACTTTTCCTTCGAGGATAGTTTTCGACTGATTGATCAAACTGATATGATCGCAGATTTCTTCAACAGAAGCCATATTATGCGTAGAAAAGATAATGCTGGCACCTTGTTTTCTGAGGTTTAGAATTTCCTTTTTGAGTAGTTGAACATTTATTGGATCGAATCCGCTAAAAGGTTCATCAAAAATAAGAAGCTTGGGTTTGTGAATAATAGTAACGATAAACTGGACTTTTTGCTGCATTCCTTTCGAAAGCTCTTCCACTTTTTTATCCCACCAATTGCTGATGTCAAACTTTTCGAACCACACTTTTAATTCGCGAATTGCATCGGCTTTGCTTAATCCTTTGAGTTGAGCTAAATAAACAGCCTGTTCACCGACTTTCATTTTTTTATACAAGCCGCGCTCTTCAGGTAAGTAACCAATTCGGTAAATATCAGATTGTTGCATTTTACGGCCTTCAAAAAAGAGTTCACCTTCATCAGGGCCTGTAATTTGATTAATGATACGTATGAGTGATGTTTTTCCGGCACCATTTGGACCAAGCAATCCAAAGATGCTTTGCTCAGGAACGGCAATACTTACTCCATCGAGTGCAGTATGACCAGAATATCTTTTAACAATTTGTTTAGCTTCAAAAAGCATATTTCTATTTTTTTAGCAAATATAAGGAAGCTTGAGTATTTGGGTGATTTGAATTGTTAAAATATCAAAGGAAATTGAAGTATTAAAAAATAATTTTCGCCACAAAAGCTCGAAAACGCTAAAACTCACTATATTTATCGTTCATTTAATATTTTTGTGAAATTTTGTGTCTTGGTGATTTGTGCGAAGGCATTCCGATGGTAGTGGCAAAAATTAAAGTCCAGTGAAGATAAAATTACTGACTTTATTTCAATCGTTTATTCGTAATTATGAAACTACAAGGCACAAAAAAAGGGTAAGCTACTTGCATCGCACCGCTACAACCTCATACCCTTG
>CAYPOW010000108.1:8877-10562 GCA_964412145.1 uncultured Draconibacterium sp.
GGCACAAAAAAAGGGTAAGCTACTTGCATCGCACCGCTACAACCTCATACCCTTGCTACATTCCTGTCCTGGGGGAGTTCTGAGGGAGCTGGTCGTACAAGACTTACCCCGTGCAAAAATACAAATGTTTTCGATTTGTCAAAGATTTTTGTAAATTATTAGTATTGATTTTTCCATCCTGCTTTTTACTCGAAATTAGTCACTGATTTTGAGGTCAGCCAATAAAAATTTGTACTTTTGCCGTTCAAAATTTAAGATCGAAATGAGTGATTTACCTCAAGATATTATTACACACGATGGCATAATTAGTCATATTGCAAAAGATGTTATCACCGTAATGATTGTTTCCAAAGCTTCGTGTGCATCTTGTCAGGTAAAAGGAGCATGCACGGCTTCGGATGTGGAAGAGAAAAATGTGGATGTAGAACGTGGATTGAACGATAATTACCAGATAGGTGATAAGGTGGTGGTAATGATGGATCAATCGCTTGGAACCTGGGCAGTGATGTTTGGTTATGTTTTTCCGTTTTTAGTTCTCTTGTTTGGCCTTATTTTATTTACTCAAACAATGGATAGCGAAGGTCTTGCAGGTTTATTTGCTTTATTGTTACTTGTTCCTTATTATGGCATTCTTTATCTATCACGTAAGCAAATGGATAAGACTTTTCAGTTTAAGATTATTGGATAATTATTTGATATTCAGTTTCTCGTAAAAGAAAAGCTTGTCTTTAGATTTACTTTCCTGATGAATTATTTGAACAATATCTTCTAATATCAGATCCGGTCGATAATTACCTGTTTCCCAAAAATCATTTCCCCCCATTTCTCTTTTTCTTTTGATATTGGAATAGATGTTTTCGTTTTTTACTGATTTTAAAAGCTTGTATTTTTCCTGCTTGATGTGATTGATATCAGCTTCGTTCTGTCCAAAAGTAGTAAACCAAAAATCGGAATTGACTCCTTTTTCCAAAACAACTTCTAAATCAATAGCTAAACTTCCAGTCTGATCATTTTCTTTCCATAAATAATCGGCTCCCGCATCTTTGTAAATATTAGCTATAAAACTTTGTCCGCCAGCTACATACCATACGCCATTATACTCTTCACCATGCAGTACTTTAGGTTTTGATTTATGGGATCTCTTTTGATTTTTTAGGGTTAAATAGTTGCTTTCTACTGCTCTAAAAATAGAGTCGCATTCTTTTTCTTTATCAAACAAAAGGCCTAAAACTTTTATCCATTCGGCTCTACCCAGAGGATTTGTTTCCATCCATTCAATCATAAAAAGAGGGGGGATGCCCATTTTTATCAGCAGTTGGTAATCCGAATTTATTGTATTCCAGCCACTTGTAATAACAATATCGGGTTGAAGCAAAAGCATGCGTTCCTTATTGATTGAAACCTGATTGCTGGTTTGAATTAATTCTTTAGAATCAAGCCTGTCGGCATATTGTTTTTCATAAAAAAAGCGTGGGTCTGTGATTCCTTTTACGTAAATATCCAATTCCAAAGCTTTTAAAGAAGCTGCTTGGGCTGCCGTATGAAGTGCTATTTTTTTTGGCGTTTTAGAAGAATAAAAATTTAATTCGTTTGGATTGACTTCGAGTTTTAGACTATCTTTTAAAATATAATAGGTGGCATAGGGCTCAAAATTATTCCAGGGATTTAAAACGACAAGTTTTTTA
>CAYPOW010000109.1:0-5974 GCA_964412145.1 uncultured Draconibacterium sp.
GATTTGATTTCTCGTATTCACTTCACCTTCATTTTAAAACAGACTTATGAAAACGGATTTTTTTGATACAATTCAACTTACGGAGATGAACCAAGTAAAATTGATGAATCGTACTGACCGGAAATACTGGTTTCACACCAATAATTTGGAAGATGTATTGCGGTCAATCAAAGATGATTATTTCATTTTAGCTATTGAGGGGAAAAGCGATTTACCTTATGCTACCACCTATTACGACACTACTGAAAACAAAATGTTTAACGATCATCAAAACGGGAAATTAAATCGATTTAAAATTAGACGAAGATCATATGTAGATTCTGAAATTAGCTTTCTGGAAGTGAAATTTAAAAGCAATAAAGGGAGAACTATAAAAAAACGAATAGCTGCTGAATTTGAAGCCATAACTTTTACAGAAAAGGAAAACGGTTTTTTGAGCAAAACAATTCCATTCAGTTGCACAGAGCTTCAACCTTCATTATTTAACGAGTTCTCTCGATTAACTCTGGTTAACAAAAATTTTAGTGAACGATGCACGATAGATTTGAACATTCAATTTAAAATTTCTGATCGCAAAGTTTCACTCGACAACCTAGTGATTGTAGAAATTAAATCGGATAGTAATTCATCCGAATCGCCACTAGCAAAGGTTCTACGCAATCAACGAATTAAAGCTTCTGGATTTAGTAAATATTGTATTGGTCGCTCAGTTACCGATCCTAAATTAAAACGCAATGCCTTCAAGCAAAAAATAAGGCAATTAGAAAAGACTATGAATTCGGAATTCAATTTATATAACATTAATTAATAAAATTATGATTGATATAGCACCGGTAATGGATGCCGTAAAAGATATTGCAACAAATCCAGCCATTACTGAAGCAGTAAGCTGGGAAGAAAACCTAAGATTCTTAGGCATTAAAATTATTAATGTGGCCGATTTTAGCGAGCTCTTTATTCGCTTAGCATTAAATGTATTTGTTACCTTTTTGGTAGTACAGTATATGTACGCTCGTAACAGCAAGCGCAAAGATTTTTATTTCAGCTATTTAGCCATAGGCACAGTAATTTTTCTACTAAGTTTCTTATTGAATAGTGTAAAACTTGAGCTTGGATTTGCTCTTGGTTTATTTGCCATTTTTGGAATTATAAGATATCGAACAGATGCCATTCCAATTAAAGAAATGACTTATTTATTTATTGTTATCGGAATTTCTGTTATCAATGCTTTGGCCAACAAAAAAGTGAGTTATGTTGAGCTACTATTTACCAATGCCATTATTGTTTTTGGCTTATACCTACTCGAAAAAAGGTTGATGCTTAAACAAGAAGGTTCCATTAGGATGGTTTATGAAAAAATTGAGAATATCCATAAGAATAATAAAGAAGCTCTTCTTGATGATTTAACAGAACGTACTGGAATTGACATTAAACGTTATGAAATTACAAAAATCGATTTTATGAAAGATGTTGCAGATATAACACTCTATTTTAATGCAAACGGACAAAGTGATGATGCAGAAAAGTATTTAGAAAATAGACTAGATAGAGTCTAGCATTACAAAGAAGTAAATCCGCTTATTGATGCAAAATAAGAGTGAATGATAACCTATAAATAATACATAATAAATGAAAATAAGAACGATAATACCGAAAGCATTCTTTTTAATATTCTTATTGAGTATTACACAAAATGAAATTCAAGCTCAGGAAATAGAAAATCAGTTTCAGACTAGAACAGAGTTGGAACTCACCTATAAACCTATTAAGAAGTTGAAACTGAGTTTTATTCCGCAATTGCGAATGGATGAGAACTTTTCGCTTGATAAATATCTTTTTGAAGGCGCTGCAGAATATAAAGCATTGAAATACTTAGACTTTGAAGCGGCATATCGATTTGTTGTAAATCCTAGAGACACTAAGGATACTGAATACGCTAATCGCTTTGCAATAGGTGCTACAGTAAAAAAAGAATTTGGACGTTTTGAACCCGCTTTTAGGTTACAATATACCAACGATGCCGATGATGGAGGTTCTGCTGAGAATTTTTTGCGTTATAAAGCAAAGCTTAAATACGATATAGCCAAGTGCAAAATTACACCTTATGTTGCGGCTGAAGCTTTTCAACAATTGGATGGCAGCGGTTTGTATAAAATGCGTTACTCTACGGGCTTAGACTACAAGCTGTTTAAGAACAATTATTTGGGCTTAAGCTATAAGCTCGATTATTACAATAAAGAATATAAGAATAGGCATATTGTGAGCCTAGGATACAAATTTAAATTTTAAAGATAAATCAATATGAAAAAAGCAATTATAGTATTTAGCAGTTTACTCATCCTTGTTTTTAGCGCTTGCCGTAAGGATGATATTATTGTTGAAGGAGATGGGGAGGTTGTTATCGATCTTAGCGATTATGCGGATTGGACAGACGCCACTCACGGTAATTTGGTGGATCCTGATTATTCTGTCGTCTTTAACCAGAGTGAAGTTCTTCGATTCGACATTGAAATTAGCAGCGACGATTGGTCGGATATGCAGTCTGATTTGAGCTCGGTATTAAATACTGGTGGTGGAAGACCTGGTGGAATGGACGAGTCAATATCAGATCCAATGTGGGTTCCTTGCTCTTTCAAATTTAACGACACCGAGTGGTATCAAGTGGGCATCCGATATAAAGGAAATTCCAGCTTACGAACGGCTTATCAATCTGGAAATAAGAAACTTTCTTTAAAACTCGACTTCGATGAATTTGAAGACGATTATCCCAACTTAAAAAACCAACGCTTTTATGGGTTTAGACAACTCAATTTAAATAATAATTACGATGATGTATCTTTAATGCGTGAGAAAGTGGGTGCAGATCTTTTCAGGCAATTTGGTCTGGCTGCATCATATACTGCATTTTGTGTAGTATATATAGATAATGGAAGTGGCCCACAATATTATGGTGTTTATGCTTTAGTTGAAGAGGTAGATGATACCGTACTCGATGATCAATTTGCCGATGGCTCAGGGAATTTATACAAACCCGATGGCAATGCAGCTTCTTTTTCTCAGGGAAGCTATAACACAAGCGAAATGGAGAAGAAAACAAATGAAGATCTCGGAGATTATTCCGATGTGGAGGCGTTGTATAATGTTATCAATAGTTCGGATAGAACAGCAGATAATGCAGCTTGGAAAAACAATTTAGAAAGCGTTTTAAATGTGGATGGCTTTTTGAAATGGTTGGCAGCAAATACGGTTATTCAAAACTGGGATACCTATGGAATTATGACCCATAATTACTATCTATACAATAATCCAGAAAATAATTTACTAACATGGATTCCTTGGGACAATAATGAAGCATTGCAATATGGAAAACAGGGCGGTGCCTTAAGTTTATCACTCAGCGAAGTAGGCAGTAATTGGCCCTTAATAAGATATTTGATTGATCAAACTGAATACAAAGCCGTTTATGAATCCTATTTGCAAGAGTTTATTGAGGAGGTTTTTATCCCTGCCAATATGACTTCAAGCTATGCTGAATATTACGAACTTATTAAAGAATACGCCTATGAAGAAGAGTCTGGCTATACTTTTATTCGCTACGATAGTGAATTTGATCAGGCAGTAGAAGCCTTAAAAACACACGTGCAAACAAGAAACGATGCCGTGAATAGTTATTTACAGTAGTAATTATACAGGGGATATTCCTTAACCTATATACTTATGGGTTAAGGAATATTACTAAATTTGTTAATCAGAATTACAGCGAGATGAAAAGAAGAATATCCTCAAAAAATTATCTTAATCTTTTTGAACCCATTATAATCTCTTTCATTTGGGTATTATTAATTGTTTTTCCTTTATTCTTCGGGCAATTTGAGGATCAAATCAATTGGAACAAAGTATTCAGAACCTGGATAACGTATATTCCACTTTTTATATTGTTTCTACTCAATCGATTTGTTTTACTGCCTAGATTATTCTTTAATAATAAGCGATTAATCTACCTTCTAAGCGTTTCGGGATTAATAATTGTTTTTTCAACGGTGTCTTTCATCAATGAAACAACTAAGCGTGAAACACGAAATCAGCCTCCACCTCAACAGCAACCCTTCTCAAATAATCCGGATCATAGAAGACCTCCGCCATTAGATGGCAACAATACGTTTGCGCGCCCACTCGAACAAAGAGATCAACATTTACCTCAGCCTATTCCACCTTATTTAAGCTTATTTATTTTATCGGTGCTTATAGTGAGTTTCGATACGGGTTTAAGGGTTTCATTTAGGCTGGTAGATACAGAAAGAGAAAAAGAGAAGCTCGAAAAGGAAAATGTAGGCACTCAATTGGCTTTCCTCAGAAATCAAGTTAGTCCACATTTCTTTATGAATACACTAAACAATATTCATGCTTTAGTGGATATAAATACCGAAGAAGCAAAAGAATCTATTATTCAGCTTTCTAAGCTGATGCGCCATTTGCTTTACGACTCAGAAATAGATAAAATATCATTACAGAAAGAATTCAGTTTTATTAAAAATTATGTGGATTTAATGAAACTGCGATTTTCTGATAAAGTAGAAATTGTTTTAAACTTGCCTGATCAGATATCCGATAAATCAATTCCCCCGCTTTTGTTTACTTCTTTTGTTGAAAACGCTTTTAAACATGGAATAAGCTATGAACAACCTTCATTTATTCATATTAGCTTTACGGTTACTGATAAGATATTGACTTTTGAGCTTACAAATAGTAATCCTAAAAATGAAACGGCTGATGAGTCATCAGGAATAGGTATAGAGAACTCTCGTAAAAGATTGGATTTATTATACGGTAAAAATTATATTTTGAAAACAGAAGATAAGGATGACAAATACAGTATTCAATTAAGCCTCCCGATATGATAAGTTGTATTGCTATAGACGATGAGCCTCTTGCTTTAAAACAGATTGTTAATTATATTGATAAGACTCCTTTTTTAGAGTTGTCAGCTCATTTTGAATCGGCCTTAAAAGCCATTCCTTTTTTACAAGAAAATGAAGTTGACTTGATGTTTGTCGATATCAATATGCCCGATCTGAATGGAATGGATTTTGTAAAATCCTTAAATAATCCTCCTAAAATAATATTCACCACCGCATACAGCGAATATGCTATAGAAGGTTATAAAGTTGATGCGGTTGATTATTTATTGAAACCTATTGGCTATACAGATTTTCTAAAAGCTGCAGATAAAGCACAGCAGCGTATTTCTACCGAGAGTAATAAACTTGAGCAGGTTCAGCATAACGATCAGTTTCTTTTTATAAAATCGGAATATAAGATTCTGCGTATTAACTATGATAATATTAAATATATTGAAAGTATGCGCGAGTATGTTCGTATTGTTCTCGATGGACAAGAGCCTATAATGTCTCTTATGAGCCTGAAGAAAATGGCCGAGCATTTACCCGAAAATCGCTTTATGCGAGTCCATCGTTCTTATATAGTGAATCTAGATAAAATCATAGTAATTGAACGAAACCGTATAGTTTTTGATGACAAAGTATATATTCCTATAAGCGAACAATACCAGTCTAGCTTTCAGAAATATATTGACGAGAAATTCTTAAAATGAACATAAAGAAGAATCCTCGATTGAGCATAGTGCTAAAGAAAATATAGAAGGCATAGAAAAATCCAATATTGAAGATGGCGAAGAAAACGGGAATCAATTTAGGATTGATGAGACATATGAAAGGGTTAGAAATGGTGTAAAAATGATTCTCGCATATAATGCTGAGAGCGATGCATTTGTTGGAACAGTTGAAAATATCACAGAAGACGAAATTTCTCAAGTTCGCGTTGAAGTTCACTTATCGAATTCTGCTGAATTAGGGCCAACTCCATGAGCTGATCTAGCATCTGGTGAAACCAGATAAATTGCTAATCATTCTAATTGAACATTAAAAACAAAAGCTCCTTAGAGGCAAAACGAGGT
>CAYPOW010000109.1:6074-10536 GCA_964412145.1 uncultured Draconibacterium sp.
CTAATCATTCTAATTGAACATTAAAAACAAAAGCTCCTTAGAGGCAAAACGAGGTCTATTTGAAAGTGAAGTATCATTAACGAACCACCGTATACCCTTGCCGACAATTCAGGCAATTTGGATCTATTTGAATAATGATGGCAAGATATCATGTTCCAATAATTTAAATGCATTCATCATTCTAGGATTGCTATAATTACCTGCTGTAAAAACGACTATCATGTCAAAATCGGGAAAAACAAATACCATTTGGCCTCCATTGCCTTGTGCCTGATATCCTTCAATATGTCTTCCCTTAACATCAAAATAATTCTTCCACCATAGAAACCCATACTTTGGATAACCTAATCTTTTTTCCGTAGTTGTTGTATGGTCAATCACTGATGTTTTAACCCAATCATCAGACACAATTTGTTCTCCATTCCATAAACCGGCATTTAAATACAATTGCCCCAATTTCGCGAAATCTCTTGGTATAAGCGATACCCGAATACCAATATCTTCTCTGTTAGGCATCGTCATCGTCCATTCATAATTTTCAATGCCAAGAGGGTCGAATAAGTTTTCTTTTGCGAAATTTTGTAGAGACATTCCTGTCGCTTTAACAATAATTGTTCTGGCCATTATTTCACCAAATGTGCAATATGAAAATTGCGTACCCGATTTTTCCTTAAAAGGGAGCTGTAAAAATGATTTAATCCAATCTTCAGTTTTATACAATTTTTCTTCATTCCCAACAGATGCTGCATCCCAATCATTGCAATCAAGACCCGTATTCATAGTGAGAAGATGTTTTATAGTGAGTAGATGTTTATTCTCTCCCCAATCGATGATACTCTGATATTCAGGAAATAAATCACACACTTTAACGTCAACATTTTTTATAAATCCACGATCTATCGCAATACCCATTAAGATAGAGGTAATTGTCTTGTTTGCCGATCTTAAGTCATGAGGTATGTTTTCATCAAATTCATAAAAATAATCTTCCGCTATCAATTTTCCATTTTTAACAATTAATAAGCTGTGCATTCGCTTATAATTTTGGTCATTAACCAATTTGTCAATCACCATATTATACATTACTGAATCCATACCTTCATTAATCAAGGATGACACATCCCATCCATCATTTAACTCGGAAGGCTCTTTGTATTTGTTATGATACATCTTTCCATTCGATATTTCCCTTGGTGAAGAATAATCATAAAAGGTAGCTCCAAAAACCAATAACACTATATTCATTGTTAATAAAGCAGCATAAGCACCTTTGCCAAAAAATGCTTTGTTTATTTTTTTTCTTTTCAGTTTTTGAACAATTAAAAAAACGATCATTAGCATAATCGCACCTAATACAAATATCATCAAGAAGGTTGCGAAATTGTATAAATTCATATATGTGCTGTACATATCTGTAATTACAAATACAAGGACAGCAGACAATAATATGCCTAAAATTGAGGTCACTATGATTTTCAATCTCATCGTTCTTTATTTTGGGTGTTAATACTTGCTTGCAAGTAGCGTATGTGTAAATGTACTACGTTGGTTTATATATCCTTTATCCGCTCTAAAGGTACTGTTTATATCCATATTGGAAGTATTGTGTATAAGGTATTAAGTGTCGTTTTCGCAGAGTGTGGCTATTGGGATTCTGCTGACGGAAAAACCAAACAGAAGATTCTTGGTTTCGTCTTTAAGTAAAAATTCGAAAATTTTGATTTTGAGAGTTGCAACCCCATTTTTACACCAGAGATAGAGTCAATCATGTTGGCCTTAAGGTTTTCAAAAAGACCAAAAAAAACAAGAGATCAAAAATGATCTCCTGTTTAAGATGGCTCCCCCTATTATGAAAAGTTGCAACCAGATAAGTAATATTTTGATTGTAAAGCAAGCTTCTTTTTGTAAATCCGTTCTTTTTTGAGGTTGCAATCCTTGTGACTAAAACTATGAAAAGAAGAGAACTAATTCAATCATTAACTTTAATGGGAATAGGGGCTACAGTTTTAAAGTACCAGACCCCAACAAATATGCATGATAGAAAATTGCCGATGATTTTTGCAGGGCTTGGGAATACTCCCTGCAATATGATCGATTACTTTAAAGAATGTGGTTTAGCCATACCCATGCCTAACTTATATATTCAGAATTATGAGAAGATCAAACATCTAGGGTGGATGATTTCTGATTTAATCTCTGATTTTGAAGTATTAGCTACAAGTATGAATAGATACTTATTAATAGTATCCCCTTCTGAACGTAAAATGAAAGATCTTGCTAGTGGGATGGTCTATATTCTCCATGAGTATAATATTGAATACCATGTAATAATAATAGGTCCATTTCCTTTTGAAGGGAAATATCGTTTTGAGCAGACCAATAAATTTATTGATGAGTGTTATGGAGCGAGTTCAATCAAGAATGTAGAAATGAAAAATGTAATTAAACAATATGGTCAAATGATATTCAGTGATGCCTTTATTTCACTATATGATGATTTGATGATCTATGTCGAGCACAATATTTTGTGAAAACGACATCTGTGTGGCACTTTCCTGTTAAGATACAGGAAAGTTAAAGCGGGCTGTAGGTCTTTATTTTACTGCTATTTTGGTTATTGTTTTCGGATTACATCGGTATCATATTTCTCAAAAATTTCATTTGTTATTTCAACTTGTTCCAAAAATAGCTTTTTCAAATATTCCTTGCTTTCTTTGAAACCAATAGTTTTGTTTTTATTGAGATTTGATAATTCAGCAATCTGAATAAATTTATAATTAGCGCCTTTATCTATATAATAGTTAGAAACTATATTTATTTCGTTTTTTTCTAATTGAACCCAAATTATATTTTTTCCTTTCAAGATAGAGCATTTATATAATTTTGTTCCGTTATGATTAATTAAACCACTACTCCCAAACTTTAAATCTGGATTTATTTTTGGTCTTTCTTTTTTTATTGCCTCTCTTACTTCATTCAATTTTTGAAGTATTTCATTCTCAATTGCCTTATATTAATTAACCAAACATTGAACTGCTTCTGGATTTTGATCTATTATTTCCCTTAAATTTTTAGACATATTTAAAGTATTATTTCCCAGAAATTTGACTTCAAGAAACTTTTTAAATTCTTTTATAAAATATGAAACGTTATCTGCTTCACAAACGACTAACCATCGATTAATTAAACCAAGTATATGTTGTTTGTAGCTAATGATTCTAAACTTATCTTGACTATTTAATTTTTCTCGATCCTCTTCACTAATACTTTTTGTTTTTGGTTCTTCACCATAAGGATTTAGATACAATAACAAAAAGTTTCCGTTTGTTTTTTCATCTAGGTATTTTGCGTAATCTTTTAATTGATTAGGCTGATCGTCTGACCAATGTTTATTTTCAATTGCTATCGTTATGTCCTTCAATTCAATATAAATATCGATTCTTCGATTTCCTGGAATAACCTTTTCACAAACAATAAGTGAACTTGTCGCATCGAATTTTTGACTATATAAAAGCTTGACAAATTCTTTTAAAAACAAATTACCCTGTCCATGATTTTGTTTCTCATCTAAAAAGTAAGCTAAGATTTGGCTCACTTTATTTTCACCAACATTAAAAAAATTAAACAAGCTAAAATCAAAAGCTAGTTGTTTATCATATTCTCTTTTGAATTCATTATGAGCATCTAACTTGGATTTTATGATACTTAATAATGATTCTATGTTTGTGTAATCATCCATTTATTAGTATTTTATGTATCGATGCATTTATATTGAAATCTCGATACCGATTACCAAATATAATAAGAGTTTTTCAACTCTATGATCGTGAAATATAATGTCAAGATTAAGATAATTTATCAAAACCTTGCTCAAACCATGTCCAAAAAAAAGGTTCCAAGACTTGATGTCTTGAAGCCTCTTGCTGGTGTTGCTCCTCTTTCCCGATAATTAAAAAATCTTTGATTTTTATAAATTTCGAGGACTCTCGATTTTCATTTTCATAAAATGAAAACTCGGAGCTTGGATCCCGCACGTGCGGGAGACCCTCTGATTAATCCCGCACGTGCGGGACTCTAACCAACTGTTTTAATTTCCCTGTCGGAATAAAATCAGGATCAATTAACCGAATTAATAGCGTCCGGCTTTTCTGATCTTTTATAAATCGTTCTATTTTTAAAGCTTCACTTTTATTATCAGATACAGCGAATAAAGTAGCAAGCTTCCATGGACGGTATTTATGCGTATACGTATTGAATATACTTGTATTATGTTCTTCTAGCCTACGTTGAATATCGTTTGTATAACCAACATAATATTTATCGAAGCTTTCTGAATGTAGAACGTAAATGTAAAACATGATTTTAACAAAAAACCCAAACCGAAATGGTTTGGGTTTTTTTTGGGGCTCCTCTTCTTGGACTCGAACCAAGGACCCTCTGATTAACAGTGTTTTTAGTACAA
>CAYPOW010000110.1:0-6961 GCA_964412145.1 uncultured Draconibacterium sp.
CCAAAACCGGAACTGCCAATTGCTGAAGTATTGGCATAAGACGAACTTGATGCATCAAATAACATTCCTCCTCCCCAATAAACAGGATAATAGCGATCTTCTACTACCTGACGAACCGTTTTTATCTCCCATCCTATTACAACTCCTTTTTCCTGATCAATTTGAGCCAAGGGATAATCTTCATCATAAGTGGGTAGCGTATAGGGAAATACATCTCTAATACGCTTAAGCTCAGTTATATTATCTAAATCTGCCAAATTCAAAGCAACTAAATCTACATAGGAATCAACATATAAAATATTACCTTTTATTGCCATATCTACAACTCCCGGAACTTCAATAAAACTGATGTTTAGAGGAGTCAGCGGATTTGTATTATCGATGATATGAATACCTTGCATCTCTTCAATTATAAACAGATAATTATCTTTAAAATAAATTTTCCCTGTATTTTCCAATACTCTGGCATTGGTTTGCTTAACTGCTATAGCCAGATCTTCATAAGACATATAAATCGGACTGTTGGCAACAAATATTTGTGTAATTTTATCATTGCAGGCAGATACTGAAAATAGTATCAGCATACTTATTATAATATTTTTTATCTTTTTCATAAAGCTGTAATTTATCGAAATAATATTCCTATTCTAATGTTTAAACGATTATAATCCTGTATAATACGTGTGTTTGATTCATATTTATAGCCCAATCGTTGAAATCGATAGGCGAAAGAGATTTCCAATCCAAATTCATTATGAAACATATGTCGGACTCCAAATCCTGAATTCAATAAAATGCCGCCTTGGGGTTTTATTTCTTCAGGCTGAGGATAAGTCCCTGGCCAAATATCGTAGTGATTGTATATAATTTGCTGATCCGCACTGTTCTCAGTAGTGACGCTATAACCTGCCTGTGCATATACAAAAGGGGAAAAGCGAGTTCCTCGTAAATAGTAACGGCAATCTGCAACAAATGGAATATACGTTTCTTCCAAAAAGTCGATACCAAGTCCAACACCAGCAGCCAAATGCTTATCAAATTGATAAAGCATAAGTGATTGAAAAGAGAAAGGAGCTTTCTGCTGATTTTGAGAGGACCCACTTAAAACCCCAATGCTAGTTGAATTATAAAGTCCTTTTTGTATTTGCACATCCTGATTCCGGTCTTTTAGTGTTTCGCCTGATGAATTATCATCTGTTTGAGCTTCTAAAAAGGAAAAACTCATCAAGAATAGAAAGGATAAAATAAATGCCTGTTTAATTTTCATAGTCTAAATATTTTAGTGATGATACTCTAAAGATGCAAAACAGGATCATTTGGTTGCGTGTGCCTTAAAAAATTTCCGCGGTATCTTTTCTGATTTTTTAAAAATGTTATATTTATCACAATAAATGACTAAGCATAAACCTGTGTATTTTAATGTGTTACTTTTGCCCGAATCAAAAAAACTAAAAAAATATGTCAATAATCAGTTTTGGTGAATATTCAGAAGGCAGAGGATATAAAACGCTGAATGAGAGAGCCATGAGAGCAAGTGCCGGTATAATGTTTTTACTAGGTATCATTGCTTTTATTAATGGATTTATATTACAGAACTATATTGTACTCCCGTATATTTCAGGATTTTTAATGCTTAATTTTATCATCGGTATATTTATCAACCCTAAGTTTTCGCCCACTCTTTTTCTTGGACGATTAATCGTACGCAAGCAATCGCCATTACCCATTGGAGCGATTCAAAAGAAATTCGCCTGGAGTTTAGGCCTGGTCTTAGCAAGTGTAATTTTCGGCTTGTCGCTTATGTTGTTAAGCGATGTTTCCTTTTTCGATCCTGTATGCATGCTTTGCTTAATTTGTCTTTTCCTTTTATTTATTGAAACCGCTTTTGGTATTTGCGGTGGATGCCAAATTTACTTTTTGGCTATCCGATTAAAGCTTTTCAAGGAACCAGTTGAAAAACCAAACTGCATGGGCAATGCCTGCGAAGTATAATTTATTGATCCTTTATTCTTTACTTCATTTTCTGTTCCGGAAATAGAATTGCCTTTTGGATATCTGTTGAATACAAAATAATAATTAACTTGCACGCTAATTATCATTTAATCAAATCGATTCGATTGATGTAATTACTTATAAAAAACAGCGTCTAAAAAATCGATGATTCCGAAAATGATTAAAACAATTTAAAACAATCAGTATGAAAATGTTATTTAAACGCTTATCAGTGCTTTCATTGGGAAGCATTCTGGCTTTGGGCTTTTTTCAAAGTTGTAGTGAAGCCAGACAAACAGAAACAAAACCTATTATGCTGGAAGACATGGATTTAACCGTTAATCCAAAAGACAATTTTTATCTTTACGCCAATGGCGGATGGATCGAAAACAACCCTCTGCCTGCCGATCGCAGTCGTTTTGGATCTTTTGATGCACTTGCAGATCGGAACGTAAAACAAATCAAAGGCATTTTTGCAGAACTTTCAGCTCAGGAAAATGAAGCAGGCTCTGTCGCCCAAAAAATTGGTGATTTTTATGCTCTTGGTATGGATTCCATTCAAATAAACGCGGATGATATCAATCCATTAATGCCTGAACTTGAAAAGATTGCCTCCATTCAAACAAAAAATGATTTGAATGCCCATATCAGTTATTTGCATGAAGCTGGTATTGGCGGATTGTTCAATGTATTTGGCATGGCCGACAGTAAAAATAGCGCACAAGTAGTTACGTATTTATGGCAGGGTGGCCTGGGAATGCCCGACCGCGATTATTATACCGATGATACTGAAAGAGCAGAAGGTATCCGCACAGCCTATTTAAATCACGTAAAGAATATGTTTATGCTTTTGGCCGATGATGAGGCTAGCGCACAAGCAAATGCAGAAAAAGTGATGGAAATGGAAACGCGTTTAGCAAAAGCTTCTATGACTCGCTTAGATATGAGAACCCCATCTAACTACTACAATAAATTCGACTTAAGTGGTTTGGAAAAAATAGCTCCTACCTACAATTGGAAAATGTATTTCGACCAAGCAGGTTTAGGCGATCCTGGTATAATCATAGTTGGACAGCCTGGTTTTTACAAAGAAATGAGTGCTTTGATTAAAGACGTTTCAATCGAGAATTGGAAAACTTATTTCCGTTGGCACTTAATTCACGAAGCAGCTCCTTATTTGAGCGATAATGTGGTGAATGAAAATTTTGCGTTTTTTGGTAAAACATTGCGCGGCACACCTGAACTTCGTCCTCGCTGGAAACGCGTTCAAGGAACCGTTGATGGATCCTTAAGTGAAGCTATCGGACAAATTTATGTTCAAAAATACTTCCCAGAAGCAGCTAAAAAACGAATGATCGACCTAGTTGAAAACCTTCGCTTTGCCTTAGGGAAAAGAATTGAAAACCTTACCTGGATGGGTGATATTACGAAGGCTGAGGCACTTGAAAAACTTGCAACTATCAATGTAAAAATTGGTTATCCTGACAAATGGAGAGATTATTCAGACCTGAATATTGAAAAAGACTCCTATGCGATGAATGTTCTCCGAAGCAGTAAATTTGAAAGAGCATACAATTTAAGCAAAATAAATAAGCCCGTTGATAAAACAGAATGGGGAATGCCACCACAAATGGTAAATGCGTATTATAATCCTTCAGTTAACGAAATTGTATTCCCAGCAGGTATTCTGCAGCCTCCTTTCTTCTTTATGGATGGCGATGATGCAGTTAATTATGGAGCAATTGGTGTGGTAATTGGCCACGAAATGACTCACGGTTTTGATGATAAAGGAAGTTTATACGACAAAACAGGAAACCTTAATAATTGGTGGACAGAAGAAGATACCCAACGTTTTAATGAACGTACTCAAGTCTTGGTTAATCAATTTAATAGTTTTGTTGTTTTGGACGATGTTCATGCAAATGGAGAATTATCCTTAGGTGAAAATATTGCAGACCTGGGTGGTTTAAATATTTCTCATACTGCCTTTATGAAAGCAACAGATGGTAAAGAAGTTGCCGATATAGATGGCTTCACAGTTGAACAACGCTTTTATATTGCTTACGCGCATGTATGGGGACAAAATGTTCGCGATGCTGAAAAGTTACGTTTAACAAAAGAAGACGTTCACTCGTTAGGCGAATTCCGTGTAAATGGACCACTGCCTAATATCCCTGATTTTCATGCGGCATTTGATATTGCAGAAGGAGACAAAATGTATCTTCCTGAAAGTGAAAGAGCTGTAATTTGGTAAAACATTAAATTCTATTTTAAAAAGGGTTGGTCATTTATTTGACTGACCTTTTTTTATAAAGCATTACAATACTTTAAATGCCACCAAATCACTAAGGCACCAAATTTCACAAAACGTATTTATCCACTATTATTATTTTGTGTTCTTTAGTGCATTCGTGGCTTTTTATTTCGCCATACATAGTGATGCCTATGGCAGGATTTTACGAATTAATTTATGAATAAACCTTAATTGTCATATCACCTTACGCGTCTGTTTTTAAGTTTTTGGATTCGATGACCCTTATTTATAGTTTTGCAAAGCTCTCAAAGCATAAATCCAGTATTGTTGGCAATCAATAAAATGAGTAGAATCGAAAATTCTATTTTGGCGACAAGGAAAAAGCAATTTTTGCAGGAGCACGGCTAATTTCTTCCCATTTATCGGTATCAAATTCAATGGCAATAAGAGCTGATGTGGGGAGCCAATCAATCATCTGTCCACTTAAACTTGTAAGGAGTTCGCTTACACCAGGATTATGACCAACAACCAAAATATTCGAATAGCTATTGTCGACAGAATAAAAAGTATCCAGCATCACATTTACGGGAGCTAAATACAATTCTTTTACTTTTTGAATTTCTATCAATGGAAAACCAAAAAGCTCGGCCATCATTTCAGCGGTTTCGACGGTTCGGGTAGCATTGCTACAAATAATAGCATCAAAATGAGCTTTACGGGCAATAAGCATTTGCCCTATTTTATCATTTCTTTTTATGCCTTTCGAAATTAGTTTTCGCTTGTAATCGGGCTTGTCTGAATTATCTTCGGCTTTGCCATGCCGCATGATATAAAGTGTTTTCATACTTTCTCTTAAGTTATTTAAATGGTTTGGCTATATTCAGTATCGGGATCGTCGAGAAACCAAGCTCCTCACGAAGCTTTAGGACTTTTGCATATGAGCCTTTATTGTGCAATGTTATTTTTTGTTCTGTAATATTTTCAAAAGACTTTTTGGGTCTTGTCGATTGTCCCAAAATGCAGCAATTATAATTTGTTCATCAGAAACTTTGTAATAAATACTAAAGTTTCTTAATGACGCTACTCTTACATCTTTAAAATCTGTTGATTTATAAATAAAAGGCTTTTCGGCAATTTGTATAGTCCTTTCTGAAACTAATTTCAAAAGTTTCTTTGAATAAGTATTGGCTTTGTTTTTTTTAACCCAATATTCCAAAATCCCGATGAATTGAAGGTCAGCTGTTCTAGTCCAAACTACATTGCGTTTAGCCATTCAAGATTTCGTTTATTCATTGCTTCTTGAGAAATAAGTTTTCCGTTTTTTATATCCTGTTCACTCATTTCTAACATTGTTTTTTGATCATCGGTCAATTCCACAATTTCGGATTCAGATTTACTTGATGTGATTAGTTTATCAAGTGCTTCTAAAAAGTCTTTGTTATTAATGGAAAGGATTTTATCAATTAATCCAGTTCTTATTTTGTCAACTGTTGTCATTTAATTTTCCATTTATATTCCAAATATCCAAAATTCAATCGGCTTTTCCTAATGGTGCCCAACAAAGATACAAAGAACCTAGTTCTTGAAAAATTTATGAACGCTTTTTTGCCCGTTTTCTGTTTTCAAGCTAAGAAAATAAATTCCGCTTTTTAAATTATTCACATCAATGCTTAAATGATGTTCTACGCTTTTTTCACCAGAAGATATATGAAATAATTGACGACCCATTAAATCATAAATACTTGTTTCAAAAGATGTTACGTTTTCAAACAAAATATCTAAATTCATGTATTGTTGTACAGGATTTTGAAATTTAACCTGTGCAAAATGAGTGGCTTCATCAATTCCCAAATAAGATTGGGCTACTTCAATCTGAGCCAATACAGGCAAGTGGTCGCTACCATAATACAGTCCATCGATAACTTCCGAAGGAACGGTAGCATGGACAGGTGGAGCTAAAATAGACGTATTAAAATGCAAAGCATCATTACCTAAAGCGGTGTAAGAGTCTTTTAATAACTGCATCTGATTTGATCCGCTTATCAGCGCATCAGAGGCTAAAATAAAATCAAAGCGATCATCAAGTCCTCCATTGGAAGCACATCCGTTGTAAGAGCTATGGCTCGATTGTGTGTGAACTGCTTTATAGGCTTCATTATTATTCCAGTCGCCGGGAGCTTCTATCGGATCATATAAATAAGTTGTTCCGCTATAGTCTTTTATCAGGTTTTGATAGCCTGTTTCAGAGGACTTATAAACATTCAAATCACCGCTAAAAACATAATTTGGACCTAAATCGTGTGTCTGAATGTAATTCATAATCTGCGCTGTTTGTGAAGCACGAGTGGCGACATCTGATGAACCTGCTTTTAAATGAGTCACAATATAAGTAAGAAATAAGGTATCATTAGTTTCAGCTAAATCAAATGCATTATAAAACATCGTATACACATCTGTTGCTCTATATGAAGTACCAATAGCATCGTGTTTATAAAGTGTCAATTTTTCGGAATTATAATAGAGCATATTTACCAATAAATCGCCTTGAGCCATACTGGATAATGTTGCCCGTTTGTATTTGGTAATTCCATCAACATTTAATGCTTCCTTTAACAGAGAATCATGAAATATAGGGTTTTCTGCCATTTCATTTACCGTTAAAATATCTGGTTTAACATATTGAAATACAGTCTTAAAACGTTCGTTTTTATCCTG
>CAYPOW010000110.1:7061-10533 GCA_964412145.1 uncultured Draconibacterium sp.
GAATTTCATTTTATTCGTGTATCTGTGGCTATTATTTTTTTAAGCAAAAAATTTGTGAAAATATACAGCCCAAGGTTTGTCTCTCCCCAAATCCTATTTCCGTAAATAAATACCTAAATTTTAACATTTAAGCCTCAGAATTGGCATATTTTTCGTAAAATTGCACAATTATTTGAAATTTATATTTTTGTACCTGACAATGCGTAATTAAAACTATGATAATCAGACCTGTTCAATACTTTTTAGTCTTCCTTTTCTTGCAATTCAATAGTTCTATTTTTGCTCAACATGCAGATGAAAATTTAACAAATCATCCTGTAGCGAATCAAGAACAGAGTAAAGAGCAGGCTTTTAATGCCGGTGAAATGATAATTGAGCATATTGTTGATGCTTATGAATGGCATATTTTAGATTATGGCGATTTTCATCTGAGCATTCCCTTGCCGGTTATCATTTATCACGAAGGCAGCTTGCTTACATTTATGTCGGGAAACTTTCATCACGGCCACTCTCCTGCCCTTTTCGACGAAAATAAAGAGTTGATTCATGCCGACGAATTAATTCATAATCAGCATATTGCATTTGGTTTAGCTATAATGCATAGCGGCGCACATAAAGGAAAATTGGCTTATATCGATGTTGAACAATATCTTCAGAATCATCAAATTATAGAAAATACAGAAGCAGGAATGCCCTGGGATTTTTCAATCACAAAAAACGTTCTTTCTCTTTGGATTAGCTTAATCTTGATTTTATGGGTCTTTTTTGGAATTGCAAAATCATACAAAAAAAGGAAAGGACTGGCACCCAAAGGAATTCAGTCGGCTTTGGAGCCATTTATCATTTTTATTCGCGACGATATTGCCAAAGAATCTATTGGAGAAAAGAAATACGAGAAATATTTACCTTATCTCTTAACTATATTTTTCTTTATCTTTTTCAATAATCTTTTAGGATTGATTCCATTTTTTCCGGGAGGTGCTAACTTAACCGGAAATATTGCCATCACATTAGTCTTGGCTTTATTTACATTTATTATCACAAATGTGAGTGGAAATAAAAACTACTGGACTCATCTTGTTAATACACCTGGCGTTCCCTGGTGGTTAAAAATTCCAATTCCTTTGATGCCAATTGTTGAATTGGTGGGATTAATTACAAAACCTTTTGTATTGATGGTTCGTTTGTTTGCAAACATCACAGCAGGCCATATCATTGTTTTGGGTTTTATTAGTTTGATCTTTATTTTCGGAAATATGAGTCCTGTTGCAGGATACGGAGTTAGTGTGGTTTCTATTGCTTTTGCCATATTCCTCACCTTCCTCGAATTTTTGGTAGCCTTAATTCAGGCTTATGTATTTACCTTATTGTCAGCACTTTATTTTGGTGCGGCAACTGAAGAACATCATTAAAAGAAAAATTATTACTAATCAATAAATTATAAATTATGTCTTTATTAACCGTTTTATTACAAGCTGTAGCCGATTTAGCTCCTTACGCAAAAATGGGTGCCGGAATTGGTGCTGGTATTGCTGCTATTGGAGCAGGTATGGGTATTGGTCAGATTGGCCGTGGTGCTGTTGAAGGTATCGCTCGTCAACCTGAAGCTGCTGGCGACATTCGTTCTAACATGATTGTTTCCGCTGCCCTTATCGAAGGTGTTGCCTTCTTTGCTATTGTAGTTTGTTTGCTAATCGTCTTTTTATAAGCCGATAAAATAGAATAATCAAGCACTTTGACGGTTGGTCAGAGTGTTTGATTTTAATTGATTAAGTAAAAAAAGAAAATATAAATTATGGAATTAGTTAGCCCCGGAATAGGATTGATTTTTTGGATGACCCTTTCCTTTGGAATTGTTTTATTCTTGCTTAGCAAGTATGCGTGGCCTATGATTTTAGGCAGCTTAAAAGAAAGAGAAGAAGGAATTTCTAAGTCTTTGGAACTTGCCCAAATAGCTCGCGATGAAATAAAAAACTTGCAAGCCAATAACGAGGAATTGTTAAAAGAAGCACGTAATGAGCGTGAAGAAATGCTTCGGGAAGCAAAATTATTGAAAGGCGATTTGATTACAAAAGCAAAAGTTCAGGCTGAGCACGAAGCTACACAAATTGTGGCGAATGCAAAAGCCATTATCGAGCAGGAAAAAACAGCTGCTTTGCGCGATTTGAAAAATCAGGTAGCAGATTTGTCAATCGAGATTGCAGAAAAACTAATTAAAGCTGAACTCTCAGAAGATAAAAAGCAAAAGACACTGATGAATAAGCTAATTAGCGAAGCTGATAATCAACTAAACTAAAATTGAAGGAATGAAGCAAATTCGCCTGGCCAACCGATATGCAAAAGCACTTTTTGAGTTAGCGCTTGAACAGCAAAAACTTGAAATCGTTGCCAATGATATACAATTGATTAATGATGTTGTTAGCGAAAACCACGACCTCGCTTTACTTTTGAAAAGTCCTGTGGTAAAAGCAAATAAGAAAACATCCATTTTTAAGGCCCTCTTTGAAAAGAAAATTAATTTGCTCAGTCTTCGTTTTTTAAGCCTTTTGGCTAAAAATGGCCGGGAAGATATTATTCAGCAAGTGGCCGAATCGTTTTTAAATATTTACAACGATTACCGTGGCATTACCGATGCCTGGCTTACTTCAGTTACTGAGATTGAAAAAGATGCTAAAACAGCTATTTTAAATATGTTAAAGAATTTAAGTGGCAAAGAGGTGCGTTTGCATGAATATATCAATGCTGATTTGCTTGGTGGTTTTATTGTAAAAATTGCTGATTATCAATACGATGCATCTACCAAAACACTTATAAAAAGATTTAAAGATAATATTAAAAACAACCTGGTTTTTGCCGGGAAATAATAGGTAAACAAAATATATATGGCTCAAATTAATCCCGCTGAGGTATCAGCAATTTTAAGACAAGAGTTAGCCGGCTTTAAAACAGAGGCAGAATTAGAGGAAGTAGGAACTGTTCTTCAGGTTGGCGACGGTATTGCTCGTATTTACGGACTAAACAATGCGCAAGCAGGAGAATTGGTTGAATTTGACAAAACCGGAATTCTTGGTCTGGTTATGAATCTGGAAGAAGATAATGTTGGAGTTATGCTTCTGGGAGGTTCAACAGGAATCCTTGAAGGCGATGTGGTAAAACGCACCAAACGTATTGGCTCCATCGAAGTGGGCGAAGGTATGTTAGGACGTGTTATCAATCCTATGGGATTGCCTATCGATGGTCTTGGACCAATCGAAGGTAAAACTTATGAAATGCCACTGGAACGTAAAGCACCTGGTGTAATTTATCGTCAGCCTGTAAATGAGCCTTTGCAAACAGGAATTAAAGCCATCGATGCAATGATTCCTATTGGGCGTGGTCAGCGTGAGTTGATTATTGGCGATCGCCAAACTGGTAAGTCAACCATTGCTATCGATACCATTATCAACCAAAAAGAGTTTTACGAAAAAGGAGA
>CAYPOW010000111.1:0-3004 GCA_964412145.1 uncultured Draconibacterium sp.
ATTTCCAATAGAAATGAGTTTGATGAAACGCTTAAAAGTATCGAAGAAAACACGTATGCAAACATTTGCTATACTTCAGGAACCACCGCCGATCCGAAAGGAATAATTCTTTCACATTTAAATTATTATGCCAATGTGGAGCAGGCCTCAACTTTAATGAATATTCCTCCTCACTATAAAACATTAATCATTCTTCCGCTCGACCACTCTTTTGCACATACGGCTGGTATTTACAGCTTTATGAAATTTGGCGCTAGTCTGGCAACTGTTCAGGCTGGAAAAACTGGTCCGGAAACCCTCAAAAATATCCCCATCAATATCAAAGAAATTAAACCTCATATAATGATGAGTGTTCCTGCTTTGGCCAGGAATTTCAAAAAAAATATTGAAAACGGAATCAAAGCCAAAGGCCCTTTTGCTGAAAAATTATTTAATTATGCCTTAAAAACGGCTTACGATTACAATGGCCTTGGATTTGATAAAGGGAAAGGTCTTAAATTTTTGAAGAAACCTCTTCTTGCTCTTTTCGATAAAATATTGTTTAGTAAAGTCCGCGAAGGTTTTGGTGGAAATTTGAAATTTTTTGTGGGTGGTGGAGCCTTGCTCGATACAGACATTCAAAAATTCTTCTACGCCATCGGAATGCCTATGTATCAAGGGTATGGCCTCTCAGAAGCTTCTCCAATTATTTCATCTAATGCAGCGCATCGCCATAAAATGGGTTCTTCTGGTTTTTTAGTTGAAAATCTGGAAATTAAAATTTGCGACGATAAAGGCAATGAATTACCTCAGGGAGAAAAAGGCGAAATTGTAGTCAAGGGTGAGAACGTAATGGTTGGCTATTGGCGTAACGAAAACGCCACCAAAGAAGCTTTGCGCGATGGCTGGCTTTTTACAGGCGATTTAGGTTATATGGATAGCGATGGATTTCTTTATGTCTTGGGTCGCTTTAAAAGTTTATTGATTGGTCACGATGGTGAAAAATACAGTCCAGAAAGTATAGAAGAAGCACTGATGGAGCATTCTAAATATGTGGATCAGTGTATGTTGCACAACAATCAGGACCCTTATACTGTAGGTTTAATTTTTCCAAATAAAGAGCCTTTACGCAAAGAAGTTAAAGCTCGTAATTTAAATCCACAATCGGAAGAAGGTCGGAAAGAGGCACTTAATATTTTACAGGAAGAAATTAATCACTACAAGGCAAACGGCAAACATGCCGGTATGTTTCCAGAGCGGTGGTTGCCTTCCTCTTTTGCTGTATTAAGCGAAGGTTTCACAGAAGCAAATTCAATGGTCAATAGCTCTATGAAAATTGTACGTAGAAAGATAAATGAAGTTCATGCCAATAAAATCAACTTTTTGTATCAGGCAGATGGAAAAAATATTGACCATGCGCTGAATATGGAAACAATGGAAAAAATGTTGAGGTAAAATGATCATTTAGTCAATAATCGCACTTTATTAAAGTAAAGGTTATCTGTTTTATATAGAATATCAAGGTATTATTACTGACTTAGTGTTACTTAGTGTGCACTTCGGGTTCCTTTGTGGTAAAAATAAACCACCAAGGTTCACAAAGTCGCACAAAGGATCTTTTCATCAACAAAAAACACTATCTTGTTGATATAAAGGCTATTAAAAAAACGTACTATATACGTTTGATAACTCACTTTTCTAAAACATGAATGAAATTTAAATTATGTTATTAAAGAAATCCTTTATTTCTTTGGATAAAGCAACAAGTTCAAGCTATCGCGCAAATAATAAAATTCCTGCAAATGGATTGAATCAACGGGTTTTGCCGATGGCGATTTTAATCTTAAGGGATTTATTGCATTGCCATTTTTATAGACTCTGAAATCAAGATGCGGACCACTGGCCAGACCTGTCATTCCAACATATCCAATCAAATCGCTTTGTTTCAGTGTTTTCCCGACATAAATACCTTTTGCATATCCTCTAAGGTGCATATAAGTCGTCGAATATGTACCATTGTGCTTGATGGTAAGGTAGTTTCCTCCCCCATTTTTTTGGTATGCTTTTTTAACAACTACGCCATCGCCAATAGTATGCACTGGTGTTCCTGATGCTGCGGCATAATCAACTCCATGATGTGGTCGTCTTATTTTTAAAATTGGGTGCATCCGACTGTTCGAAAATCGAGAGCTAACGCGTTTGAATTTCAAGGGTGCTTTCAGAAAAGTTTTTCTCAAGCTCTTGCCTTCTTCGTCAAAAAATTCACCTACAGAATCTTGTGTAAAATAATAGGCATTGTAATCTGTACCAATGTGCTTAAATTTAGCGGCAAATACTTTTCCAATGCCAAAAGTGTCCTTATCCACTATCAGTTGTTCATACAAAACACGATAGGAATCTCCTTTTTGTATTCCAAAAAAATCGATTGCCCAACCATAAATATCGGAAAGCTCATTGGCCAATTCAGGGTTTGCATTGTTATCAACCATTGCGTTCCATAAAGAAGAATTTACAGTGCCTTCTATCGTATCTAAAACACGGATTATTTCCTTATTCCCGGCAGTAACGCGAATAGTATCATGCAAATCAAAAACAACATATTCCACGCGATTTTTTTCATACGCAAAGTAACGGAGTGTTGCTAAACTATCGCTATCTTTAAAAAGATAGTAGGTGTTTCCTGCTTTTATTTTTCGCACATTGCAAACAGGTTTTGCAATGTCTACAAGCTGTGCAATTCGAGCGTAAGAAACGTTTTGCTTAAGCAAGATGTCAGATAAATTTTGATTGCGTTTCACCTTTTCTTTTTCTACCAGAAAAGAATCTATAGGGATATCGAAAAGTAAAATGGGTTCTTTTAGAACAATTTCTTCAGTAGTATTTTCTACTTGCTTTTGTGGTGTATTGCAGGAGCTGAATATCCACACAAGTACAATAAATAAAGAGAAAGATAAGTGTTTTAACATAGTTGACGGAGTTTTGAACTGCAAATGTAACAGAAATGAAGGGTTTTTTCTTGTGTGAT
>CAYPOW010000111.1:3104-10358 GCA_964412145.1 uncultured Draconibacterium sp.
GATTTATGTGGTCATGCCACTTTAGCTTCGGCTCATGTTTTATTCAATCATTTGAATTATTCGGGAGATCAGATTTGCTTTATCTCGAAGAATTCGGGGAATTTGTTTGTTAGAAAAGTGGGCAACCTACTGCAATTGGATTTTCCTCAGGATCAACTAAAACCGATCAAAATTCCTGAAATACTAACAAAAGCATTTGGTATTCAACCACTTGAGGCATATCAAGGAAATGCAGATTTCCTTTTAATTTTTGACACACAAACACAAATCGAAAATTTTGCGCCCAATTTCGACTTGATTGCTCAGGCTGGAAACAGAGGTGTTATTGTATCCGCCAAAGGCGATACTGTTGATTTTGTTTCCCGTTTTTTTGCTCCTCAGATAGGCATTCCCGAAGATCCAGTCACAGGATCGGCACATACCAGCCTTGCTCCTTTTTGGGCTAAAAAATTGGGAAAGAATAAATTAACGGCTCAACAATTATCAAAACGCGGTGGGGGTTTACTTTGTGAGTTAAAAGGAGAACGTGTTTTAATTTCGGGGAATGCGGTTACTTATTTGGTAGGGGAAATTATTATTTAAACACATAAGAAACAGATTCTTGTTAATAAAATATAGCGCATTTTTAAATCTGTAATTTCACACTTCTTTAACATCTGGATTACATAATAGTTTCTTTTTGATTGTAAATTAGCATCTTAAAAACAAAAAGAATTATGAAAGATAGTAATGTAGTAGGTTGGTTCGAAATTTATGTAGATGATATGGAAAGAGCTAAGGCGTTTTATTCCAGTGTTTTTCAATTTGGTGAGTTTATGGATTTATCTGATCCTGTGTGGCAGATGTTTGCTTTTCCGTGGGTTGAAAATGGAAAATTTGCTGCCGGAGCACTGTCCAAAGCCAAAGGGATGAAAGCGGGAAAAGGAGGAACTGTTGTTTATTTTAATTGTGATGATTGCGCAATTGAAGAAAGCCGTGTTGCAGAAAATGGAGGGAAAGTATTGAAGACGAAATTTAGTATTGGAGAATATGGTTTTATTTCCATCATTGAAGATTCAGAAGGAAATATGATTGGATTAAATTCAGAGAAATAAATGAGGCGATTTTATGACAAATTAAATATACCTGTCTCGAAGTTTTCTACTTCTAAACACCAATGCGGAAAGGCCTGTAAATAAGGCAACTACACCAATTATGATAAGCAATTTTGTCCACGATTTTCCGTTTTGTTCGTAGGCTTGAATATAAAAATACAAACTTCGTAGCCATTCCAAAACTGCTAGAATAAGTGTGATCTGAAACACTTTCGGAACCCACACTTTTTTTACAAATAAAAGTAAGGGGAAAGCAAGAGAAATTACCATAAATAGGGTCATATTGTCTCTCGAAAAATGTGCTCCAAGAATAAGGAAACTCAAAATAACAGGTATCAACCGTATAAAATTCATTTTCCAAAGTTAGCCTTTTTATCGAATGGCGATAAGAACAATGTGTTAGTAAATCAAATTTGAAACCTAAACCAGATTGTTTTTTCAGATTATTGATTATTTTTGCTAATAATCAATCTAAATCGAACAAATGAAAAAAATATTTCTTGTTTTAATCTCTTTACTCTCTCCTTTTTTTATTCTTGCTCAAACTGCCGATAAAAGCGATTGGCAAGGAGGCTATCCCGAAGCTTGTACTTCAATCACTGTTGGTAATGCAGCCTCTTTCGATGGCTCTGTAATAACCTCACATACAGACGATAGTCACAGAACGCGCTCATGGATGGACATTGTCCCTCCCAAAAAACACAAAGAAAGTGCTGTTTCAAAAATGTATAAACGCGAACAGGATAACACGCGGAAAATGCCTGCTTATGCTCATATAGAAATTGGAAGTATTCCCCAAGTGGAAGAAACACATGGCTTTATAAATACGGCTTATCCTAGTATGAACGATAAACAACTGGCTATTGGCGAAAGCACTTTTGGCGGTCGTGATGAACTGCAAAGTGATGCGGGATTAATTGATTGTCAGCGACTTTGCCTAATTCTTCTGGAGCGTTGCGAAACGGCCAGAGAAGCAATTACAGTATCAGGCGAATTGCTCGAAAAATATGGCTGGAACGATTATGGCGAGTGTTTGACTATTTCTGATCCGAAAGAAGTATGGCATTTAGAAATTGTAGGCCCCGGCGTAGGTAAAGTGGGCGCCGTTTGGGCAGCTCAGCGTGTTCCTGATAAGCATATTTCAGTAAATGCAAATGCGAGCACTATCAAAGAAATTGATTTGGAAAATGCTGATTATTTTATGGCTTCAGACAATATTTTTGCAATCGCCAAAGAGAACGGTTATTGGAATCCTGAAAAAGAAATTTTTCGCTTTAATTATGTTTATGCACCTCATAGCCGCACATCTCTTGCATCACGAAGAAGAGAATGGCGCGTTTTTGATTTGGCCGCGCCAAGTTTAGGTTTAGATCCAAATGCCTCAGACTATCCTTTTTCGATAAAGCCTGATACATTAATTACGCTGGAAAAAGTGGTTAGCATTTTCAAAGATTATTACGAAGGTACCGAATTTGATATGCGAAAAACCCTAACCGTTTCTGATGAAAATGGAAAAACAATGATATCGCCTTTGGCAAATCCTCACATGCCTTATGATGAGTTGATATTACATCGCATTAATGGTGGCTGGGGCGCTTTGGGTGAACGAACAATTGCTCGTTGGTACACAATGTATGGCACCATCATTCAGAGTCGTGATTGGTTACCCGATGCTATTGGTGGTGTTGAATGGCTGGCGATGGATAATATTTCAACCTCTATTTACATTCCTGTTTATGCCGGAACCACCGATTTGCCTGTGGCTTACAAAACTCCAGGACGTGATGGATTTACCTATAAATCAGCCTGGTGGGCATTTAACCGAATGAGCACCTTGTCAGCTCAGCGCTGGGGCGATATGCATAAAGATGTGGATGCCGTATTTAATCCAATGCAACAAGAAATCTTTGATAAAACGGCTCAGTTTGAAAAGGAAGTCTTGGAATTATACACTAAAAATCCCAAAAAAGCACAGGATAAACTTACAGAATACACAATGCTTTGGGGAAATAAAGTAGTGGATGCTGCTTGGCAATTGGGCAACGATTTATGGACTAAATATGATGAGAAATTTTAATTTTTCTGCGTTCAACGACAGAAAGTATTAACTTTAAACCTTAAACACATTTGACTTACAGTATGAATATTTTCACTGTTATTTGGAATTTAATCACGCTCATAGGCGCTTTGGGTTTGTTCCTTTATGGAATGAAATTAATGAGTGAGGCCTTGCAAAAAGTCGCCGGAAGTAAAATGCGACATATTCTTGGCGCTATGACCAACAATCGTTTCAAAGGCGCATTTACTGGAATTTTGGTAACAACTACTATTCAATCTTCATCTGCAACTACAGTTATGGTTGTGAGTTTTGTAAATGCAGGCCTTCTGTCATTGACCGGCGCTGTTGCTGTAATTATGGGGGCCAATATTGGCACAACGGTTACGGCCTGGATAATTTCGCTCCTGGGATTTAAAATTAGTCTCAGCTTTTTGTCGCTTCCGCTAATAGGATTGAGTTTTCCTTTGTTTTTTTCAAAAAACAGCTTGAGAAAATCGTGGGGAGAATTTATAATTGGTTTTGCCATTTTGTTTATTGGCTTACAGTTTTTAAAGGAATCGGTGCCTGATATTAAAAGCAATCCTGAAGTGTTGACTTTTCTGTCGTCGTATACAAATTTTGGGTTTGGGTCTGTTCTGATTTTTGTGGCAATTGGTTCGCTATTAACCATTATTATTCAATCATCGAGCGCAACGATGGCTCTCACTTTAGTTCTTACTTACAATGGTTTAATTCCTTTTGAGCTTGCTGCGGCCATGGTTTTGGGCGAAAATATAGGCACAACTATTACGGCGAATGTAGCTGCTCTGGTAGCCAACGTTTCTGCTAAAAGAGCGGCAAGAGCTCATTTACTTTTTAATATTTTCGGGGTTTTATGGATTTTAGCTTTGTTCAATCCATTTCTAAGGATGATCGATTATATTGTAAATATCAATCAAGGTGTTTCCGTTTTGGCAAGCAATTTGTCTGTAGCTGATTTTGAAAGTGTAAAAAGTGTATACCCCATTGGTTTATCTTTATTTCACTCAATATTTAATGTGTTAAATACCTTAATACTTATTGGTTTTGTTGGGTTTATAGCTAAAATTGCCACTTTTTTAGTAAAATCCGGAGATGAAGAAGATGAGGGATTTCGATTAAAATATATCAACATGGGGCTTTTGTCGACAAGTGAAATCTCAACGGTATTGGCTCAAAAAGAAATTGCTGTTTTCGGAAAACGTGTGGAAAAAATGTTTTGTCTAATTCCAAAACTTATTGAAGAACATAAACCAAAAAAGTATTCCAAACTACTTGAGCGCATAAAAAAATATGAAGAGATTACAGACAGTCTCGAAGATGAAATTGCAGCGTATTTATCCAAAGTGCTTGAAGGTGAAATTAGTCACGAAAGCTCTAGAAAAATTATGGCTATGCTGGCTATTATTGACAACCTGGAAAGCAATGCCGATATAATTTATCAGGTTTCAAGAGTAATTGATTTAAATCACGAACGGAAAACTTATATCCCTCAAGAGCAAATTATTTTGCTACAAGAACTTTGGGAATTGGTAAAACAATCTTTCCAGGAAATGAACAGTAATTTGGAACAAAGCTTATGGAGTGTCAATGGAAAAAAAGCTCTTGAAATTGAAAAGGAAATAAACTCAAAGAGAAACGAACTCAGAGTGAAGCATTTCGAAGATTTGAAAGCTAAAAAATACAAGCATAAAGTAGGCGTTTTCTATACCGATACTTTTAGTTTAAGTGAGAAAATAGGCGATTATGTAATCAATGTGACTGAGGCTATTGAAGAATCGAAAACGCTATAAGTAGAAATTGAAAACGGCTTTCAGAAAATAAAAATTTGTAAGTCGCATATAATCTTTGTGTTAAATTTGACGTTAGTCATAATTAAAGCAAAATATAAATGAATAAGAAAATAAGAATTGCATTATTAGTTATTGGTATTCTCTTATTATTAAATGGATTTGCGAATATAATGGATGACGCAAGAGTATTGACCTATGACATTACTTCGATTCTATCAGGGATTGGATTTGTGCTATTAAGTAGAATTAAATAAGGCTGATCCTTATTTTATCATTAATATAATCCTGTTTGATTAAAAATATATTCAACTGAAACTATGCTCATGGCATGCGCATAAAAAAAGGTTTCGAGACATCAAGTCTTGGAACCTTTGTTGGTGTTGCTTCTATTCTTGGAATCAAACCATTAAGAATAATATATCATTTTTATAAAATGTATTAGAAAGAGAAAAAGAAGGGGCTTCTTTACTGAAATACGGAATCTCCAATAAATTTATGATTTTCATTATATTTGAAATTTCAAACACAAATACATTCAAAACATGAGAATTGTTAAAATAAAAGCTGTTTATGAATTCATAGCTTTAGTGCTTTGAGCTGTTCTTGTTTTTTCACAGTAGTATAGACATGCTTAGACTTCTTTTTATATGATAAAACCCAGTCAAAAATATTTATTGCTGTCTATTTGGATGGTAACAACTAGTCTTTTAGTTACCGCTCAGGATTATAAAGCGACACGAATAAATAACCGCTTACCAATTATCACGGATAAGCATTTTACTGACTTGAGAGCAACAAGTGATGAAGGCGAAAATATTAACGGACCCAGTTTGATCAGACTACCCGATTGGGTTCCTCTTGATAAACGTGTCGATCCATCTGCCGTCTATTACCTTTACTTTGCTCATCATCAAGGCAATTATATCCGACTTGCGTGGGCATCTAAATTGGAAGGTCCATGGAAACTGCATAAAACAGGGGCTGATATTAATGTAGGAAATAGGGGCGTGCTCGATCTTGGGGTTGATGATAGAATTGAATTGGAAAACGGTCGTGTGATAAAGGACCATATCGCTTCACCTGACGTTCTTGTTGATCACGAAAACCAAAGGATCATCATGTATTTTCATGCACGTACTATAAATCCTGGTGGACAGCGGACTTTTGTGTCTTTTTCAAATTACGGGCTCTCTTTTCTTGAGCATATCCAAGCGGTTGTGCTTGGCGGTAGTTATTTCAAGGTTTTCGAGTATAGGGGTATAATGTATGCTGTCGATAACCGGGCCGACATCTATAAAGGCGGAAGCGTGGAAGATCCTTGGAAGATACCTGCTGGTTTTAATTACGAGGACATGCTCTGGTTAGAGCAGGAAGATGATGCATTCCAAAGTGATATTGATGCAGACAGCAAACTTGCAGGAAAAGATATAGAAATAAGACATGTAGGTGTTCATGTTTCAGAAGATACCTTATATGTTTTTTATAGTCGGATTGGTGATGCCCCTGAGAGAATCATGCTTTCTACCATAAGGCTTGATAATAGAACATTCGAAGAATGGGACCCCTCCTACCCTCCAAAGGATATTCTTAAGCCAGACAGGGAATGGGAGGGTTCTAACTTACCCAACCTACCATCTGATGGTGGAAGCACCAAAAAAGAGGTAAACCAAGTTCGTGATCCAGATGTCTTTGAAAACAGTGACGGTTCTCTTTACTTATTATACACTGGAGCCGGAGAATTTGGAATTGGACTGGCACGCCTTGAGAAAAAGACTGAAACTGTTAGGGTGTTAAAGCCTGAAATAAAGGCTTTAATGGATCCACTACAGGGTGGGCTAATGCTCAAAATTGTTGCCTATAAAAATGTTGAATATACAATCAGGATTTTTAGCCTTGACGGGAAACTGGTTGATGTTATCAATGGCAGATGTCAGGCTGATGGTAAAGCATATCATAAGTGGAAACCACAAGCACTAAACCAGGGAATCTACATTGCGAACCTAATCACAAAGAATCATTCGACTTCAGTAAAATTCAGTTTCCAGTCTCGATAAAAGAAATCGTTTTTTACATGTTTAAGAGAATCCAGCATCCGAAATCTCCAGACTGGAGACTCTCTGATTTATCTGCACGTGCAGAACTCTATCTAAACTACTAATTTGCTTTAGGGGTTAAAGAAACTTCTTTTTAATAAATTCATCAAAAACTTCTTTATACTGTTTGCTGATTGGAATACGTTCTTTCCCAAAAAGAATACGGTCGCGCTCTATGGTCTTGATTTTATCGAGGC
>CAYPOW010000112.1:0-5369 GCA_964412145.1 uncultured Draconibacterium sp.
AGGATTCCCCTTTTGCATCGGCCCATTCGTTTTTCAATTTTGTAAGTACAAAATAGATAGTGATTAAGCCAAGTGGCACGACAAAGTAGAAAATGCTGCGCCAACTAAAATAGTGAGTAAGTATTCCGCCAACAAAAGGACCCAGTGATAATCCAAGATAAACGGCACTTATGGCGATGCCCATTGCTCTTCCTCTTTCTTTTGGAGGAAAAACAGAGGTGATTATAGCCACACTGGTACTGAAGATCATAGCACTTCCAACGGCTTGAAGCACCCTGAAAAAGATAAGCACTTTAATGTTAGGCGATAATCCGCTAAGCAAAGAGGCTAATGTAAATAATATGATTCCGTAGAGGAATATTTTTTTTCTTCCATGAATATCGGCCAAGCGGCCAAAGGGAATCAGAAAAATGGCTACCGTCAATAAATAAGCGGTAGCTACCCAGCTTAAGGTAATGGCATCGGCCGAAAACTCAGATCCAATGGTTGGCAAGGCAATATTAATCGCTGATCCCATAAAAGGGGTAATAAAACTAGCTACGGAAGCAACAAAAAGGGTGGAGTTTTTTTCAGTTAAGGAAGATTGGATCATAAATAGTCTATTTGCAAAGTCGAAAGTAATTATATTTTTCGAGCCATAAAAAAGCTAAGGCAAATAAAATGAATAATGAAAAAGTTAGATGTTAAGAGCGTTCGCGATCTGTATCTCGTTGAATATCTTTTTGCTTGATGGTATCGCGCTTATCGTAGGTGTGTTTTCCTTTTGCCAGAGCGATTTCGAGTTTAGCTAAACCTTTTTCAGTAACAAATAGGCGAGTGGGGATAATCGTAAAGCCTTTTTCGTTTATTTTTATCTGGAGTTTTTTTAACTCTTTTTTGTTCAGCAGAAGCTTCCGGTCGCGCTTAACTACGTGATTATAATGCGTACCAAGTGAATATTCAGAAACATGTAAATTTCTGACAAAGAGCTCGTTATCAATAAAAACACAATAAGCATCCGAAAGGTTTGCCTTGCCATATCGAATTGACTTTATCTCAGTACCTTGCAACTGAATTCCAGCTACAAAACGCTCGACTAAAAAGTATTCGTAGCTGGCACGTTTGTTTTTTATGTTAACCTGAGGGAGTCCCATTTTTTAGAAAAAATTTCGCTGCAAAGATAGAAATTAAAGGCTTTCTGCATTGAAAAAAATGACCTGATAATATGCTAATGTGCTAATGAGTTAAAGTGCCGATGTTCCAGATAACTGGTAACTTGAGTCCTCACTAAAAAAATATAGAAAAAAATGACTTTTTGGAGTTACTGCCGATTATCAATCAAAATGAAGCGTAAGGACAATTTATTGTATGTGTTGTAATACGCGCACAAGCAAGCCCTGAATTAATAATAAGGTTAAATATTCTATTTTGTTGTTTTCTACATTGTGCGCAAAGAAAAGAATAAGGTTTCATAAAACTGGACTAAACAGCATAATAGAAACCTTATAAATTTTTAATCTTTGACTTTATTGGTTTATGATTTTTTTGGGAAGATGTATTGCGCCAGGAAAGGTTAAAGCTTCAACTGCAAGAGCACGGTGAAAAGCACGCAAATCAAGGCCTGAATTAATATTGTGTTCCTTTAAAAATTTCAATAAATTCCTTGTTTTTAAATTTCCAATCAATTTTTGTTTGGACATAGGACAGCCGCCCAAACCATTGATAGCCGTATCGAAGCGCCTACAGCCATTATCAAAAGCAGCTTTTATATTGAGCAAGCAATTATCAGGGCTTGTATGTAAATGAGCACCAAATTCAATTTCTTTAAATTCCTCAACTACTGCTTTAAAAGAATTACCGATCGTTTCGGAATTTCCAACACCCGTAGTATCTGAGAGCGCAATAATTTTTACGCCAATTTGATGCAACCTTCTGGTCCATTCGTACACTATTTCAGGGCTCCACAAATCGCCATAAGGATTTCCAAAAGCCATTGAAATATAAACAACCAACTCTTTTCCTGATTTTGAGCAAAGGTTTAAGATTTTTTCTGTTTCCATAAAAGCTTTCCCAATATCAGAATTGATATTGAGTTGTAGGAAAGTATTTGAAATAGAAAAGGGATATCCCAGGTAATCGATTTGATTAAATGCATCTGCCATTTGAGCTCCTCTCAGATTTGGAATAATGGCTAAAAGCTTGGTTTTCGTTGTGCTTAAATCCAGACTTTCAATTACTTGTGCAGTATCTCGCAATTGCGGAATTGCTTTTGGACTCACAAAACTTCCGAAATCTAGGGTGTCGAATCCAACTTCAAGAAGTGCATTGATATAGGCAATCTTCTTTTCCGTAGAGATAAACTCTTTGATGCCTTGCATTGCATCACGTGGGGTTTCGATAATTTTAAACATACTCATATTCGCGTTTAGTATAGTGGAACCCAAAGTTAATAAAAAAAAAGAATGCATGCATAATAAATTTATTATGCTGCATTCTTTTTAATAAATATCAAAAAATGTTCTAAATATTATCTGTTGTCACCTAAAATTAATGGCATTCCGTCTTTACCACTTCCGATAACTACCACTTTTGCATTTGGAGATTCAGCTAATTTTAAAGTAGCCTCTATTCCTTTTTCGCGTAAAATTTTATCAGTTAAACTGGCATCCAAAATATCATTTGCTCTGGCTTTACCTTTTGCATCAATTTCGATACGCTTGGCTTCTTTTGTTGCTTTTTCGAGTAAGAACTCATATTCTAAACTTTCCTGCTCTTGTTTTAGCTTGTTTTCGATAGCCATTTTAAGTGTTGGAGGCAAAGTAATATCGCGCACCAAAACTTCGTTAATTTGGACGTACTGACTTATCAAGAGATCTCTGGTTTCTTCAAAAATCTCACTCTGAATCGCATCTCTTTTGGAAGAATAAATTTGTTCAGGTGTATAGCGACCAATGACTGATCGTGTGGCAGATCTGATTGACGGCTTGACTACCGTCGATAAATAGTCTAGCCCTTTTTCCTGATGAAGCTTTCCTAATTCAACATAAGTAGGCTGATACCATACAGATACATCAACTGAAATTTCCAAACCATTGGAAGATAAAACGGCCATTTTCTCGCCTATTTCCTGCTGACGAACTTCATACACAAACATATTATTCCATGGTAAGATAAAATGGAAGCCTTCACCATAAGTATTCTCTGTGTCGACTCCATCGGCTAATAAACGAAATAGCACTCCGCCTTGCCCTGACTTAATGGTTACAGTCATACTGTTCCACGAAATTAAAAGTATAATTAAAGCAAAAATACCTATTCCAATCGGGAGTACTTTTTTTAAATCAAATTCTTGTTGTTGTTGCATATCTTTCTTTTTTTCTTCAAAGATACATTATCAAAAGCTAATAATAAAGCTTTAGATTTCTTTTATTGTTAAATATTATTAATATAATGTTGTATATATACAATATAAAATACTATATTTGCATAATGGAAGCAAGAAAAATTTACAATAGGATATCCATTTTGCGTATAGAAAAGGGAATTAGCCGGAAAGAATTGGCGGAAGAAGTGGGTGTAAATTTTCAAACGATTGGCTATTTAGAGCGTGAAGAATACAATCCAAGTCTGGATTTAGCCTTTCGATTTAGCGAAGTGTTTAATCAACCAGTTGAATTTATTTTTTCTGTAAAACCGCAGGAGCCACTCAGTGCCTTAATTAGAAATCAAAAATAAGAAGACATGAAAACAAAGACTATTTTTAATTCTAAATTGGAAGTTATTATAAGTTATGCCAGTGTACTAACGACTCTGGTAATTTTTGAATGGATTGAAAGATCAAATTTAAAAAGTGCCGATAATAGAATTTTAATGACGATGATAGCAGGAATAGTACTTGGTTTAATCGTATGGATTTATACTTTCTATAAATTTTATTGGAAAACAAAATGGTGGAAATATGTGCATCAGTCATTTAAGAATTACGATGAAAGGGAACAAAAATTTATTGGAGAAGCGACAAGAAAATCCTATGCTGTATTTAGTGTAACAATATTGGCAATTTTACTTGTTCTACAATTGTTAAAATGGTATCCCGGGCCGCTATTGGTGGTTGCTTTACTTTATTTTGCGCACACATTACCAGCATCCATTTTGAAGTGGGAAGCTTATAAAATCTAAATTTGGTATAAGGAAAAATAAGCCACTGATGCACGAATTATTAATATAAGGTTGAGGTAGAATATTGAAGGTAAAGACTAAAACGTTGGCACTGCAAATTACTAATACTTTTATCCGTGCATCTATGGTTAAAAAAGCTATTTTAATTTTGGTTTGGAAGCAAGATACAATCCGCCAAACATTAGCAATCCATTGATTATCAATAATTCAAATCCAAATTGATAACCATTTAAAAGTTGAGGCGAAAATGCCTGAATTATATAAGAAATGATAGGAGAAAGCAGAGCGATTAAAGGAACCCATTTGTCGATAACCTTACGATTTAGAAAAATACCAAAGCTAAATAAGCCGAGCAAAGGCCCATACGTATATCCTGCAATAGTAAAAAGCTTGGTAATAATAGCTTGATCGTTTATCAGCTCATAACCAATAATTACAAAAATCAATACAAGTGCCATTCCAAGGTGACTTTGTTTACGCAGCTTCACCTTTTTATCTTCCGATAAATCTGGTCTTCGGTCGAAACCTAAAATATCGAGTGTAAAGGATGTAGTTAAAGCCGTAAGAGCACTATCAGCGCTGCTGTAAGCTGCTGCAATTAAGCCAATTATAAAAATAACGCCTGCAAAATTCCCCAAATGATTAAGTGCTATTTCAGGGAAGAGGTTATCGCTGGTTCCTATGATAGTTATGCCTTTTTGTTGAGCGTAAAATGCAAGAAACGCACCTAAAGTGAGAAAGAGAAAATTTACCGGAACCAAAGCCCAGCTCATCCAATAAATATTCTTTTTCGCCTCTGGCAAATTTTTACAGCTCAGGTTTTTTTGCATCATATCCTGATCCAATCCAGTCATTACAATGGCTATAAAAGCTCCTGAAATAAATTGCTTGACAAAGAAGTATTTATCCCGCCAATCGAAGAAAAACATTTGCGTATAATTTGCTTCTGTAATTTTTTTAAACAAATCGCCAATCGGTTTTTCCAGTTGACTCGAAATAAAAAACAAGGAAATAATAACTGCAAAAAGCATAAAAGTAGTTTGAAGTGTATCAGTCCAAACGATCGTTTTAATTCCGCCTTTCCAGGTATAAAGTAAAATTAATCCTACAAACGCGATTACAGTAACAAAGAAAGGCACACCATAATGATTCAGTACAAAATACTGCAGAACATTCACCACCAAAAACATGCGAAAAGAAGCCCCAATTAT
>CAYPOW010000112.1:5469-10178 GCA_964412145.1 uncultured Draconibacterium sp.
CCAATCATTCCGTATGCAACAACATACCAGGGCGATCTTTTATTTCCTATAAAAAAGCTCTCATTGTTTGCTTTTCTACCTGTAATCCAGCTAATGCTAAAAAGCAAAACTGTATAAGCTATAAAGCTGAATAATATGATTTGTGGTGACAAATTAGCTGGATTTTAGATAATTGGCAAACTCAAGTAATGACGTCATAATCAGTATATTAGGAGCTTTAATCTCAAACTCTTCAGCCTGTCGAATAAGGACACATTTCATTTCAGCATTTTGCCCAAACTCCATATCGCTTTTGGTATCACCCACCATATAACTTTTATTAAAATTTACAGCAGGAAACTCTCTTTTCGCCATTTGTGCCATGGCCAATCCCGGCTTTCGGCAATTTGGCTTTTTTGAAGCTAAATCAGGACAAAAAAAGATTCGATCAATACGTCCACCGTTTGCTTTAATGATTCCCGACATTTGCCTATGCACATTGTCTAAATCTTGTAAACTCATTATTCCTTTTCCAATGCCTTGTTGATTGCTAACAATAAAGATGTTTTTGAAAAGGGAGGATAATATTCGGATAGCTTCGAGGCTTCCTGGCAAAAATTCAAATTCGTCAGGATTTTTCACGTAGCCCCCAATAATTTGTTTGTTTATTACCCCATCTCTGTCGAGGAATAAACACCATTCGTTTTTAAATTCAGATTGATTTAGCATATTTATTGAGGGAAGATTGTTTTTTCAACTATTTCGCAAAGACTATGACCAATTATCATATGGAGTTCTTGTATACGGGGCGTATCTGTAGATGGAATTAGAATGGTATAATCAGCGTATGCTTTTGCTTTACCGCCATTTTCGCCTGAGAGTAGAGCGGTTATGATGCCAAGTTCTTTGGCGGTTTTCATTGCTTTTACAACGTTTGGTGAATCGCCTGAAGTGCTTATTCCTATTAGCAAATCTCCTTTGTTGCCATAAGCCTTAATCATTCTCGCATACACTTCATCGAAAGAATAATCGTTGGCAACAGCTGTTAAAAACGAAGTATTTACGTGTAAAGCTTCGGCTGCCAAAGGTGGACGATCGTAATAGAAGCGGCCCGATAATTCCGCTGCAAGATGCTGAGCATCAGCTGCACTACCTCCGTTTCCGCAAAATAAAACTTTTCCTCCCGACTTAAATACATCGATCATTTCAGCGGACAATTTATTTACAATTTCAGCTAAATATGTATCATTTAAGACCAGTTTTTTTAATTCGATAGAGTCTTCTAAAGACCTCTTTAAAACCATAATTCCTTTTTTACAAAAATAGGATAAGTTTTGAGATGAAAGGGTTCAATTTTTTTCAAATGGGATTATAATATATTTACAATGGATTGTTTAATACTTCAATAAGTATTTTAAAAAGAGATACATTTGCCAACTATTTTTGTAAGATTAAAAGAAAAAGATGAAAAGGTGTCTGTTTATAGTTGTTTTTCTACTGAGTTTATTTCAAAATGCACAATCGCAGCAATGGATTGAAAGTAGTTTTTTAGATACAATATCTATCAATTTTAAAAACGAAAGAAATGCGAATGCTCGTCAAAACGAGATTAATCATATTCTGGGATCAATAGCCTATTCTCATCAAAAACCCATTGATAACATTCAGGTTCAATGGGAATTAACTGCATCTCATCAAATATTTAGGGAGGAAAGAGGAAATTTTAAAAGCGAAATATTAGTTAAACCGCTTTCGCCAAAAGGAGATTTAGAGCTCTATAATTTTCCTTCTGCCAAATATATTTTACCTGAACTTCAGTCTTTTAGGATGCGAATTTTTAAAGAAGACAGCAGCCTGGTTTATGTAAAACAATTCAACCAAAATCCAATTTCGGTAAATTCACTTGGTCAAATTGCACATTTCACTTTTTTGCATCAGCGATGGGCAAATGGCTGGTATGTTGATATTGATCAATTCATTTTTAAGAAAGACACAAGTGATTATACTTTTGAACAATGGTTTCAATTTACGAATGATTATAAAGCAGCTAATTATATGACTGACAAACTGTTAGAAAAATACAGGCTTCTTCAGAAATCGCCACAGGAGCCATGTTCATTTCTGATAAAAAGTTTGCAACAGCTCAATTATCTTAAAAAAATGAGTGAAATGCCCTTTTATTTGGCGACAATTTCTACCAATGAAGACCCAGATAGTTTGAAGAAAAAAATGAGCATATTGATGACATTGTATGAATTGAATATTGAAAAATACAAGTCAATCATACAGGTATCAACGGTGAGTGAAACTTTTTCATCAGAAAATTTAGTGATCACATATTTGAATGAAGAAGAAAACCTGTTAACGTTACAACAAGAGTATGGATCCATTTATGATGCTATTTTTCAGCAATTGATAAAAACTAATTATCCTGCTAATTTGTTTTATAAGGATTATAATTATTTTGAATTATTTGGCGCGAATAAAACTGAAGTTCAAACATATATTCGGGCGTTTGAATTTACTTTGTATGAAAAAAGTATGTCACGTATAATCGATTTAGTGCAAAATGGGGATTATGCTATTTCGTTATATTTTATCGATAATCTGAAATTATTTGATAATCAATCAGATGCATTTAAATTGACGGATACTTTCTATCAGTTTAAAGCAAGAGCTGTTTATGGAATTTACACGAGTTACGCTAATGTTGTCGATCAGGCAATAAAAATCAGAAACACAAAATTGGCGTTACAATACATTGATAAAGCAAAGAAAATCCAGGAATTATATTCTAGCGAGATCATTACAAATAGCTTAGTCGAAAATAAATTAAAACAATTGATCCAGGTTTATTACGAAGATTATGACGTAATGATGAGTCAAAACAGGTATTCGGAAGCGGATATAAAACTGGACACCATTCGGGAATTGATAGGTAATTTTTCACTTAGTGAAGCTGATGTCATGCTCAATCAGCTTGATACAATCATAAATCAGGGGCAGATTAAACAAATTTCAGAAACGGTAATTTAGAGATCCCTTTTATTGATAAAAGATTGCTCGTTAAGGGAATCTTATTTTTCGTAATTTCGCACAAAATTTTTCAGATGTTAGATAAGTTAGCCAATATTAAGAGGCGTTACGAAGAAATTGCTGAGCAAATGACTGACCCATCTGCTATGGCAGATATGAAGAAATATGTTCAATTGAATAGAGACTATAAAGAATTGGAGCCAATTGCTGAGGCTCATGACGTATATAAGAATATAATTGAGAACATTTCGTCTTCGAAAGAAATCATCAAAAACGAAAAAGACGAAGAATTTAAAGAAATGGCTCGTGCAGAGTTGGAGGATTTACTTACAAGAAAAGATCAGCTGGAAGAAGATATAAAGACTTTGCTTATTCCCAAAGATCCACAAGATGCTAAAAATTCCATTCTCGAGATTCGTGCCGGAGCAGGTGGTGATGAAGCCAGTATTTTTGCAGGTGATCTCTTGCGTATGTATTCAAAATATTGTGAAACAAAAGGGTGGAAATTCGATATTGTCGATATGACCGAAGGAACCGTTGGTGGTTATAAAGAGGTGATTATCAATGTAAGCGGAAAAGATGTATATGGCACTTTAAAGTATGAATCAGGCGTTCATCGTGTGCAACGTGTACCTCAAACGGAGACGCAGGGAAGAGTGCATACTTCGGCAGCGACTGTTGCTGTTTTGCCTGAAGCTGAAGAATTCGATATTGATTTGAATCCTGCTGATATTCGAAAAGATACGTATTGTTCTTCAGGGCCTGGTGGTCAGAGTGTTAATACTACTTATTCTGCCATTCGTTTAACTCACGCACCAACCGGAATTGTTGTTACTTGTCAGGATGAAAAATCACAGCTGAAAAATCTGGATAAGGCGATGAAAGTTTTGCGTTCTCGGATTTATGAGCTGGAATATGCCAAATATATGGATGAGATTTCTTCCAAGCGAAAAACAATGGTTTCTACTGGCGACCGATCCGCTAAGATTCGCACCTATAATTACTCACAAGGTCGTGTAACCGACCACCGCATTGGTCTGACACTTTATAATCTTGCAAGCATTGTAAACGGTGATATTCAGGAGATTATTGACAAATTGCAAGTAGCTGAAAATTACGAAAGACTAAAGGAACAGGAAGAAAATCTGTAAATATTTTTGGATGACAAAACAGGAATTAATCGCTCAAATTAGAAAGAAAAAATCATTTTTATGTATTGGTTTGGATAGTGATATCACTAAAATTCCTGAGCATTTACATAGTGAAACTGATCCTGTTTTTGAGTTTAATAAACAAATAATTGATGCAACACACGATTTGGCTGTTGCTTACAAACCCAATACGGCATTTTATGAAAGCAGAGGTGTTGAAGGCTGGAAAAGTCTGAAAAAAACCATTGATTATTTGAATAATCTGGAAGACCCTGTTTTTACAATTGCCGATGCAAAAAGAGGTGATATTGGAAATACTTCTACTCAGTATGCGAAAGCATTCTTTGATGAACTAAATTTTGATTCAGTGACCGTTGCACCCTATATGGGAAAAGATTCTGTTTCTCCATTTTTGAATTTTGAAGGGAAATGGGTCGTTGTGCTTGCTCTAACTTCCAATAAGGGCGCTTTTGATTTTCAGTTTATTCAGGATGATCAAAATAAAGAGAAACTCTACGAGACCGTTCTAAAAACATCCAAAAG
>CAYPOW010000113.1:0-6247 GCA_964412145.1 uncultured Draconibacterium sp.
AACGACAATGCTGAGATATCTAAAGTTTTTTGATAGAAATCGTAGTTTAATTTATCGTAAGTGAGTTTTTTACGCACATTGGGCGACATGCCGATGGAATGCAGGACAAAATCTATTTTGCCGTATTTATCAACTGCTGCCTGAATTAGATTTTCAAGGTCTTTGGTGTTTGTTGCATCTGCTGGAATAACTTCAGTTTTGCATTTTGCTGCCAATTCATCAATTTCTCCAAAACGCATAGAAACTGGTGTATTGGTCAAGATAAATTCAGCACCTTCTTCATAAGCTCTTTCTGCCACTTTCCAGGCAATTGACTTATTGTTCAAAGCGCCGAAAATGATCCCTTTTTTCCCTTTTAATAAATTATAGGCCATGAAATATTTTTTATGATTAACTATTTATTTTCTAGTAAAACACGTGCATTCTCACGTGCCGAATTACTGATTTCCGAACCGCTTAGCATAGCTGCCAGCTCTTCAATTCGTTCATCATCAGTCATTTTTTTAATTTCTGTGCGGGCAAAAGTAGTTTCATTTTTCTTGTAAACCAAATAGTGATTTTGAGCAAGGGCAGCAATTTGAGGTAAGTGTGTAATAGCAAGGACTTGCAGGTTTTTCCCCATCTGATTCATCAAAATACCTAAGCGTGCTGCCACTTCACCTGAAACGCCGCTATCAATCTCATCGAAAATTATGGTGGGTAGTTTCTTTTTGGTTGCCAGTAAATATTTAAGACTTAGCATCAGACGCGATAATTCACCACCCGAAGCAGTTTTACTAACCAGATCAGGTTTTAGTCCTGCATTAGCAGAAAAAAGAAAATCAATATCATCACGACCACTTTCTATAAAATCGGGCTGAGGCTTTAATAACAATTCAATTTGAGCATCTGGAATGCCTAACTGATTGAGTTGCTCAACTATTTGTAATGCAAGTGGTTCCATTGCTTTTTGTCGTGCAAAATGCAATTGTTCAGCAAGCTCATTTAAATTTTGTTCATCAATTAAAAGTTGCTTTTCCAAAATATCAGATTCTTCCTGAAGTTTATCGCTGGAAAAAAGCTGTTTAGCCAGCGATTCTTCTTTTTCAGGCAATTCATCCGCATGGTTTAAATGATGTTTAGTTGTGAGTTTAAACAAAAGCGCTAAACGATCATTTAAGATTTCCTGTCGTTTGGGATCTATTTCAACAGAATCTTCCATCGCTCCTGATTCTCGTGCAATATCATCTAATTCAATATAAACAGAATTTAAACGTTCGTAAATAGTTTCTAATTCCGATTGAAATTCCTGAACAGGGCGTATAGCCTGCAGTAAATTATTGAGATTGTTGAGAATACCATTCTCTTCATTGTCCATTGCAGAAGATAATTGTATCCAAGCGGATTTAATTTCTTCGGCATGATTGAGCACATTCAATTCTTTATCAATTTCTTCAGATTCGCCTTTGATTATTTTGGCGGTTTCTAATTCTTCTAATAAGAAACGGATATAATCGTTATCGGCTTGTGCCTGAGCAATTTGTTTCTTTAATTTTGTGGCTAAGGCCTGATTTTTACGGAACTCAAGATAGCGGTCAAAATAGTTTTCGCGTAACTTTTCGTTTCCTGCAAAAGCATCCAATAAATCGAGCTGATATTCCGGATTATGAATTAATAAAGTATTATGTTGCGAATGAATATCGATAACCAATTCGCCAAATTGCTTCAGTAAATTAAGATTGACTGGAGTATCGTTGATAAAGGCTCTGCTTTTTCCATGGGGAGTAATTTCACGGCGCACTCTGGTTGTATTCTCAAAATCTAAATCATTGTCTTCAAAAAAACTCTTCAGATTAAAAGTTGATATATCAAAAGCTCCTTCAATAATACATTTTTGATCTGGATTTAGTAATGTTGCTGTATCTGCGCGTTTGCCTAATATCAGTCCTAATCCGCCTATAATGATAGATTTACCTGCTCCTGTTTCTCCAGTTAAAGCTGAAAATCCAGAATGAAAATCAATATTGAGCTTATCAATTAGCACATAATTGGAGATTGACAGGTTTTTTAGCATAGACCGATAATTTTAACGCGAAAGTATTTGTTGATAGCGCGATCCATTGGCTGGATCAATTTCTTTTAAAGTATTTGTAACTTCAACCTTTAGATTTGGTGAACCTTCGGAGAATACCTGAATAAGTTCATCGCGCTTGGCCTCCAAAACTAGCTGAATTAAAAAAGAACCTGGTTTTTGATTGTTTGCCTGCCCCAATAATTTTACACTTTCGGCAATAGCCGCACGACCGCTTTCTGCATTATCATACATTTTATCCAGACCTTGCAAATGATATTTATACATACTTTCTCTTACTGGGCGATATACAGGATTGGATAAATTTTCGCTCAACCAATAGCGGTTTTTTTGATTTTCATAAGCTTTCCATCCAGGTTCAGGAGTGCTTTGTGCACTTTGAACGATCGCTTGTGCTCGTTCAAAATAGGGAGTTCCTCCTAAAGAACTGAACGAATCGCCATCGAGGCCTAAAAATATATTGACATAAAAAGCAATGATGGATGTAAGGTTGTTATCGAAAGAATTATCGCTGTATTGCAGAGGTTCATTTTCGACATAAGTAAATTCAATATCCTTGTCGATATAATTGAGTAAAGTTGTATTGAAATTTGATTTATAAACAGGACGTTTGAGTACTAAATTCAATTGTCCACGATACTTTTCTGAAGAGACTTGTTCGTTAATTGTGAGTAGGATAGTCGCTTCAATGCGCTCTTCCAGTTTATACGAATAAGGAGTCCACTTACGTGCGTTAACAAACTCATAAAGAGCAGTTTGTAAGGCATCAAAGGCAGTTCGGTCGGTGCCTTGAACTTGTCGTGCAGTTACTTGCACCTGACAATTTATTTCTTGTCCAAATCCCTGAAAAACAAAGAGTTGAATAAAAATTAACAGACTAAGAGTTTTAAAGCTATTTTTTAGCATAAATATCGATGTTTATGTAACAAACGATTGAGATGAATCAAAATTATTCGGGTATAAAAATAAGCATAAAAATTTAGCCTGCGTCTTAAATCATTTTCAAAATGAAATCACAAATATCGGAAGCAACTTCAGCCTTGGTTTTTAGAGGAAAATCAATTTTTTTGAACGATTTATCGATAATCGAAATTTTATTCGTATCGTGCTGAAATCCCGCTCCTTCATCTTGCAAAGAGTTTAAAACAATGGCATCGCAATTTTTACTTTTTAGCTTTTTTTGAGCATTTTCAAGCTCGTTTGTTGTTTCGAGTGCAAATCCAATTAAAATCTGTTTCTTTTTTTGTGATCCAAGTGTTTTTAAAATATCCACCGTAGGTTCTAACTCAATGAGGTTATAACCTTCTTCTTTTTTGATTTTGGTATCAGACACTTTTTTTGGCTTAAAGTCGGCTACTGCTGCCGACATAACGGCTATATCTGAGTGTTCAAACAGATTCTCACAAAATTCAAACATTTGATCTGTGGATTGAACTCCCAGACGCTGAATATTTGGATGTGTTACTTTTTGAGTACTTGGACCGCTAACTAGAAAAACTTCAGCGCCCCGATTCGCAAATTCGTGTGCAATGGAATATCCCATTCTTCCACTCGAAAAATTACCGATAAAACGCACAGGATCAATTGCTTCGTATGTAGGGCCGGCAGTGATCAGGATTTTTTTTCCGGCAAAATCATCTTTTTTTTTAAAATGATTGATGATGATTTTTAATATTTTTTCAGGTTCTTCCAAACGACCGGCACCACATAATCCACTGGCTAATTCTCCTGTTTGAGCTTCAATTAAATGATTGCCATAGCTTAATAGCGTTTCGATATTCTTTTTTGTACTTGGATGGGCAAACATATCCAAATCCATTGCTGGCGCAAAATATACGGGACATTTTGCTGATAGATAGGTTGTTGTCAACAAATTATCGGAATGACCATGAGCCATTTTGCTCAATGTGGAAGCAGATAGGGGAGCGATAAGCATTAAATCGGCCCAGAGGCCAAATTCAACATGGCTGTTCCAGCTGCCATCTTGTGGATTAAAAGGCAAATGATATGCAGGATTGCCTGAAAGTGTAGCCAATGTTAATTGACTCACGAAATCGCGTGAAGATTCTGTCATTATAACCTGAACTTCAGCACCCTCTTTTTTTAACAGGCGAACTAAAAAAGGAATTTTATATGCCGCAATGCTGGCAGTAATTCCCACTAATATTTTTTTTCCTTTTAAACGCATATCACAAAATAAAAAACTTCTTTACGGTTTCGTGCTATACGGAAACGGCGTAAAGAAGTTCTGATAAAATGTAAAGTTTTTAGCCTAAAGTATCAATATCTTTTGCAGGATTGCGATAATAAATATTATCGTCCATAAATTCCTGAATGGATATCAAAGTTGGTTTTGGAAGTCTTTCGTAAAACTTAGCCAATTCAATTTGCTCTCTGTTTTCAAAAATTTCCTCTAAATTATCATTAGGAGTTGCAAATTCTTCAATTTTTCTATTCAACTCTTCTTTAATATCTTTTCCAATCTGATTAGCACGTTTCGACAGGATGGCTACCGTTTCGTAAATATTTCCGGTAGACACATCAAAGTCTTTCAATTTACGGGTTACTGCTTCGCTATCAGTTTTAATTTTTTTGTAATCCATTGTATGTTTGTTTAAATTGCTTCAACTTTTTTTGTAATATAGGTAGATGCCACGTCATTCATTTTTTCAGCTTCTTTAAGATACTTACTTTCGGGAAATTGTGACACAAAATCGACATAAGCTTCCGAAGTTTCAGAAAAACGTTCCTCTTGTTTAAAAGATACGCTTTTAATAGCATATTCGTAATTTGCTTTAATAATTAAGAATAGTGCTTCTTCGTGATAAATACTTGATTGATATTGTTTTATAAAAGATTCCAAAGAGGCGGTGGCCGCTTTAAAGTCGTTCATTTTCATATAAAGTTTAGCCATATCAAAGGCTTTCAATTCCAAGCGGCTATCCATTTCCTGAATTAAATTGCTTGCTTCAGCCACTTTTTCGCTATTTGGAAAACGAGAACTAAACAGCTTCATTTCCTGAATGGCATCAACAGTTGATGATTGATCGAGACTGGAGCGTGGCGAATCGAGGTAATTTGAGTAGGCACTTAAAAAAAGAGCTTCTTCCGCTTCAGCTGATTTTGTATAGGCTTGGTAAAAACGTTTAAAATAATAACTCGCTAAAATATAGTCGCGCTGATTATAATGGCACATCCCATACATAAACTCTATTTTCTGTGCTTTATCTGTTCCTCTGTAAATAGGTGTAATTTGATCGAAGAGCTGTAAGCTTTTATTATACTCTTCATTTTCGAAGAAAACGAGTGCCATGGCGTATTTTTCTTCGTAGTCGTTACTTTTGAGCAATTTTTGGAATCGTCCGCATGAGCTCAATCCTGTCAGAATCAGCACAAAAGCTATAAGAGTAAGTCGGTTTTTAAACATTTTGCAAAAGTATATTTTTTCAATCAATAATAAAACATTTATTTTCATGTGTTTTTAAGTCAATATTTGAGTTAAACACAGTTAGATTTGCTTATTTTTAAAGCAATGGCTAAGTTCTACTAAATTTTAAGATAGACAAAAATCAACAAGCTCTTTTATGAAAATTTAACCATTTCTTAGGGCGATACAATACGCTTCTGAACGAAAGCACCATTTATTAATTCCAATTTTACAATATACACTCCTGCCTGAAAATTATCAATCTCGATAAATAATTCTTTCGTGTTTGTTTCTTTGCTTAAAACTAATTGTCCAAGGATATTGTATATTTTGACTGTTTTAATATCTATTGGGCTTATAATTTGCAGTTTGTGATTTCGGATTGGGTTGATAATCTTCAGTTTTGAAAGAATATTGGAATCAATTCCGGTATCGGTTTTTTGCAATATAATATCTACAACCTTAGAATCGAAATCGTCAACAAATTGATTACTAACTGATTTAGAATCATAGCTTTCGGCTGAAAAGTTAAGTGTGTACGTCCCAGCTTTTATTGGTCTGTAATAATCACCATCCAAATTGGAGACGACATAAGAGTTATCAAAATCATGTCCTTCAATTTTTATCTTTGCCTCAATGGGTTCGCCAGTATCCAAATCCGTAATATTTCCTCTAAAACCATACATCACCTGCGCTAAATAATTGAGCATAGCCTGGCGATTGTAGTCCCAATAAGCCGGTAAAAGGCT
>CAYPOW010000113.1:6347-10161 GCA_964412145.1 uncultured Draconibacterium sp.
AAAATTTTGTGCTTCGGCTAAAGTCATAAATAGTTGTGTTTCTGTTTGCCAGCTATTACCATCAGGGTGTTCTCCATCTTCAGGATCAGGAAAATTTCGATTTAGATCAACACCATTTGCATTTGAACGTCTAGCTCCATTAACAGTATTATTCCCACCGGCATAAAGACCGTCAGGATTTGCCAGAGGATTGATCCAGATTTCGATATTATCAACCAAACTACTCACTTGATCGTCACTTCCATAATAAGCTGTAAGATAATCGATTAATCTTAACATTAAGATGGAATTAACCAATTCATCACCATGGATTTGTCCAGTATATAAAAATTGAGGTTCTGCTTCTTTTATATCGATATTATCAGAAATTTTAGCCACTAATATTTCTCTTCCTTCAATAGAATTGCCAAGACTAAAGACCTTGCAAATGCTTGGATAATCAATAGCGAACTGATACATTAAATCAACATAATCTGTATAGCTCAAATACTGATCCCAGGCATAGGTTTGCTTTAATTTTGAATCGAACATATCTGCTTTAAAATTAGCAAGTGGATGACTCAATATCTGATAGTTGATATTTAAATTCAGAAATTTTTCGAAATCAATACGATTGGCGTAAGCATAAATTTTTGATCCTTCAATTTTATCAATTGAAATTATTTTAGTCAACTGATGCACATGCTCTTTTGATTCGATATCAAAACTAAAATAACATTCTCTGTCAGAAATAAATACCTGATCAAGTAATTGTTTTTTTGAGTTGGCTAGATATTTATTGTTTAGGTTTTGAGCATTTGATATGGAAAAACCAGCCAGAAAAAAGAAGAGAATAATAGAAATTCGAGCATTGTTTTTAATCATCAAATAGAGTGTTAAAGAGAAGCTAATTATATACAGGGCTTTTATATTCCTCTACAAAAGTCTTAATTTTATTAAAAGTAGGAACGTTGGCTTTAACCAAAGGCAAACGTAGATTATTTTTCATAATTCCCATTAGACTTAAAGCAGCTTTTATTCCGGCCGGATTTCCATCTTCAAAAATTGCCTCCATAAATTCGAGTAAAGAATTGTTTATCAGGTGTGCCTTTTCAAAGTCCTTATTCAAGCCTGCTTTTACAAGGTGGTGAAATTCAGCAGGATAAGCATTCGCTGTAACGCTAATAACACCTGCTCCTCCTAAAGAAACTATAGAATCTGTTAAGGAATCATCACCAGAAATTAATTTAAAATCTTTGGGTTTATCTTTGAGAATAGACATTACTTGATTGAGATTTCCGGACGCTTCCTTGATGCCAATAATATTTTTAAATTCATGTGCAAGTTTAAGCGTTGTTTCGGCGGTTATATTTACACAGGTTCTCCCAGGAACATTGTAAAGAATTATCGGAATTGGTGAATTACTAGCCAGTGCTTTGTAATGGTAATACAATCCTTTTTGATTGGGTTTGTTGTAGTATGGAGTGACAGATAAAATAGCATCAATTCCTTCAAAATCACTATGATTAATAGTTTCGACTAAGGCTTGTGTATTATTCCCCCCAATACCTACTACTACTGGAACCCGATTATTTACATTTTCAACGATAAAATCCATTACTGCTTTACGCTCATCAACGGTCAGTGTGGCTGCTTCAGAAGTGGTTCCTAAAGCAACAACATAATCGATTCCTCCTTTTATAACGTGCTCGATAAGGTTACCAAGCGAGGTAAAATCGACCGTTCCATATTTGTGGAAAGGAGTTGTAAGTGCAACCCCTGCACCGAAAAATTTTGAATTTATCATTTTTGGTTTTTATTAATAATAGTCAAATAATGGATTAATTCTTTTACAAAAATTAGCTTATTCTGGGGATTGGATGATTTAAACATAAAATCGGCAAATTGCTTACTTGAATTACTGCTATGCATAATTTTTAATCGCGCTTTCGATTGAATAAAAATAGACTTTAAACTAAAGTTTTCTAAAAAGCTAAGATCAATCAAAATATCGAATTCTTTGTTTTTAAAATGATTTAAATTTATTTCTTTTCTTGGTTTTCCATACCAATTGCAATTTTCTTTTCCAAAAACTGTCCAGCTTATTTTTTTTGTAAACACATCGTTTTTCATTTTATTATCGATATAGATAAGCGGAAAAATATGTTTGTCGAGTTTTTCAAAGTATTCAATTACCTGATCAAGCTCTTGAATTTCCACCTGGCTTTTTGGATTGGAAAGCAGGCCGATGGTTTTAATAGATTCAAAATTAGTCATTCGCGCTTGTCTGGTTTTGGCCCGATATGCGTTTCTTAAACTATAAGCTTGTATATACTTATTTATCAATTGCAATTTATTGTGTTTACTTTCGTTTTTAAAAAAAAAGGAAAACAAATTTACATAATTTTCCTTGTGTTTTTACAGCTTATTCATATTGCCCTATTTTTTGTTTCATTATTAAAGTCAGATGTTTGATTTTGTTTAATTTTACCGTCAATCAAAATAAAATTAAAAAATGGAGTAGGTTAATACACTCAAACGAATATTGATTTAAGCGATTATTGCATAGATGAAATATTGAAAGAGTTTCATTCAATAAAGCTATTTTTTCCGAGTCAGTTTAATTTAAATATTTACTATGAAATCATTAAATTCTTCAAGTGCCATCTCAGGTTTAAAATTTTGGATAATCGCGGCATCTTTGGTTATTTTAGTTGCTGGATTAAAAAGCGCTTCAAATATTGTAACACTCTTTTTGTTGGCTATCTTGTTAACAGCTATTAGTTTAGCGCCATTCGACTGGTTAAAGAAAAAAGGTATGCCGGAATGGGGAGCCATGCTTTCTATTTTGATGGGTATTTGGGTGCTTTCATCAGGATTATTGGTTTTATTAGGATCGTCATTAAACAATTTTCTAGCCACAATTCCTACGTATCAAGTAAAAATGGAGAGCGCCTGGGTTTCGCTACAGGAAATTCTACTTAAATATGGCTTGATAGAAGAAAATTTTAATGCACTTGCACAAGTGAATCCTGCTCGTGCTTTAACATTGGCTGGCAGCGTATTTTCGGGATTTAGTAGTATGCTAAGTAATTCGCTAATAATTATTCTAATTTTTGTTTTTATGCTAATGGAAGTATCCAGTTTCAAAAATAAATTAGCGATTATATCGCCAAGTTCTTTGGGGAGCGTGGATAAGGTAGTTTCTAGCCTAAAAAAATATTTTGGAATTAAAACACTTACCAGTCTGGCTACAGGAATATTGATTAGCGTTGGACTGGCAATTTTAGGTGTCGATTTTCCAATTCTATGGGGTGCCTTAGCTTTTCTTTTGAATTTTATTCCCAATATTGGATCAATAATAGCCGCTGTTCCTGCTGTTTTATTGGCATTTTTACAATTACCGATTGGTTATGGAATAGGAACAATCGTTTTGTTTTTTAGTGTGAATTTTTTTATTGGAAGTATAGCAGAACCCAGATTGATGGGGAAAAGCCTTGGATTATCTTCCTTTGTGGTTTTTGTTTCTTTGATAATTTGGGGATGGATTTTAGGAACTGTTGGTATGCTAATTGCTACCCCTTTAACGATAACACTGAAAATAATTTTCGACAGCAGAGAAGAAACTCATAATATTGGAATATTACTCGGTGATAGTTCGGCAATTAAAGAACTTCAAAAAGGTAAAGAATAATTTGAAAGAAAGCTTTCTTCTTTTGAAAAAATATGTATTTTTGCAGCCGCAACGCAAAGTTGTATTGGACCTGTAGCATAATTGGATAGTGCACCTGACTACGGATCAGGAGGTTGGGGGTTCGAGTCCCTTCAGGTTCAC
>CAYPOW010000114.1:0-10105 GCA_964412145.1 uncultured Draconibacterium sp.
GACCATTTTCTGAAATATCAACCAATACTTCATCAAAGCACATTCCGTTGCATCCTGTTTCGCATAGCTCAACATCCACCTTCTGTGATTCAATTTCCTCTTTTAGTTTATCATAAACTAAAGCACCACCAGCGGAGATACCACAAGTTCCAAGACCTACTTTAACTTTTTTCATCATGCAACCTTACCTTCTTCTCTGATTTAAACTTCTTTAATACCTTTTTAACTTTATCCCCCGTCAGGTTTCCAAACGTGGTCTCATTTATCATAATTACAGGTGCCAAAGAACAGCATCCAAGACAAGCTACCGACTGTAAAGAAAATAATTCATCTTCCGTTGTTTCACCAACTGAAATTCCAAGTTCATCCTGAAGAACGGATAAAATACTTTTAGCTCCATTCACATGGCAGGCAGTACCTTCGCAGATTCTGATAATATTTTTACCAAGTGGTTTTAGCCGAAACTGAGAATAAAATGTGATTACATCATAGATTTCAGCTGCAGGAATACGAACTAATTCGCTAATATAATAGATCGATTTTTCCGGGATATAGCCATAGGTTTCTTGAGCAGATTGAAGCAACGGTATCAGCGATCCTTGCTGATTTCTCTTTTTTATTAAATCAATTTTAAAATTTGGAATAGATTTGTTTTTATTCACTTTTAATTCTTTCATAATGCCCTCTAAAGATTAATTCTATAGCATTTATCAACCCGATTTTTACTCTTTCATCAAAAAGCTAAATGTCAGTTTGTTATTCAAGTTTAAGAAGAAGAATGAATCATCTCCTTTCCTCTATTTACTACATTTCGTAAATATTAATAATTGGATATTCTTTCACTTTCAATACGCCATCTAAATTGACAATTTTATTTTCAATGAATTTATCAATCTGATCAAATTGAGAAGCGTGCACCATTAGAATCAGGTTATATTTCCCAGTGGTATAGTCGCAGTATACAATCTCTTCACAAAGCTTCAATACAGGATAAATATCTTCAAGCTTCTCCTTATCGACATCTACCAAAACATAAGAGCAAACCGATTGGCTGTAATCATTTTTCGTTTTTACACTCTCTAATTCATCAGATAATAAAATACCGAGGGAGTTGATAATCTCCTTAATATTATCATTTAATACCGGGATGGCTATAGGCAAGAATTCAACATGTTCAATACCTTCTATCATTTTAACGTTTTCATTAAACATTTTTTTGCATTCTTCCATGGTATTTGCTTGCACTAATAAGAAAATATCGAAATCACCTCTGGTGGCATCACAGTATAAAACATTTTCCATGAAATATAATTTATTATAGATGTTGAAAAAGTCGGCTTTATCACTTAATTTCAACAACATATAGGCTGAAGTTACTACTTTTTCTTCCTTCTCCTTTTTTTGATACGCTTCCTGTAGGGTCTGTTTTTCAATAATTTGGTTTATCGATTGAGTGAGCGTATCGGCATCGAATGGTTTTTCAAGTAATCCATCCATTTTCAGATCATCTATTTCCATCTCGTCCAATTTGTCGGCATAACCAGTAATATAAAGCATTGCCGCTTCTGGGTATTTTGCTCTAATTATCTTGCCTAGTTTGATTCCGTCGATATCGGGCAGTTGGATATCAATGACTATGGTATCAAGAAAAACTTCATTCCTTTGGAACAAATCAATTTTCTTTAACGCATTCATTCCGTTCTCGCACAATTCAACTTCAATTCCATTCTGATTTAGTCCCAAAGAAATTGATCTTCTTAAAGAGGGCTCGTCGTCAACTAACATGATTCTTTTTTGCATTTTATTTCCTCCTAAATTAATTTTTGTTTTTACTCCTCCATAGGCAAATAGCGTACCAATTCCTAAAATAGGCGCTATTACTAAGAAACAATGATTTCTAAACGGTGTAATAATGTATCAACTGTTAATTAATTTTACAGTTTATCTGTAATGATTTCTATATCAATAATATAGTTACTGTTAAAAAAGTTTACAATTGAACAGCAATTTGAACCTAAATTATAGTGGATCCTGAAGAAATAGGGGAGAAATCGTTTAAGATTGCCATGATTATTCATTTATTTACTTTTGACTTTCAGGCTATTTAGTGTTGATTTTACGTTTTCCTGAATTGACCTGCTTTTTGTATTTTCGCAAAAAATTAAGGATGAAATTATTAGATAAGTATAAAACCAAATTAAAACAGAAAAGCAAATGGAGCTGGGCAAGTGATATTGTATTCCTATTGCTACTTATTGCGCTTATTTTCCCTACAACAAGAACGCCTCTGATTGTATTTATTAAACGAGCCACTTTATTTAGCCCTTCTATTTCAGAAAAAGACAATTACGGAAAACTTAGTAACGATGATTTGCAATGGACATTGATAAACGATGATAATCAAATAGTTAAATTATCTGAACTTTCTGACAAACCAGTTTTTATAAATTTCTGGGCTACCTGGTGCGCACCTTGCATTGCCGAAATGCCATCGATTCAAAAACTTTATTTAGACTATAAAGATGATGTCCATTTTGTAATTGCTACCTATGAAAGCGAAGAAATAATAGATGCTTTTCTAAAAAACCAAGAATTGAATTTCCCTGTTTACAGATACCAGACAAAAGAGCCAAAATTATTGCAATCCAAAACAATTCCTGCAACTTTCATCTTGAATACCAAAGGTGAAATTGTTGTAAGTGAAAAAGGAACCAGTAATTGGAACAGTAAAGATGTAAGGAATCTATTGGAAAAACTGATTACAAACGAGAGATAGGAATATAAAATGTAGGCCACGAAAACACTAAAGCAGAAGATTACACTAAAAATATTTTATTTCCATTTAATAATCCTCGTTTTTCTGACGCTTCACCAATTCTTTTGTCGAAAGCAAACCGCAGGCAGCAAAAATGTCTTCACCTCGAGAGGCTCTAATGGTTGTTACGATTCCTTTTCTTTTCAATCCGTTCTGAAATCTTAAAATTGTTTCGTTGGAAGAGCTCTCTAATGGAGTTCCCGGAATTGGATGAAAACGAATCAGATTAATCCTGCATTTAATGCCGTTTAAAATGCGTGCCAATTCATTTATATGTCTTTGCTGATCATTTTCGCCTTTAAACATAATGTATTCGAAAGAAACACGGCGTTGGCCACCAAACTCAAAAGAGCGAATTGTATCCAATAGTTTTGGAAGATGATATACGCTTTCTATTGGCATTAATTTTTTTCGCTCCTCTTCAAAAGGAGAATGCAAACTCACTGCTAAATTCGCTTTGCTTTGTTCTAAAAATCGCTTCATTGCTGGAATAATTCCAATGGTTGAAACAGTAATTCGTTTCGGGCTCCAGGCCAAACCATAATCAGAAGTTAAAATCTCGATGCTTTTCAAGACCTCATCCAAATTATCAAGCGGCTCACCCATTCCCATATAAACAACATTCGTCAAATTATCAAATTCGGGTAAACTGAAAATCTGATTGAGTATCTCAGCAGAACTTAAATTCCCTTGAAATCCCTGTTTCCCAGTCATACAAAACAGGCAACCCATTTTGCAACCTACCTGAGAAGAAACACAAAGCGTAGCCCGTTCACCCTCAGGAATATAAGCAGCTTCGATAAACTGATGTGGTTTTACAGGAAAGAGATATTTTTTTGTTCCATCCACCGATTCCTGAACATTAGTGAATGCTGGAAAATTTAAAGTATAATTTTCCGCGAGTTTTTCACGCGTAGGTTTCGATAAATTACGCATTTCTTCAATCGAGCGAATGCGTTTTTTATACATCCAATCGGTTAATTGTTTTGCTACAAATTTTGGGAAACCAGCCTTTACAACGATCTCCTGCAATTCAATTAAAGTCTTGCCAAATAAGTTTTCTTTTTCCATCTAAAAATATATTTCAGCTATGATTTGTTGATACGGAATTCCTCGTTGAATCAGAATATCGCGCACATCTACTACAAATTCAGAACTACCACAAACAAAATAGTTTCGCTCACGAGAGAGTTCTTTTGTCTTTTTTAAAAAAGAGGTAATTCGCCCTTGAAAATAGTCATCTGTTTTTTCAAATGAAGAGCAAGGGATATATTTTTCTTTTAAAATGTTTTTAAAAACATCAGAAAAATAAAACGATGCCTTGTCTCTCCCGCCATGAATAAGTGTTTTCTTTTCGGCCATACCTGATTTGAGCATCGATAAAAAAGGTGCCATTCCTGTGCCTGCAGCTATCCACCAATCGGCTTCCAGACTTCCATAAAACGAACCAAAAGGTTTAGAAATAAATAGTTCATCACCTACTTTTACTTTTGATAAACGAGGTGTTAAATAACCCTGATGTTGAATATTAAAAAGGATTTGATACTGTTCGTCTTCTTTGCCACTTGCGATACTATACAAACGAGGCTGATTATCAGGTTTTAACGCCAAAGCCAACATTTGCCCAGGAATGAATTCTTCAGTGCGTAAAAAAGATAGGACAAAAACATCCTTCGAAATTTCCTTTACTTCTTCAACGGTAGTTTTAAAAAGCGATATTTTCCCCAGCGTATTCATTTGGAACTGTTTTGCACAAAAATACAAATGTTATGTCATCTTTTCTATAAAATGAAAAAAGCACCTTCAATTACTGAAAGTGCTTTAAGTTTGTATGATTGTTCGTTTAAATTTTAGCCAAAGCCTGATCTAAATCAGCAATAATATCTTCAATATCCTCAATTCCTATCGACAACCTTACTAAACCTTTGGTAATTCCACCTTCGATTTGTTTTTGATCATTGAGTTTAGAATGTGTCATACTTGCAGGATGCTGAATCAGAGTTTCAATTCCACCTAAAGAAACAGCTAAAAGCGCCATTTTTACCGAATCCATTATGGTTTTTCCACCTTTTAATCCTCCTTTAACACCAAAAGAAATCATAGTGCCGGGACCAGCCATCTGCTCTAAGCCTAATTTATATTGAGGATGAGATTTTAAGCCCGGATAACGTACCCATTCCACTTTTGGGTGACTTTCGAGATAATCGGCCACTTTAATAGCATTTTCCATAGCGCGATCGATGCGAATAGATAATGTTTTTAATCCACGACGAGTCAACCAGGCTTGATGAGGATCCATATTGCATCCAATATTCATCATCACCGGTTTTAAGAGTTTATAATCTTCTTCTGTTTTAGTAACAACCATTCCGGCAACAATATCAGCGTGACCATTGATAAATTTAGTCATCGAATGCAAAACAATATCAGCACCCAAGTCTAATGGTTTTTGCAAATATGGAGAGCAAAATGTGTTATCGACGACCAATTTTATATTATGATCCTTAGCTATTTTTGCCATCGCTTTTAAATCGGTAATTCCAATGGTTGGATTGGCAGGAGTTTCGATATAAAGCACTTTGGTATTTGGCCGAATAGCCTTGATTACATTGTCAATAATAGTAGCATCAACATAAGTAGATTCCACTTTAAATCTTGGATACAAGGTTTCCATTATATTTCTTGATGGACCATAAACTGCATTATGGCTAACCATATGATCACCTGCACTTAATAAGCCAAGATAAACAATATTTACGGCTGCCATTCCGGAAGAAGTAGCTATTCCCCCAAAGCCATTTTCCAGTTCAGCTACTGTCTTTTCAAGCTCGGCAATATTAGGATTTCCTAAGCGAGTATAAATATATCCATCACTTTCACCTGCAAAGCAAGCAGCGCCATGATCGGCATTTTTAAAAGAAAAAGTTGATGTTTGATAAATTGGAGTAACGGCACTTCCATTCACATCGTGAAAGCCTCCAGCGTGTATTAATTTGGAATTAAATCCAGCTTTTTTTGTATCCATTGTACTATTATTTATTATTAATTATGTTTGATTTGCAAATATATAAACTTATTCGATATGAATTTGTATCTCGTTTTTTAGTCGGTTTCGAGTCTATGCCAAACTTCTTTTAGCGTTTGACTCAAGTTTGATTGAGGCGCATATTCAATAACTGATTGCTGATTGACCATCGCATCTACAAAATCGCGGTTAAAAGGCACTTTGGCCAAAACTTCGATATCTTCTTTTTCACATAGAGCATCAATTTCATCACTAATATCTGAATTCAAATCGAACTTATTTATCAAAACATAAGACTTCAATTTAAAACTTTTAGCTAATTTTATTAAGCGATGCAAATCGTGCATTCCAGAAAGCGTTGGTTCTGTGACCATTAGGGCTACGTCCACACCTGTAAGCGTCGAAATAACAGGACAACCAATGCCCGGAGGGCCATCAATCAAAACCGTTTCAATTGCTTGCTCTTTAGCCGTTTTCGTCGCTATATCGCGTATCTGAGTGACTAATTTTCCTGAATTATCTTCACCAATACCTAATTTGGCATGAACCATAGGTCCAACTCGAGTTTCAGATTCGAACCATCTGCTTTCCAGGTTTTCTATCATTTTTATAGCCTCTACAGGGCAAGCTACTTCACATAAACGACATCCTTCACAAGAGTATTCTGAAATTGTTGTTTGATCATTTACTAGACTAATGGCATCGAAGCGACACAGATCCATGCAAATTCCGCAATTGGTGCATATTTCCTCATCAATTACAGCCACTTTTCCACCACTATAAACGTGACTTTTTAAAATTGTTGGTTGAGTTATGAGAAATAAATCGGCGGCGTCTACATCGCAATCGACCAAAATTTTATTTTGAGCTATGGAAGCAAAAGCAGCGGTAATGCTTGTTTTGCCAGTTCCGCCTTTTCCGCTAACTATGGTTATTTGTCTCATTCAGATTCAATTTAACTTTTTCGAATAATTGCAGATATTTTTCATTGATTACCGGAATCTCATCCACCATAATTTTTCCTTCGGAATAAATTCTGGCCAGATTTTTATCAAATGGTATTTCCATCAATATCTCTATATTTTCTTCTTGTAGATATTTATAAATGGCCATATCACCTAAACCAGCACGATTGATAACGACTCCAAATTTACCACTCATTTTTCGCATAGTTTCAACCATCAGTTTTAAATCGTTTAAACCAAAAGGAGTTGGTTCAGTTACCAAAATAGTATAATCCACATCTTTGATAGTTTCCATAACCGGACACGAAGTTCCGGGAGGCGCATCAATAATTCGCAGTGCATTTTTGTTGGTTGATTTTAGCGTCTGACCAATTACGGGCACGGCCAAAGCAGATCCAATTTTAATTTTACCTTCTACTAATTCATTTCCACTTTCGAGCTTATATGTTGTGACTTCACCCAATTTTTTATCTTTTTCGACAATGACATCAGGTTGTTTACATACATATGAGCAGGCGCCACAACCATGACATAAATCTTCAAGAACAGCAATATGTGAGATTGATTTTACAAATAGGATTGCATTATAAGTACAAACTGAGGCACAATCGCCACAATACACACATTTTTCTTTATCTATTACTGGAATTTTGATATTTACATCGGTAACAGATTGAATTTCACCTTTCGTAAATAAATGAATATTAGGCTCTTCAGCATCACAATCAACTAATTGAATGGGCTGATTTAAAACTTTCTGCAAAGAGTAAAAAAGATTAATTGAAACGGTGGTTTTTCCAGTTCCACCCTTTCCGCTTGCAATCGCAATTTTATAATTCATCATTTAATGATCGCAATAATTAGCTCCTTTTACGAGTTGATCTAAAGCCAAATCTACAGCCAGCTCACTAGCTGGTTTTTGGGTGACTCCCAAATACACATTGATATGGTTGTTCAGAAACAAATTAATAGCTTGTTGACCCATTCCTCCGGTAAGAATATCTGTAGCTCCCAAGTTACTCAGCCATGAAGGCAATATACCAGGCTCGTGTGGTGGTGGCACTAAATATTCTTCCTTAATAATCTGATCGCCATCCATTTCGATAATTGCAAACAGTTTAGCATGACCAAAATGACCGGTCATAATTCCATTTTCTACCGGAACTGCAACTTTTCTTTTCATAATTTAATTATATTAATATGGTTAAATGTTTTCCTTTAAAATTTCTTCAACAGTTTTTAATTCGTCAGAATATAAAACCATTTCTATACCCATACTTTCTAAGGCTGCTTTAGCTTTAGGTCCAAAATCGGACGACAAAAGTTTTTTTACGCCTAAATTAACAACTTGCTCGGCTGCTTTTGGGCCAGCTCCACCATCAGCATTTTTCGCTTCATTTTCATAAAAACTAAAAGTTTTTGTTTCGGTATCATAAACTGCAAAAAAGGCTCCACGACCAAAACGAGGATCCATTTTTGAATCTTTATTATTCTCTATTGATGTTACTGCGATTTTCATATTATTATTTTTTTGTTGTTTTTTTATTTTATTTATATTGGAGTGATGTGCCGAATTTTCGCGCACATAATGTACTTGACAATTTTCGCATACTATTGATTTACAGGGTATTCCTGCCTGATGTTTTAATTTCTGATTACAGGAAGGGCAAACGCAATAACCATAATCGCCCATCAAATTTCTAGGGGTTTTAATGTTTGCTGCTTCGTGTAAAGTGCCATTTATATGTTCAATTTTTGTTGAATTACAAACTGGACAAAAACCTCCTTTATTTTGTGTTGTTTCCCTGAATGTAGTGTCGCAAGTTAAACAACGATACCATTCATGTTCGAATATGACATGGCCTCCTGACACATTCAATGTTGAGTTTTCAACTAAAGCTTTAGCAATTTTAGCTCGGGCCTTATCATAAATACGGGTAAAAGTTGATCGGGAAATATTCATTTCAACAGCAGCATCTTCTTGTGTAAGTTCAATATAATCTGCTAAACGAATTGATTCGTATTCTTCAAAGAACAATTGTACATTCTGATTCTCCCAGTTCTGCCGTAACGGACGAAATCCATAACCTAGAGGTGGCATTTGCAATCTTCTGTGTCTTTTGGGACGAGGCATCTTATACGTTTTTATACTTTTGTTCGGCTACAAAAGTAATGCACATATGTTCATTATGCAAATTTATCTGCATAAATTAAAAAGAAAATATAAGAATTTTTATACTTGCTCTTTTACTAATCCTTTGCGGAATGATGCCAAAAGCATCTTCAGATCACGAACTTGTTCTTTCAAATCTGTTCCAATATCGGTATCAGCCACCCTTTTTCTTTTCGCATTTGTTTCGACAATATGACGGGAAGAGATAATATCCAAATTGTGTTTTACAGCTTCCTCTATCGATTTAAAATGATTATGCTCAACCAAAACCAAACCATAGGAATTGTATATCAACGTATAACCAGATAAACCAGTAACTTTTTGATAAGGCAAAGACATACCGCCATCAATCACAAATAATTTTCCGTTTGCTTTTATGGGACTTTCTCCTTTTCTTGCTTTTACGGGAACATGTCCATTTATGATATGCGAAATATTTGGATCCAAACCAAAGCCGGAAAGAATCATATTACAGGTCTCCTCTTTATCTCTGAACTTATAATAAGGATTCTGGATTTCTTCGTGCGTGGCTTTATCTTCAATAAAATAGCGTTCAAAAGTAGTCATCCTTTGCTTTCCAAACAGAGGTGAAAAAGGCCCCATCCATAAATACCACATATAGGCCTTATCCGCTGGATTTGCATTTGGTTTTGTGCAGGTAAAATAAGCTCTTCGGGCAATGATATCCAGTTTATCAAGTAAAGTTTTTCCTTTATACATCTTTCCATCAATCTCCATTTGATAAAAAGAACCTTCCTCATTTAGAGGAATACAACCATGATACATCAGGTTTGAATTGTAGGTGAGATAAATACTTCCTTTGGCATAAAGCACCTCCACATGTTTTTGCAATAACTCACTGTTTCTGAATGAAGACTGAAGTCTGTTCATCAATAAATTTTCCTCGTCTGTAAGTTTATAAGGGTCTTTTGGGTCGATTGTAGGGAAATATTTATCAAGCAGATCGTATTTTTTATTATCAATTGTGATACTACCTTCATCATAATTAATTTTATCAAGAAGCAAACGATCATCCATATTAAACTGAGGATTTTCCTTTATCAGTTGAGCCTCGAGCTTAAATTGAATAATAGAAATGGCTTTGTGCATCTGCTTTATCAAATCAA
>CAYPOW010000115.1:0-10013 GCA_964412145.1 uncultured Draconibacterium sp.
ATCGTTTCAAATCCAAAATTTTCAACATGAAACTTTAATTGCTCAAGATAGTCGACATCATCATCTGCTATTAAAACTGTTTTTTTCTCTTTATTCATAATAATATATGTTACGCATTATTCATCTACTAATTAACATAGGGAATCCTTATTGTAAAGGTAGTTCCGGTAGATCCTTGATTAGGATCGTTATTTGATTTTACATTTATTGATCCTTTATGCATTTTAACAATGCCATAGGCTAATGGTAAGCCCAAGCCCGTTCCTTTGCCAGCTCCTTTTGTAGTAAAGAAAGGGGTAAATATTTTCTCTTTGTTTTCTGTTGATATACCAGTGCCCGTATCGCTAATTTTAATCACCAAATCCTCATCGATTTGTTTTAGATCAACTAACAATTGCCCGCCTTCAGACATTGATTCCACGGCATTTCTTTGCAAATTGGTTAGTACTTGCATCATTTGATCGGGATCAAGCTTTATAAGCTGATTTTGCAATGAATTAACAAACTCTAGGCTAATATTATCAGGCAATATCAAAGATTTAAAACTATTATTTAGGAAATCGACTATATCTACTTCCACAAGTTTTACTTGATTTTTTCGGGCAAAATTCAATAAACCACCCACTATCTTTTTACAACGTTCGGCTTGTTCATCTATCAAAGCGATATCGGCGTATACTTGACTATCCTCACCAATTTCTTCCTTTAAAATACTACTATACAAAGTAATAATACCCAAAGGATTATTGAGTTCGTGAGCGATTCCGGCAGAAACCTGTCCCATATTTGCTAGTTTTTCCGACTGTTTTAAAGCTTGTCGCGTGTCCGCTAAATTGCTATTAGCTTGATGCAACTCTCCTACATACTCGTGCAACTTTTCAATAGCATAAGGAAGACACATTTCGGCCTCTGCCAAACCATCTACAACAGCTTCCGCATGACTTTCACAAGTTTCGTAGCCACAAGCACCACAATTCAATACATCCTCGGGATTAATTCTTCCCATCGAAACCATTACTTTTTGCACTTTCTCTCTGGAAGGCTTGCTTACTCTCCTATCTGCGGGACTAAAAGTTCTGCTCAAATCAATATTCCCGTAAGTTTTCAAATTATGGTCAAGCTCATTAAGATCAAGATTTGCAATCTTATTTTTTACATACTCGCTTACTTTCTTCCTTTTTAGAAACTGATCTCCTTTTTTTGTCATTCCGGGGCCATGAATACAACCATCGCAGCATAGCAATTCAAGGTGTTGATTACTTAAAATTCCTTCCTCAAAATTCCGAATAGCCTCTATAAATTTAGATTTACCTTCAGCAGTAATTACTTCGCCTTTCCCAAGACCTTCAGTGAGATTTACACTCTTTAGTAGGCCATGATTTACGGGGAAAATGGCACCTTTACCTGAGCTTGGCGGATCAAATTCTGAAGCATCAACATCGTGCTGACATATCCTCTCCTCTTCAAAAAGTTCACGTAGTTCTGTAAAAGTTAGCACTTCAGTAAAAGCGTCTGATTCCGCTTTTTTGGCAATACAAGGGCCAATAAAGATAGATTTCGATTCTTTACCATACATTTCACTCACCACTTCGGCAATTGCCATTGCTGGCGAATAAATTGGAGCTAAATGCGAAACAATATCTGGATGATATTGTTCAATATATGTCACTATTGCAGGGCAATCAGAAGTGATTATTGATTTTGCTGCATCGTTAGTAAATACTGCTTCATACTCTTTCGCCACAAGATCGGCACCAAAAGAAACTTCCACAACTTTATCAAATCCTAATTTCCGAAGCATTCCTACGAACACTTTATAATCAGAAATATCGATAAATTCCGCTGGAAAACTTGGTGCTACACAGGCAATATTTAAATTATTAGTTTGAAGTAAATCTTTAACCTGCTCTTTAGATCGATAATAGACTTTTGCATTTTGGCTACACACCTTTACACAATTTCCGCACGCAATGCAACGCGTTGTAATAATTTCGGCTTGCCCATTGATTATTTTAATGGCTTTGACCGGACATTCTCTGACACAAGTATAGCAAACCTTACACAGATTTTTAACGGTGTATACTAATGGGTTATGTTCAGAGAATGTGGTCATTTCTATTTCAGCCTTTTTGGTTAAATTATTACGTCTCTTTTCTGATAAACAGTGTGAAGAAGCTCGTGAGATTTCTTCCCTAGAGGTTCTCCCAAAAATTCATGGTACAACACCATAACATCAGGGTTTTTATGCGAAACTTTGATAGATTCTGTATCATCAATATGATAAAGTGATTTTATTCGATTTTTGACAGCTTGCTCATCCATATTGATAGGTTGACCACCACCGCCAACACAACCGCCAGGACAGGCCATAATTTCGATAAAGTGAATATCATCTCTACCAGCCTTTATTTCGTCGAGTAGTTTTTTAGCATTTACTAAACCATTTACGACAGCGACACCTATTTTGAGATCGCCAATTTGTAATTGAGTTTCCTTTTGTCCTTTAAGACCCCTGATTTCAGGAATCTTGAATTGAACGAGTTCTTCGCCTGTTAAAGTATAATATGCCGTTCTAATAGCAGCTTCTGCAACACCACCGCTAGCTCCAAACAATTTACCCGCTGAAGTACGAATTCCCAAAGGAGAATCAGCAGTTTCTGATTCAATTTCGTGCATATTGATACCGAAGAGTTTTACAAATTTTACAAATTCACGAGTCGTCAATACCGCATCAACATCAGTTACTCCTTCTTTTGTCATTTCTTCGCGCTGACCTTCAAATTTCTTGGCAGTACAAGGCATAATTGAGACCGAATAAATATCTTCTTTTTTGATATTCTTTTTATCAGCAAAATAGGTCTTAATGATGGCGCCGGCCATTTGTTGAGGCGATTTACAAGTAGAAATGTTTGGAATCATTTCAGGAACAAATTCTTCGGCATACTTAACCCAAGCAGGACAACAGCTTGTAATTAAAGGCAAGTTTTTATTTTCAGTGATTCTCTTTATCAGCTCATTCGATTCTTCCATAATGGTAAGATCGGCAGCAAAAGAAGTATCGAATACAAAATCGAAACCAATTTTACGTAGTGCTGCATTCATAATTCCTGCAATATCTTTGCCCGGTTCCATTCCAAACTCTTCTGCAATAGATACTGATATCGCGGGAGCATACTGAACAGCTACTTTTTTATTCGGATCACTCAAAGCTTCTTTAATTTCAGCAAAGTGATTTTGCTCGGTTAAAGCACCTGTTGGGCAAACCATAATACACTGTCCGCAGTTTACGCAGCTAGATGTATTTAAACCTTTATCAAAGGCGGTAGAGACTATCGACTGACTACCTCTTTTGCTAATATCGATACAAGCAACACCCATTACCTCTTCGCAAACTCGAACGCATCGCCCACAAAGAATACATTTTTCAGGATCGCGAAGAATACTTACACTTGAAGTATCGATAGGAAGTTTGTTTCTTCTTCCTTGGATTCTTCTTTCGGTAACGCAAAGTTCTTGAGACAAACCTTGCAATTCGCAATTTCCATTTCTAACGCAATAAAGACAATCATCGGGATGGTTAGAAAGTAAAAGTTCAACAATAACTTTTCTGGCTTCTGTAACACGAGGAGAATGGGTTAGAATTTCCATTCCATCTTCTACAACAGCAGAACAAGAAGTAATAAGTTTGTCGCTATTTTTATGTTCAACAACACACATCCTACAACTTCCTGTAGGGAGCATATTTTTAAGATGACAGAGCGTTGGCACTTTGATACCTTGTTCGGTAAGTACGTTTAAAACGGTTTCTCCCTGTTTCGCCTCTATCCTATTTCCATTTATATTTAAAGTAATACTCATTTTGTTCTTTTTTTAAGCACAAGCTTAGTTAATTCTAATTGCATCAAACTTACAAACTGCTTCGCAGTTCCCACAAGAAATACATTTGTCTTGTACAATAAAGTGTGGTGTTTTCTTAGCGCCAATTATAGCTCCAGTTGGACATTTCTTCACACAAAGCATACAGCCGATACACTTTTCAACATCAATAGTGAAGGTGCGTAAATCAGTGCAGGCCCCTGCACGACATATACGTTCGAAAATATGCTCTTCGTATTCGTGTCGGAACCATTTAAGTGTACTTAACACAGGGTTTGGTGCTGTTTGGCCTAGGCCGCAAAGCGAAGTTTCCTGAATTACTTTGGCAAGCTTTTCAATCTGAGTAATCCCTTTAAATCGTCTTAAAGCATGATGAGAACTACCGTTGGATGGCTTATGCGTAATGTCTTCAAGTATTTCTAACATTCTACGAGTTCCTTCGCGACAAGGGATGCATTTTCCACAGCTTTCGCGCTGAATAAAATCCATAAAGAATTTAGCTACGTCGACCATACAATTGTCTTCATCCATTACAACAAGACCACCTGAACCCATCATTGCACCAACTTCTAATAAAGAATCATAATCGATAGGAATATCCAGATTTTGCTCAGTAATACAACCTCCTGAAGGCCCCCCAATTTGAACGGCTTTGAATTTTTTGCCTCCTTTTATACCTCCTGCAATATTGAAAATAACATCGCGAACTGAAGTACCCATTGGGATTTCAACTAAACCAGTTAAAGCTACTTTTCCAGATAAAGCAAAAACTTTAGTTCCTTTACTTTTCTCTGTTCCTATTGCAGCATACCATTCTTCACCTTTCTCAATTATAGTAGGAATATTACTTAATGTTTCCACATTATTGATAATAGTTGGTTTTCCAAATAAACCCTCTTTTGCTGGGAAAGGAGGACGTGGTCTTGGCATTCCACGCTTTCCTTCAATACTGTGAATCAATGCGGTTTCTTCGCCACAAACAAAGGCCCCAGCACCCATTTTTATTTTTATTTCGAAATCAACTCCTGATCCAAAAATATCTTTCCCTAAGATTCCGTATTCCATAGCTTGCTCAATGGCAATATTCAATCTCTTGAGTGCTAAAGGATATTCTGCACGGATATATACATAAGATTTGGTAGCGCCAATTGCATAAGCAGCTATAGCCATTCCTTCTATCAAACGATGTGGATCGCCTTCAATTACGGCTCTATCCATAAATGCACCTGGATCTCCCTCATCGGCATTGCAAATCAAGTATTTCTGATCGGCTTTTTCGGCAGCAGCAAATTTCCATTTACGACCAGCAGGAAATCCTCCGCCTCCTCTTCCACGAAGTCCACTTTGCTCTACTTTATCGCAGACTTTTATAGGAGAAGATGTTTTCATCAGATTCAGATAACTACGATAACCTCCTGCAGCAATGTATTCCTCAATTGAAATAGGATTGCAAATTCCACAGTTTTGCAATACGATTCTAGTCTGTGGTTTAAAGAAAGGATGATCAGCAATATTTTTCACGTTATCCCAGGGCTCATTTTCGCCTGTTGTAAACTGACCCAAAACATTTTTTTCGGGGATGATATTGTGCCAAAGCACCGTGGAAAGAATAGGAATAACAAGATCGGAAGTTACTTTCTCAAAAGACAATCTGTTTTTGCCTGGTATTTGAATATCCATCAACGGTTCTGATGAACAAAGACCTATACAGCCTGTTTCGATAATATCGATATCAATCTTATTGATGGATACATATTCTTTTATAGCCAGTAAAGTCTTATCAGCTCCTGCTCCGAGACCACAAGTTCCAGCACCCACAAAAATAATTGGTTTCTCAAGTTTTTCGTTACGTAAAACTTTTAATTCATTTGCAACAGTGCTTGAATAAGACTCATTTGGAGCGAGGCTTAAAACCTCGGAAATTAAGAAATTCTTATGATTAGTCATTACAGTTTCCATCTAATTATTAACCTTTTCTTTATACGATTCTAAAATTTCATCAAGTGATTCAGAAGTAACACCAGCATGAAAATCATCATTGATTTTAATAACTGGCGCAAGTCCGCAGGTACCAATACAAGCAACAATTTCTAAACTAAATTCCCCATCTTTCGTGGTTTGATCCACATTAATTTTCAGTTTCTTTTTCAATTCGCTCAAAACTGTAGCTGAGCCTAAGACGTGGCAAGCAGTTCCTCTGCATACTTGAATGTGATTACGACCCTGAGGTTGAAATCGGAATTGGTTATAGAATGTGGCTACACCGTAAACTTTACTTACAGGCATACTTAAGTGCCGACCAATAGCTGTTAGAGAATCTTCAGACAACCATCCTTCAACATCTTGAATTTCTTGCAGAATGGGGATAAGGCTATCGCGATCAGCATTTGCGTATTTTTCTAGTATCTCTTTAGTTCCTTCTTTCATTTTAAAAAGCTTAATAATTTATCTGATTCGTCACGCTTTTATACTCTATATCGAATTATATTCTAATTATTCAAGACTCTTTGAATACTTGAAATTAAAGTGTTTGCACTAACCGGTTTACGAATAAAGCCATCGACATATAACCAATGGTTTTTGCCTTGAGCATCTTTGTAATCAATACCCGATTTTTTTGTCTCATAATCTTGAAAAAGCAAAACATCCATTTCCTTGCCTACCATATTTTGGCGATAATAGCGAGCAAATTTCATTACATCATCGTCGGTAGATTCAAAGATTTCAATTGAAGTCTGCATCATCACAGGCATTCCTTTGAACTCTCCACTTTTTAAGAATGTTTCAGCCAATTCAAAGCCTTCATATTCGGTGGTCATCATTACATCTACAATCGCTAAATCTGGCTTTTCAGCTTTCGCCTTTTCTAAGCCTTCTTCTTGGTTGCATGCGGTAATAACAATGTAACCTTCGTTATTTAAAATGGTTTCAACTACTGCTACAACATCAATGTCGTCGTCTACTAATAAAATTTTTTTTGCGGTTTCCATATCGATTTGTTTTTATTTGTTTATAGCTTTTTCTTAGGTACAAATATGCATGTGATATTTTAGCTGTTTTAGAGTGTTATTCATTTCACAATATGGGGTAAAATACGCAAAAAAGACATATCTATCTGTATTACTGTATTTTAAGACGGCAATGATTTATTACAAGAAAAATATTTATTTATATAGTTGTCACAACAATCTAATTGTTATTATATTAACAGTGTGATTTATTTAACGATTATTGAAAATAAATTTTCTTAGGGTATTTTTACCTAATAGTTTGACTGATTCAGAAAGGATTTTTCTGCGCTTTTCAGCAATTTTGGACTTGGAATTAAAAGTAAAACTGGAATCAAGGACTTACCAATCCATTTTTCACTGCAAAAAGAACAAGATGCGGAGCATTTTTAGCTCCAGTTTTTTCAAACAAACGGCTTCTGTGGCCATCAATAGTTCTTTGACTAAGGCCCAAAGCTTTAGCAATTTCGATATTTGAAAAACCCTTACAAATAAAGTCGAGGATTTCTTTTTCTCGATCCGATAGGTGGATATTTATATGATTAGAAGCTGCAGCTGGCTTATTCATCGAAATCATAAACTCCTCTGCAAAATAAGTTCCGCCAGCAAAAACCGCATTTATTGCTTCTTCTAATTGATCCTTATTCGTTTTCTTCAATAGAAAACCTCTGGCTCCAGCTTCAATCATTTTATTAAAATATCCTATCTCTTCGTGCATCGTTAGCGCAATAACTTTAATATGGGGATATTTTAAGCTTAATTTCCTAGTGGCTTCAATACCATCTATTCCCGGCATATTGATGTCCATTAAAACAACATCAGCATCTTTAGTTTTCAGAATTTCTAATAATTCATTTCCATTGCTTGCATCCGCAACAACTTTAATGGTTTGAATCTCATTTAAAATTGTCACAAGACCTTTACGGAATATAATGTGATCGTCGGCTATAATTACACTTATGATTTCCATTAGTCCTCCTTTTTTTCAAGTTTTACAGTAATTACAACCATCAATCCGTCGCCAGTATTGCTCAGAAAATCGCAATTTCCTTTGATAGTTCTAACTTTATTTACGATATTATTTAAACCAAGACCGAGGCTTAATTCTAATTGCTTGTTTACATCAAAACCAATTCCATCGTCGCGATAATACAAAACAATTTGGCTATTAGTACTTCTTAGTTCAATGGTAATATTTTCAGCCGAAGCATGCTTAATAGTATTATTAATAAGCTCTTTGGCTGATTGGTAGAGCACAGTCTCGACCAAACTTCTCGTTTTAACAGCGTATTTATCGGTAGTGAGTTTTATGTTTATTATACCAGTTTCGTTTATATATTTACAAAATTCCTGTATAGCAGTTGCCAATCCGAAATCATGTAAAATAGTGGGTGTTATTCTTGCGGATATTTCTTTTGCAGTTCGAATTGCTAAATCGGAAAGCTCATCTACATTATTCAGCACCTCAGTTCTACTGATTTTCTTAAACTCGTCTTTTTTTAATAAATCGGTATATAACTTTAATGTGGATAAAATGGGTCCAAGTTCATCGTGCAAATCGGCTGCAAAACGCTTCCGCTCTTTTTCTTCTGTTTCAATAATCATACTAAGCATCCTTTGTTCAGACGCTTTTCGTTTTGCAATGTTTCTAGAAACACTAATAATTGCTTTCTCATCATTATAATTTACGACCCTACTTTTCATCTCTACGGGCAACAATTCACCTGTTTTTGTTAGGTGCTCCGATTCGTAAGTGAATTTCCCAAGTTCGATAATTTTCTGGATATTGGGTGCAACCATTCCTCGATATTTGGGTGTTTTAATATCGGTAAACTTCATAGTTACTAATTCGTCGTGATCGTACCCTAAGCTTTCACAAGCCCTTTTATTAACTACTATAAATTTCCCTTTTAGGTCAACTAAAAAGATTTCATCGCTACTGTAATCGAATAAAAACTTAAAGTTCTTTTCGGAAGAAAGCAAGGCTTCTTCGGTCGAAGCCAATTTTTCGAGTAAACTGTCCTTTTGCTTATTTATTTTTTCTTCTTTTAAACCCATTTAATATCGATTTTAAAAATCGCAATACAATCTCAATATATTGATGCAAAACTACATTAAAAATTTAATAACAATGCACAATCAGCTTTATTGTGAATTTTATAACAAGGGATTTAAATTTGTATATTTAAGCTGAAGCAAACTAATATAAGCTATTTAATCGCTTTAAAAAAATAATGCAATCCTCCAAAATTTTGCTTTTCGAGATAACCTATAAATAGATTTAAATTGGGGAATCTTGTTTTTAAGATTGGAGCAAGACTATAAATAAAATTGAACTCAGCAGCAAACTCAGGACGTAAATCCATGGTGTCGTTTAAGGTTTGCTGAACTTTATTTAACAACGGTCCATCAGCCTCTAACGTGGCATCATCGATAGAAATCATTTTCAGAAGCTTCAATAAAAAAGAGGAATCACGTAGTTCAATAGCTACAGCAATTGTTTTAAAGAAATGCGCATAAAACTCTTTAATTTTCTGAGGATTATTTACGAGTGAGAGTGGAATAGGAGAAAAATCGAGGGATTTAAAACAATTCGGAATTTTTTTCTCAGTCGAAATTCCCAGCTCACAAAAGCCCTGAAAAGAAGAAACGGCCCATATTGCATAGCGATCCTTGCTTATAGAACTTAAGGAAACCCTTTGGATAACTTGCAACGCATTCGAAAAAACTTGTTGTGTTTTATCATCCTGCATAGAGGCCATTCGCAAATGCATCAAATAAAGATTGGCCCAATCGAGATAGAGCTTCCAGGCTTCAGATTTATCGATTAAATTAACTGCTGCTTCAAAATGCCTATCCATCTCCTTATTCTCCGCAAACAAAGCATAGGCTCTCGCTTTCTGCTGATGCAAGGAGGCAACCATTCGACTTTCGGCCGAATTAAATTCTGGGATAGACTCTTTTAAAAGTGCGTGCAAATTATTTGAATCCTGTTTTGCCAAAAGATTTGCATAACGTTCACTAAAATTTTTCAAATATTTTTCGAAATTGGCCATATTTCAGTCTATTTTTCTATCTCTGTGAAACTCAATTTTTCTTTGTGAATCTTTGTGAAACAGCAATGGCACA
>CAYPOW010000116.1:0-4445 GCA_964412145.1 uncultured Draconibacterium sp.
AAAAAAACCGATAATAAAACAAGTCTATTATCGGTTATCTATTTGTAAATAAATGTTTTACAATAGCGGTTCCAGTTTTCCAACAAGTACTTGTTTTGGAACAGAACCTACTTGTTTATCAACCACTTCTCCATTTTTAAAATATAAAATAGTTGGGATATTACGAATACTAAAACGTTGAGCTATTTCAGGGTTATTGTCAACATCTAGTTTTCCAACAACTGCTTGTCCGGTATAATCTTCTCCAATTTCTTGTACTATTGGACCTACCATTCGGCAAGGTCCACACCAAACAGCCCAAAAATCTACTATAACGGGTTTGTCGGATTTTAAAACGATTTCATCAAAATTTGCATCGGTTAATTCTAGTGCCATGTTTTCTGTATTAATATATTTTTAGTGTGTCCAAAGATAGAATATTTTTGTTTTACCGAAACGCCTAAAAATGGATTATTCTACAATAGTTTTCATCAGGTTTACCATTTCTATGGCAGTAACGGCAACATCAAATCCTTTATTACCTGATTTAGTGCCTGCACGCTCTATCGCCTGCTCAATGCTATCGGTAGTTAGAATACCAAAAATAACAGGCAATTCAGTTTCCAGCATCACATGTGCTATGCCTTTTGACACTTCTGCAGAAACATAATCGAAATGCGGAGTAGCTCCACGAATAACGGCGCCTAAGCATATGATCGCATCGTATTTATTAGTTTTGGCCATTTTTTTGGCGATAAGGGGAATTTCAAAAGCACCTGGCGTCCATGCTATTTCGATATTTTCTTCCGAAGCGCCATGTCTTTTTAAAGCATCCAATGCTCCATCTAAAAGTTTACTTCCAATAAATTCATTAAAACGGCCAACAATAATTCCAAATTTATGATTGCCGGCATCGAGTTTTCCTTCTAGTTTTTTCATCTGTTTATAATTTGTTTTTTAAAGGCCAGATGGAATACGCCATGATCGAAAATTATTTTCATTTTCGTTTAGCATTTCCAAAATCATGGCTATTTCATATCTGATATTTATATTTTTTGTTTGTCAATTGTAATTCCTTCTAAAATATGACCCATTTTTAGGGCTTTCGTTTCCATATAGAAATGATTTTTTTCGTTGTGATTCATTTCAATATGAACACGTTCCACTACTTCAATGCCATAATTAGTGAGTGCATTTATCTTATCTGGATTGTTTGTCATCAGTTTCACTTTTTTTACTCCTAAATAAGATAGAATTTCACCACTGATATTGTAATTGCGTAAATCAGGAGCAAAACCCAAAGCTTCATTGGCTTCAACAGTATCCATTCCTGCATCCTGCAATTTATAGGCTTTTAACTTATTCATCAGCCCTATGCCTCTTCCTTCTTGTCTCAAATAGATAAAAACTCCTCTACCTTCTTTAGCTATGCGTCTCAAAGCTTCGTTTAGCTGCTCGCCGCAATCGCATCGTAATGAACCAAATACGTCTCCAGTCATGCATTCAGAATGCATTCTGGTTAAGACATCTTGATCGGTTGTGATATCTCCCATTACCAAGGCAATATGTTCTTTCCCTGTCATTTTATGCGTAAAGCCAAAAGCTTTAAAATCGCCATGTTTGGTGGGCATTTCAACCTGTGTAACAAAATGCGCCATACTCTCCGTTTTTCTCCTGTACTCAATTAGGGAAGCAATACTGATGAGTTTTAAGCCATGTTTTTCTTTGAATTTAATAAGCTCTGGAAGTCTTGCCATACTTCCGTCTTCATTCATAATTTCACAGATGACACCTGCTGGATAGGAGCCTGCTATTCGCGCTAAATCTACTGCGGCTTCAGTATGACCAGCGCGTTCTAAAACGCCGTTCTCTTTTGCAACCAAGGGGAAAACATGTCCCGGACGATTAAAGTCGCTACTGTTTGAAGAAGGGTGGAGTAGGAGTTGAACTGTTTTTGATCGTTCAAAAGCAGAAATGCCTGTTTTGGTAGATTTGGCATCAATAGATACGGTAAAAGCTGTATTGTGTGGATCGGTATTATTTTGGACCATTGGATAAATATTCAATGTATTTAAACGATCGGCAGTCATAGGCGTGCATATCAATCCCCGGCCAAACGTAGCCATAAAATTGACTGCTTCAGGACTGGCGAATTCTGCCGCCATAATTAAATCGCCTTCATTTTCTCTGTTTTCGTCGTCCACCACTATGAGCATTTTACCAGCTTTAATATCGGCTAATGCTTCTTCAATTGTGTTAAAATGTTTTTTCATTATATAAATCCGTTTTCTGCCAAAAAGTCCATACTCACTTTGGAAGCTTTAGCCTGTGTTACATTTTTGTTTTTGTCAGTTCTTAAAAAGTTTAAAACATATTTACCAATCAGGTCTGTTTCGAGATTGACAAAATCGCCTGCTTTTTTAATTAAAAGAGTTGTTTCGTGTGCTGTATGTGGAATAATACTTACTTGAAAATCTTTATCGCTTACATTGATTATTGTAAGCGAAACACCATCGATGGCAATAGACCCTTTGTTGAGCATTTGACTAAGTACTTCATTAGGTGCTTCAATGTTGATAATGTGGGCAATGTCTTCTTTTTGGATATGACTAATCTTTCCGATTCCATCGATATGACCAGAAACAAGATGACCACCCAGTCGATCGGACAGACGCATAGCGCGTTCCAGATTAACTTTATCGCCAATTCTCATTTGACTAAAATTGGTTCTTTTGACGGTTTCTGCCATAATATCAACTGTAAAGCTTGTGTTTGAGATTTCAACCACAGTCAGACAAGCGCCATTGGTAGCAACAGAATCGCCTAATTTTAGATCATTCAAAACCTTTTTAGTCTGAATGCCAAATTGATACGAATTGCTGCCTTTCGTAATCTTGCTTATTTTTCCTATTTCTTCAACTAATCCGGTAAACATCAGGTATATGCTTCTATTAATAAATCGTTATCAAATTTTTTATAGCGAAGTTTTTTTAATTCGATTGTCTCGCTTAGTTCTGCAAAACCTTCGCCTTCCATTCCTGTTTTGGCATTCTCGCCGCCTATAAGTTTTGGGGCAATAAATGCATACACTTTATCGACTAATTTTTCTTTGGCAAAGCCGAAATTTACGGTCCCTCCACCTTCAACCAAAATACTGTCGATATTTTCTTTTCCCAATTGTTCGACAAGGAATTGTAGATCTATCTTATTTTCCTTTTCAGGACAAAGAAGTACTCTAACACCTTTTCTTTCAAGCTGTTTTATTTTTTCTAAGGAGGCTTTTTTAGTCGTTGCAATCCAAGTGGGAGCTAGCTTTGTATCTGTAATTTTCGACTCTATGGGTATTTGTAATTTGGAGTCCAGAACTATCCGCAAAGGATTTTTTATCTTCTTATTCTTCAGGCGAATATTTAAAATTGGATCGTCAGCCAAAACCGTATTAATTCCTACGAGTATTGCAGAATATATCAAGCGTAATTGATGTCCAGAAGCACGCGATTTCTCATTGCTAATCCATTTAGAATCACCACTAAAAGTGGCAATTTTTCCATCTAAACTACTCGCCATTTTTAGCGCGATAAAAGGTTTTTTGTGCTCGATAAATTTAAAAAAACGCTCATTTAGTTTGAGAGCTTCTTCTTCTAAAATTCCTAATGAAATTTCAATTCCGGCCTGTTGCAGCATTTCTACACCCTTTCCTGACACAAGAGGATTTGGATCGAGACGGGCAATGACAACGCGCTTAAAACCATTTTGTATGAGTGCTAATGAACAGGCAGGAGTTTTCCCCTGATGTGAACAAGGCTCTAAATTAACATAAATGGTAGCTCCTTCAAGCGATTCATTTGAAGCATTTATAGCGTTCACTTCGGCATGCGCTTCTCCAAATTTTTGATGCCAGCCTTCGCTAATAATTTTTCCATTTTTTACAATTGTAGCGCCAACTAATGGATTAGGAGCAACAAAGCCAAAGCCTTTTTTCGCCAAACGAATGCTGTTTCGCATCATTTTGCGATCAAATATTAACTGCTGACTTGAATTTTCGTTCATAAAAAAAGCCCTAAAGTTTTATTACTTCAGGGCTTTATTAAGCATAATCATACAATGGCAATATACCATTAATATGCATTAACGCTTGTTCTTCTTCCATCCAGACTTTACTGTCGGTATTGGAATTTCACCAAATCAGTTCCGATATTTCGGAAGTCGCGGACTGTCACCGCCGGTCGGGAATTACACCCTGCCCTGAAGAACTTTAAACTGCGGCAAATGTACGAATGTTTTCAAATTGACAAGGGTATTACTCGTTAATATTGTAATAAAAAAGCCGACTGAAAATTTCAACCGGCTTATTCATCATTATCACTAATAATCAACTAATTTTTGTGGATATACTCCATTGCATTTAATGCTGCTATTGTTCCATCTGAAACAGCTGTTGTTATTTGTCGGTATCTTTTTGCCAA
>CAYPOW010000116.1:4545-5669 GCA_964412145.1 uncultured Draconibacterium sp.
GTAATTTTCGATTCCATGATAAAATCGATTTTTTCATTTTCTTTTGCTTCATCAATGGCGTGATGAAAAGCTTGAAAATGATCGAATTGGTGAACAATGGTTACTTTGCTTGCGTATTTTGTTAATGAAACAGCCTCTTCCAAAGCTGAGTTTCCACCGCCAACTACGATAATTTCTTTGCCGGTAAAAAAGTCTCCATCGCAGGTAGCACAATACGAGATCCCCATTCCCTTAAATTGCTTTTCGCCTTTTACGCCCAGCATTCTTGATCTGCCTCCTGTTGCCAAAACAATGGCTTTTGAAGTATAAACTTCACCATTGGCTAAACGAATGCTCTTTTGTTTCGTGTCTAAATTTAGCTCCTCAACTTTGACGTTGGCTTTAATAGTACAACCAAAATTTTCGGCTTGCTTTTTCATGGTATTTGCAAGCATATATCCACTTGTACTTTCAATGCCGGGATAATTGGCAATTTCGTGAGTAAGAATGGTTTGGCCTCCAATGATACTATTATCAATTATTAGGACTTTTGCTTTTGAACGAGCCGAATACATTCCAGTTGTTAATCCTGCAGGACCGCCACCTAAAACTATGATATCGTAGTTTGTGTTTTCCATTTTATTCTAATAAAAGTAAAAGCATCTTGATTTTGTATAAACTAAGATGCCTTTATTTGTTTTTATAAATTATATTGCAAATTCGGTATCCAGAATTGATTTAACCATATCCATGTTTTGAATACTTGTAGTGGCTTTAGCAACTTCACCGTTTTTATAATAGACCACAAAGGGGAGTCCCATAAATGAACGGCATTCAGGTAAATTTCTTATAATTCCAGTCTCAGGGCTATCGAAAAGCATATCGCGGAAATCAACGTGATTATAATCTCCTGATTCTTCCAATGTTTTCATTGCATCGTAAACAGGAAGGCACATAGGTCCCATACGTCCGGCACAAACCATTACGTTTTCAGTAGAGTTAATTACTTCGGTTAACTCTTGCGCAGTTGCAAAGTGTTTTAAATTTGTTGGTAATGTCATTTTATTTATTTTTTTTAATCAATTTCAATTTCGCCTCTATTTATCAGAAATTGTGCCAAAAGGTGATACTTAAGCGATTTAAAT
>CAYPOW010000116.1:5769-10005 GCA_964412145.1 uncultured Draconibacterium sp.
ACGTCATCGATTAACTCTGTTTCAAAAAAGAATCTCTTTTTGCCGAAAGCAGGTTTCAAATCATCCAGCCAAATAGCCTCTGTATCCATTTCGGCAAAGAATGGTCTTCTAACCCAATCAGAATTTCTGCCTTGAATAAAATTAAGAGTAAGTACTTCTTCGCCATGTATGGTAGCTGGACCAACAATTTCTATTTTGCCTGGATGTGCTGACATGCTAGGCCCTCTGACAGTTCTGGCAATACCGCTTACTTGTCGGTAAGCATCATTGAATATTTGCCAGGCTTTTACAAGGGGAACTGAAAAATAATGTTGAGCTCCGGTATCTCGAGCAATAAACATATAATATGGAATTAAGCCAAGATTGACTTGCAATTTCCACATATCTCTCCATACACATGCTTTATCATTGATGTGACGCATAATGGGCGATTGAGTTCTGATTTCGGCGCCCAGTTCCTTAATATTTTTAATGGCCACTTGAACTGCTTCAGTTTTTAATTCGTCCGGATGGTTCAAATGAGCCATAAAACTTAAATGTTTTCCAGCTTTAGTTATTTGCTTAAACAAATCCATCAATTCTTCAGTATCTTTATCGTTAATAAACCTATAAGGCCAATAGGATAAAGACTTAGTGCCGATTCTAATGGTTTGAATATGATCTAGTTCCGGACTTAAAAATGGCTCGATATATGCTTTTAATCGACTGGCACTCATAGTCATAGGATCGCCTCCCGTAAATAAAATATCAGTAATTTGTGGATGACGCTTTATGTATTCAATTACTTGAGTAGTTTCATTTTGAGCAAATTTCAGATTTTTATCTCCAATAAATTGAGGCCAACGAAAGCAGAAAGTACAATAAGCATGACAGGTTTGCCCGTGACTAGGGAAAAACAACAGTGTTTGATCGTATTTATGTTGAACACCTTCCAAGCGTTGCCCATCCATAACAGGAACATTGTGATCCAATTGCCCGGCAGGGTTGGGATTTAATTCTGCACGTATGGATTTAATAATGGTTTTTAATTCCGATTGTAAAATATTGTTTTTCAATGCATTATCAACAAGATTATAATGTTTTTCTTCCAGCATATCCTTTTGTGGAAAAGTAAGGATGAACATTGGATCGTTAGGGATATCTTCCCAATTTATCAGTTCATCAATAACATAGTTGTTTACTTTAAAAGGAAGAACGGTTCCTACAACTTCAATTGCTCTTATCTGTTCAGCGCTTAAATATTTTTTTAATTGCGGAATTTGATCGAAGTTATGCAGTGAAAATACTTTATAGTCTTGGGTTTCAATCATAAAATTAGTTTTTTTGGATAGGGGGCGCAAAGATATAAAAAAAAGACGGCAATGGCAAGACCGTTAGATTTACGTTTTGATGAAAAAATTTGATCAATTGTTCTTATGACTTAAAAATAGTTAAATATCTTTGACAAAAATTGCGAATGAATATAACTGAGGAATATTACGGTACTACCATAAACGGAGAAAAAGTATTTAAATATATTTTGGAGAATAATTTTAACACCCGAATAGTCGCCTTGGATTATGGCTGTATTATCCAATCGATTAAAACCCTTGATAAAAATGGTCAATCTGCTGATATTGCCTTAGGCTATGATACTTTATTTGAATACGAAAATGATTCGCATTATTTGGGTGCTGTTGTTGGACGCGTAGCAAATCGAATTGGGAATGCTCAGTTTTTTGATGGTCCATTTATGTATAAACTTGAGCAAAATGATGGCCCGAATCATTTGCATGGTGGAAACAAGAGTTTGAATAAAGTAGTTTGGAAGGCAAAGCCTTTTACAAAGAAAGATTCTGTAGGTGTTGATTTTACTTATCGATCTCCAGATGGAGAGAATGGTTATCCTGGAAATGTTGATTTTACAGTCACTTATATTTTAAACAATAAGAATCAACTCATGATTTATTTTAAAGCTGAAACGGATAAACGTACGCCTATTAACCTTACTTCGCATATTTATTATAATTTATCAGGAGGGATGAGTCCAAATGTTTTGAACCATTATGCCATGATAAATGCATTAAAATATTTAGATACAGATAAGCAGCTAATCCCTACCGGGAAATTAAATTTTGTGATTGGCAGCCCCATTAATTTCTCTCGTGGAAAAAATATTGGCGCTGATATTGATAAAACAGACATTGGCTTTGATCATACTTTTGTTATCAATAAAGAATTGGGCAGATTTCTTGTTACCTCTCGTGTTATTGAACCAAACAGTGGTCGCATTTTAGATATTGTTACTGATCAGCACACTGTACAGTTTTATACTTCTAATCATTTTGATGGAAGTCTTCCAGGAAAAAAAGGTGTAAAGCTTGAGAAACATGCTGGATTTTGTCTTGAAACACAGGCTTTTCCTGATGCTCCAAATCATTCGAATTTCCCATCAATTTTTATTAATCCCGACGAAAAATACAGCAGTCACACGCAAATTAGTTTTCAAATAAAGTACGATTAAACTTTGGCTTTTTTATTGTCCATATTTAAACGGACAATAGCGAAAATCATTATGCCTGCACTTACCCACTGAATTGGACTGAGCACATGTTTATTAAAAATATAATCGAAAAGCACGGCGGAAAGTGGAAAGAATAATTCGGAAATGGTTGATATTATTGCTCTTACATGTTTTAATCCGAAGTAATATAAAAATATTGCTCCCGAACCTGTTGTTAGCGATATAATGCCAAAAATGATCCAATTCATTGATGTAACATTTTCAAATTCGAAAAGACCACGATTGGCAAGCATAATAGGCAATAGAATTAAGGTGGTGAGTCCATATCGAAAGAAGGTAGCTGAAATAAAGTCGAGTTTCCGCAAAAGACGTTTACTAAAAACTGTTGAACTTCCAAAAGAGAAAGCAGCCAAAATACTAAACAAAGCAGCCATCATTGTATTTTGGTCTTCGTGCAATTTGGGAAATGAAAATCCAAACGTAAGGAAATAACCTGCTGCAATGGCTAAAACAGACCACTGCATGAAATTCTTACCCAAACGCTCCTTTAAAAATGTGGCAGCTAAAAGAATGGCGAAAATAGGTTGCAGCTTTTGCAAGAGGATGACTATGCTAAGTGCTTGAAAATTAACTAGAAACAATGCTTTTACAATAGAAATAGTACCTATTGCACCACCAAAAAAGGCGACGCCAAATAGGGCGATGGTTTCATTTCTACTTAGTATTTTGAGGAGTTTATAACGCTTAAACAAGAAAAGATTCATCAAAAGAAAAGGGAAGAGGTGCAAGACAAAAACAACAAAACTGATATTTAAATTGTTTAATCTTGGTGTTAAAACTACACCATCAAATCCCCATAAAATGGCAGATAAACTAATTAAAATGGCACCTAAAACTACGTTTTTCCTGTTTTCCATATTTTGATATATTGCTGCAAAGGTCTTAAAAAATTGGCAACTAAAAAATTCAATTATGACAATCTTAATTTTGTGTTAATTCAGGAAAGTGACTTTTCTTTAACTTTTCATAATGACCATAAGTTTTGAATTTATTTGCAGTTTTAAATTGGATTTATCTGTACTTTTGATTGAATAAAACCTGAGCATGATTAGTATAAAAACCCCTACTTTAGTTGTTGATTTAAGTAAAGTTGAGCGAAACATTAAACGTATGGCTGATAAATTTAAGCAGAATAATATTCTGTTTCGGCCGCATTTTAAAACGCATCAGTCTCATTTTATTGCGGATATGTTTCGTGCCGAAGGCATTATTAAATGCACAGTTTCTTCCGTTGGAATGGCACACTATTTTGCAGAAGATGGCTGGGACGACATTACAATAGCATTCCCTGCAAATGTGCTGGAAGCTATTGAGATGAACCATTTGGCTCAACAAATTCAATTAAGTATCTTGGTCGATTCCGTTGAAAAAGTGAGGATATTAGCCGACAAAATTTCTGCAAGAATTGATTTATTTGTCGAGATTGATACCGGTTATTTTCGGTCGGGAATTTTGATTCAAAAGCTCAAAGAAATTGAGAATATTATTCAGGAGATTGAGCGTATTCCGCAGTTTTCCTTTGCGGGATTTTTAAGTCATACAGGTAATACGTATACACAAAATTCACCTTTGGAAATCATATCCCTTTTCGACATATCCAGGAAAAAATTACTAGAGTTGAAGCATCACTTTTTAAATGATTATCCACAGCTTATTCTTTCAATGGGCGATAC
>CAYPOW010000117.1:0-9974 GCA_964412145.1 uncultured Draconibacterium sp.
GATCTCGAGTTCCTGAACAATGGAATTTATGTGCTTCAAATGAAAAAAGACAATAAATGGTTTGGACAGAGTATTGTTATCCAGAAATAAAAATAACCTAATATATATATTTTAAAAAACCCTCTTCTTGAGGGTTTTTTGTTTAAATCTTTTTAGGTGCATTGCTTGACTACTGGTCGATTCCATGTAAATTTGCCTAAAATATATTTTGAATCTTCACTTTAAAAATAAAGAGAAGGTGAGGTTTTATTAAAAAAGTGTTCAAAAATATTTAAGCTCAATTCCAGAAGTTATTTCTTTTGGATATTGTATTTTTGCAAACTGTTTGTACCAGAATTAGAATACAATTTTTTGAATGGATGAAAATTTAGACATATTAGGAGATTTGAATGAGAACGAAGATGCTAAAAATCTTCCTCAGGATGAACAATCAGAAGGAAAAATGCAATCGGCCATGCACATTTCCGGCATGTATAAAGATTGGTTTTTAGATTACGCATCCTATGTTATTCTAGAGCGAGCTGTTCCTAGTGTTAATGATGGGTTAAAACCTGTTCATCGTCGTATTTTACACTCTATGAAAGAGTTAGACGACGGAAGATATAACAAAGTGGCCAATATTATTGGAAACACTATGAAATTTCATCCACACGGAGATGCTTCAATTGGAGATGCTTTGGTAAATATTGGTCAAAAAGATTTATTAATCGATATGCAGGGAAACTGGGGAAATATCCACACAGGAGACCGCGCGGCTGCACCTCGTTATATTGAAGCCCGTCTTTCCAAATTCGCATTGCATACGGTTTTTAATTCTAAAACTACTGAATGGAAACTTTCCTACGATGGAAGAAATAAAGAACCGGTAGATTTACCGGTTAAATTTCCGCTTTTATTGCAACAAGGTGTTGAAGGAATTGCTGTTGGCCTGGCCTCAAAAATTCTGCCGCATAATTTTACCGAACTGATAGATGCATCTATCCGTGTATTACAAGATAAACCTTTTGAACTTTATCCCGATTTTCAAACAGGAGGCTATGTTGATATTAGCAAATACAATCAAGGATTAAGAGGTGGGAAAATACGGATTAGAGCCAGGATTAACCAACTCGATAATAAGACCTTAGTAATTACAGAAATTCCTTTCTCTAAAAACACAAATACAGTTATCGATTCTATAATTAGCGCCAATGATAAAGGCAAAATCAAAATAAAAAGAATTGATGATAATACAGCCAGTGAAGTAGAAATAATTCTCCATCTTGCTACCGGCGTTTCTCCCGATCAAACTATTGATGCCTTGTATGCATTTACCGATTGCGAAGTACCTATTTCTCCCAATTCCTGCGTTATTGATGAAGATAAACCTGCATTCTTAGGCGTTAATGAAATACTGCGAAGGTCTACCCAGTTAACCGTAGATCTGCTTAAAAAGGAACTGCTCATTAAAAAAAGCGAACTTCTTGAGCAATTGCATAATTTATCCCTCGAAAAAATATTTATCGAAAATCGTATTTATCGTGATATTGAAGTTTGCGAATCCTTTGAAGAAGTTATCGAAGCAATTGATCTGGGATTAAAACCTTTTACAAAAGATTTTATCAGGGAAGTTACACGAGATGATATCACTCGTTTAACCGAAATTAAAATCAAACGAATTTCAAAATACAATTCCTTTAAAGCAGATGAGCAGATTGTAAGTTTAAATAAGGAACTTAAACAAGTTGATTTCCATCTAAACCACCTGATTGAATTTGCTATCGATTATTTTAAAGATTTAAAGCAACGCTTTGGTAAGGGACGTGGTCGCAAAACGGAGATTCGTAGTTTCGAAAACATTGATGCTGCAACTGTTGCTGTAGCAAGTCAAAAACTTTACGTTAACAGAGCCGATGGTTTTGTTGGTATTTCGCTCAAGAAAGACGAATATGTCGGCATGTGTTCCGATATTGATGACATTATCGTTTTTCGTGAAGACGGAAAATTCTTGGTTACAAAAGTGAATGGAAAAGTATTTGTTGGAAAGAACATTCTTCATATCGATGTCTTTAAAAAAGGTGACGATCGAACAGTTTACAATGTAGTATATCGCGATGGCTTAAAAGGAACCAGTTACGTTAAAAGATTTTCTGTTACCGGCGTTACACGCGATAAAGAATATAAATTTGCGAGTCAGGATAAAGGAGCGAAAATTCTTTATTTTTCAGCTAACCCCAACGGAGAAGCTGAATTATTAAAAATTACTTTGCGACCAAACCCCCGATTGAAAATACCCATTTTCGATTTCGATTTTAGAGAACTTGCTATTAAAGGCCGTGGAGCAAAAGGAAATATCCTTACGAAGAAACCAATAGCCAAAATTGTTAAAAAAGAAGAAGGCGTTTCTACTTTAGGAGCTATGGATATCTGGTTCGATGAAAGCGTAAAACGCTTAAACACAGATGAAAGAGGCAAATATCTGGGTGCTTTTTCAAAAGAAGAAAAGATTTTTACACTGCTGGCTTCAGGCGATTATAAGATTTATAATTTCGATCTGACCAATCATTTTGAAGAAGACTTACTTCTGATTGAAAAATTCGACGCACATAAAATTGTAAGTGCCCTGTATATCGATGCCAACACGAAAACACCTTATTTAAAACGATTTATCCCCGAAATAGTTGATAAAAAAATTAACTTTATTGGCGATTCGGCCAAAGCAAAATTGCTCGATTTTAGTCTCGATTACAAACCTTTAATTAAAGTAATTATTAAATCGGCTAAAGGAAATCAGACTCTGAACATAGATGTAGATGAGTTTATCGGTGTAAAAAGTTTTAAAGCCAAAGGCAAGCGCTTAACAAGCGACAAACTCGTTAGTTCTACCTGGCTTGAACCCATTGATTCAATCTATCCGGCCATTGAACAAGAAGTGGAACCCGATACTTTTGAAAAGGATATTTTAATTGAAGAAGAGGAGGAAACTGTAAAAGAGGAGAGTAAATCAATTGAACTGGAAATTGATATTGATGAAGAACATATCATTATTGAGGAAAAACCTAAAGAAATTGAAAATAAACCACCAGAAGATAAAGGGGATATAGACACTAGTGACGATGGACAGATTGTTTTAGATTTTTAAATTGACACTTATAATCAAAACTGAATGAAAATGGCTGAACAGAAAAATATTGAGATAGCACCAGATGTACACTGGATAGGTGTTTTAGATAAGGACATTGTTACTTTTGATGTAGTGATGGAAACCGAGCATGGAACAACTTACAATTCGTATTTTATCAATGCAGAGAAAAAAACCATTATTGATACAAGTAAAGAACGTTTTTGGAATACATATCTCGAAAAGATTAAAAGCGTTGTCGATCCTGCTGAAATTGAATATATTATTGTAAACCATACAGAACCCGATCATTCAGGAAATTTACGCAATCTGCTCAATATTGCACCAAAGGCTATCGTTCTTGGCTCAAGCAATGCTATTCGATATTTAAACGATTTAATGGGAATTGATTTTCCTCATCAAATTGTAAAAGATGGTCAAACATTAGATTTAGGCAATAAAACACTCCGATTTATTGGTGCTCCAAATTTACACTGGCCCGATAGTATTTATACTTATCTAGAAGAAGATCGCCTGCTTTTCACCTGCGATTCTTTTGGATCTCATTATGCTGATGAACGCATGTGGGACGATCAAGTTGAAAATTTCGACGATGCATTTAAATATTATTTCGACGTAATTTTAAAACCCTTTAGTAAATTTATGCTCAAGGCAATCGAAAAAATTAAGCCTTTGCAGATAAAAGCCATTTTACCAGGACATGGACCACTTTTGCGTACAAACTGGAGAAAATATGTTCAGCTTTCAGAGGATTATTCTAAAGAGTTTTTGGCTCGTCCTTTGCGAAAATACGTGTTTATTCCCTATGTATCGGCCTATCACAAAACAGGATTAATTGCAGAAACAATTGCAGAAGGTATTCGCCAATCGGGTGAAGTGGATACCATTTTAATGGATGTGGAAAAAACACCCATTGGTGAACTGGATATGCAAATGGAAAAAGCAAGCGGAATCATTGTCGGTTCTCCCACCATCAACCAAAATATTTTACTGCCCATTTACAAGCTTTTTGCCATCATTAATCCATTGCGCGACAAAGGAAAATTGGCCGGAGCTTTTGGGTCTTACGGCTGGAGTGGCGAAGGCAGCAAATTGATAGAGAATAATTTACGAAATTTAAAACTCGATTTTTTTACAGTAGGAATGTTTTTCAAATTTACTCCGAACGATGTAGAATTGGAAAAATGCCGTGCCTATGGTCGTGATTTTGCTGCCAAAATATTGGAATAATAATTCATTTACTACATGAAGAATCTGAGGAGATAATTTATCAGCTTAGGAATTAAGTCTTAATTTCTTTCCAACCCAGGAATCGGCTAACTGTATTGCAAAAAACATAATAATTCCAGCTAATAAAATCCATTTGAATTGATCTAGAAAGCTCACAATTCCATTCAAGCTTTTAGGCTCATAATAATAGAATATTCCTAAGGCAATAAGAGGCATAAGTATAGCTCCACCAAAAAGAGCGGCATGCTTAAGAAATTCATTTTTCCAAAAGCGATATAGATTAATTTGCTTTGCTTTTATTTCCATTTTATCGGCAAAATCTTCTGGAATTACCAAAAGATCATCCGTCATGGCTTCTTGTATCATCGCATCAATTGCATGATCATCCAATTCAAAATTATGCATTCCAAATTCCTTATTTATCTTTTTCATATCCATTCCTCCACTAAAACCCTGTGCTTTAATAATTGAGTTTTTAATAATTGACGTGCTCGATGTAAATAACTTTTTAACGTTCCTTCAGGCATTTGTGTTATTTCTTCTATCTCTTTATAACTTAATTCGTCAATATGATAAAGAGATAAAACAGTCTTATATATTGCAGGTAAATCAGCTATCAATGTTTTAACTATTTCAATCCTCTCTGCTTGCGTTTTAATTTCTTCAGGATCTTTCTTGTCAATCAAACTACTTGAATTATAAGTATTTAAGCTTTCTAAATCCTGAAGAGGAATTCCTCTTTTTCTTATAAAATCAATGGCAACACGATATGCTATTGTCCCAATCCAGGTTGATAATTTTGATTCCCGTCTAAACTCAGGAAGCTTTTTATATACCTTAATAAAAACATCCTGACAAACATCCTCTATATCTGCCTGTTGATCAATCATCCGGCCTGCAATATGAAATACCAATCGCTCGTATTTCTTAACAAGAAATCGAAACGCGTTTGTATTCCCTCCGATGATTTGATCAATCAGCTGATTTTCTTCCATCTTTTATGCTCCATTAGACAAGATAAAAAAAGAATTGTTGCAAATAAAGTTGTTTTTTTGCAACATTTCAAAAAATACTATAGTCTACTAAGCAAATAAATCATTAAAAATATAAAATTATGCAATTAGCAGAAGTAATGACAGTAGCGGTAGTTTTCTTTGCTATCATCACATTCGTAAAAGTTTTGTCGGCACATTTCTTAAAGTCAAGAATAATTAAATCGGGGCATTTTGATAAGGCTGAAATTCTGGAACAATCAAATGAAGTAGTTGAAAAAGAACGGAAAGTAAACTACGATCAATTTCCTGCATTAAAATGGGGCTTGGTTACCTTTTTTGGTGGTATAGGTTTAATTGTTATCGAGATAGTTGGAGCAACAAAACCAATGTTCTCTGATTATAACAGTACTATGCCTTTTGGGATTTTCTTTGTTTCAGTTGCCATTGGTTTTTTAACTTATTATTTTATGATGAGTGCCAAAATGAAAAACAAGTAATACCAATCAGTATTAGACAAAACCGATAGCTAGATTAGTTATCGGTTTTTTTATGCCTGTCCGTTTCAAGAAAACCCTATTTTAGCCAAAAAAAAGCTGAATGGAGACTTTCAAGAAAGCAATGAACGAATCTGCCTTAATGAGGTGGGGAGTATTAATTCTCGTAGGTTTTGTATTATCAGTTAACTATTATTTTTACGATGCTTTCTCTACTTTAAAAGATTTGTTGAAAGCTGAATTTAATTTTACAAATACCGACTACGGGTTATTTGTATCATTTTATTCTATTCCCAATACCTTTTTATTGATGGCTGTTTTTGGAGGTATGATATTGGATAAATTTGGCATTCGCCGAACAGGATTTGGTTTTGTTTTCTTTATGGCCTTTGGTGCTTTGCTTACCGCTTATGGAGCTTCTGATTATTATAGTGCTGGAGGATTTGGTCATAGTTTTATGACAAGTTTTCTTAGCTCCTATTCGCCCGAATTAAAAATGATGCTTTTAGGGAGATTTTTCTTTGGCCTTGGTGCTGAAACAAGTATAGTTGTCGTTAGTAAAATCTTAGTTAAATGGTTTAAGGGAAAGGATCTTGCATTAGCTTTTGGACTAAAAGTTGGTTTTGGCCGATTAGGAACCTTTGCTGCATTAAGAATCTCTCCCGTGCTTGCTGATGATGGGGTTCATTTAACCACAGCTATTTGGTTTGCTGCCGTTTTAGTGCTTAGCGGGCTTCTGGCTTTTATTGTGTATATGCTTTTAGATGCAAAATTGGATAAACAAACCGGTTTTGTTCAAAAAAGCGCAAGCTCCGCAAATGAATTTTCGTTTAAAGATTTCGTAGCTATCATCAGTAATCGAGCTTATATTTATATCGCTCTTTTATGCGTTACTTTTTATTCGGCCGTTTTTCCTTTTATGGCCTATGCTCCTGATTTTTTTGCCGATAAATTTGGCCTGACAGCCATTGAAAGTGGAAATATTACATCTTGGTTGCCATTAGGCACCATGCTTTTTACTCCCTTGTTTGGTTTTTTAATTGATCGCTATGGAAAAAGTGCCACTGCTATGATTTTTGGCGCATTAACACTTGTAGGCGTACATTTAATCTTTGCATTTACTATGTTAACGCCCATTATACCACTTCTCTTTTTAGGCATTGCTTTCTCCTTGGTTCCCGCTGCAATGTGGCCAAGTATGGTACGATTGGTAAAGGAAAAACAAATAGGAACAGCTTATGGCTTAATGTATTCTATTCAAAATCTAGGATTGTGGGGATTTCCTCTTATCGCTGGAATCATTTTAGATAAAACGAATCCAGGAAATCCTACTATTCTTAATTACACACCAGTTATACTGATGTTTGCAAGTTTAGGATTGCTTGGGCTGTTTTTTGCTTTTATGCTGAAACGGGAAGACAAAAAAGGATCGTTTGGAATAGAATTACCCTTGAATAAAAATTAATTCGTTAACGAGTTAATGTGCTAATGGGAATATTTTCAGAAGAATGAGCCGAGTCCTTTTTTATCAACTAATTAGCAAATTGATTAATTAGCACATTATCTATTCTTCTTCAATAATCAGAAAAATATCCTCATTGGGCTTTTTCATCTTGTATTTTTCTCTTGCAAACTTTTCTAAATTTTCTTTGCTTTCAAACAAAGTATGATAAAGCGCACTATCTCTGGCTATTTCTTCCTGATAAAACAATTTTTCTTTTTGAAGGGTGCGCAATTCCTTAATTAATTTATAATGTGCCCTAAAATTGTATTGATCAACAAAGGCCAAAAGCACGAATAAAACTATAACTGAAATCCAGTATTTATTGAAGAATTTACGAATTTTCATAACTTGTATCTTCTTACAAAAGTAGTTGACTTAGTAAGCAAAAGAACATGTATTCCTGTTTTTTTTTAACGCATAAATGTTTAGAACGTTCCCTCCTTTTTAAGCATTCAAAACCGAAGTACTAACAGCACATTACATCCGAAATTATAAATTTTTGATGCTCTTCCTGAAAAAATTAAATGAAACGTTTCGAATTCATATAACCATAAACCAGCATCCATTGTGCAAGAACATAAGATCCCATCACCCAAATAGCAGAATTATCTATTGCTTCAGCAAATTTATTGATAGCCAAAATACCATCAGAAGCGAGGAATAAAAGGCCGCCTATCATCACAAACTGCCCAAATTGATGATTATGGATTTTGGAATAAACAATCGTAGCTAAAACCATAAGCATCAGAACTGTTGCATACACAGGAACAGCAATAAGTAATACCAAACTATTGAGCTCTATTACCGCGGGCATCAAAAATAAAAGCAAACTTATATAAATTGCAATAACGAGTAATCCATACAGGGCACTCTGCTTCAGACTTTTCCAAATAAGATGATAATTCCCTTTTAAAAAGACAGCGATATAAAAAAGATGAGATAGCAGAAAAAATACCAATCCCAGAATGAAATTATCGATAAGAGGCATCAGGAAAACATCTCCCATCAAAGAAAAGAAAAGCGCAAACACAAACAACAGGTTTAACATTTTGCCATTCAATCTGTTATCTACTATATACCAAACCATCAATACGATTAAGAGAAGCGGTTTTGTGATATTTTCTAAACCTGGCATTTCCAAAAGTTTTACTGAGATAACTAAAAAAGCCAGGATAAAATAAGGAATCGAGAATAAATAGGTCAATTGTTTTGCTGTCATTGTTTTTTTTATGCTAAGCTACAAAATAATGTGGTGATGTGAAAATGTGATGAAGAGCTAATGTGTTGATATGTCTTAGCATATTAAATCTTTATTATCTTTGCCGCTCCAAATTTTCCAGCTGAATGAAATTAGAAGAAGAGATAAAACGTAGACGAACCTTTGCCATTATTAGTCACCCCGATGCCGGTAAAACCACTTTAACTGAAAAGCTTTTGCTTTATGGAGGCGCTATTCAGGTTGCTGGAGCCGTAAAATCGAATAAAATTAAGAAGACTGCGACTTCCGATTTTATGGAAATCGAGAAGCAAAGAGGAATTTCGGTGGCTACCTCTGTTATGGGTTTCGATTACAAAGATTACAAAATCAATATTCTGGATACTCCCGGCCACAAAGATTTTCAGGAAGACACGTATCGCACGCTCACTGCTGCTGATAGTGTGATTGTTGTGATTGATGTTGCCAAAGGTGTAGAGCCTCAAACAGAAAAACTGGTTGAAGTTTGTCGAATGCGAAATATTCCAATTATCGTTTTCATTAACAAACTCGACCGCCACGGAAAAGATGGATTTGAATTGCTGGATGAGATTGAAGCAAAATTAGATATCAATGTAACTCCATTGAGTTGGCCTATCAATATGGGTCCTGAATTTAAAGGCGTTTACAGTATTTTTGAGAACAAACTCAATCTTTTTACCCCTGCAAAACAAACCATTGAAGAATATGTGGAGATAAACAGTTTGGCTGACCCTGTATTGGATGAAATTGTTGGTTCCAAAGATGCAGAAATTCTTCGTGAAGAATTGGAATTAGTCACTCAGGTCTACCCTACTTTTGAAAAGCAGACCTATCTTGATGGAAATATCAGTCCTGTCTTTTTTGGTAGCGCCTTAAATAATTTTGGAGTAATGGAATTGCTCAATTGCTTTATCCAAATAGCTCCCAATCCATTGCCTTACCAAACAGAAGAACGTTTAGTTCAACCCGTCGAAGAAACTTTTAGTGGTTTTGTATTTAAAATCCATGCCAATTTAGATCCAAATCACCGCGATCGGATTGCTTTTGTTCGTGTAACATCAGGCATTTTCAAACGAAATGTTTTTTATCATCACGTTAGAAGCAATAAAAAAATGCGCTTTTCCAGTCCTACAGCTTTTATGGCACAGAAAAAATCAATTGTCGAAGAAGTTTATCCAGGAGATATTGTGGGATTGCATGATACTGGGAATTTCAAAATCGGTGATAGTTTAACTGAAGGAGAAATTCTAAATTTCAAAGGAATGCCCAGCTTTTCACCCGAGCTATTTAAATATATCGAAAATGCCGACCCAATGAAATCCAAGCAGTTGGCTAAAGGTATAGATCAATTAATGGACGAAGGAGTGGCGCAGTTATTTAAAGGAAAAACATC
>CAYPOW010000118.1:0-7196 GCA_964412145.1 uncultured Draconibacterium sp.
GCAAGTGGAGTTAATTAATGATGGGCCTGTGACTATTTCGATTGATTCGAGGAATAAAGAGTAATTCGATTAGTTTATAAATGTATCTTGTTGATTATCTGATATTTTACTTTATTACATCAAGTGAATTAGGCTAAAGCCAACATTCGCCATCTAATCCTGAACCGTCAGATAAATCTGACAGCAATAAATGAGAGAATCCTAAAAACAACACTTCTTTTCTAATTAGAGTGTTTGTAATAATTTGATAACCATTTTATTACAGTTTGTTTTAGCAAATAGCTGTATTTAAAAGTTCACTGTGCCTTTTTTGAAAATGAGTTCCAAATTAAAAAGCAATCGCATAATTGTAAGTTTTGATGTTTTCTGCTTCTATTGCCGTCAGATTTATCTGACGGATAGGAGAGAAAGTTAAATTTATTGGCTTAAGTCTCATTTTATAAAAGAAAAATCTTCCAAATATTTAAGTATTTGGATACTCTTTTATGAAAATTCATATCTTTGTAAAAAAATAGAAGATGAATAATACAGATAAAGTTTGCGTTTTCTGCAAAAGAAATCAAGACGAAGTGCCTTTGGTACATTTAGAATTTAAAAATAACAGTTATTGGATTTGTCCACAACATATTCCAGTACTAATTCACGATCCATCTAAATTAACGGGTCATTTGCCGGGAGCTGAAAATATGCAGGCTGGATAACACTTAGGCCGTTTCTTTGCTCACATTCAGTATAAAAAAGCCTCTAATTCAAATTTATTGAAATCTAATTCGTTTTTTAGTACTTTTGAGTTTATAATTTAATATCAATTTAAAAATACATTCAATGAAAAAAATTAGTTTTTTAGTGATAATCATGTCGATGCTTATCTCCAGCATGTTTATTTCTTGTTCGAAAATCATAGACGCACTTGAAATTACTGTTCCCGTCACCTATAATGTCCCCATAAATGTTGCAGAAGGGCTGGCTAAATCTGACACCTATCCTTTTGGAGGTACAGCTTCTTTTGATCCTTCGAGTGCTTCTGAATTGGAGCCTTATTTAGCAACGATCAGAAACGTATCCATAACAGAAGTGACAATGATCGTAAGCTCTATTACTCCAGCTACTGGTGTTAGTTTAACGGATGCCACATTAACAATTACTGACAATGTAACTAATGCATCATTTACATATACAATTACAACAGTTACACCTTTAGTTGTTGGAACATCATTTACAATAAATAAAAGTGCACCTGGTTTTGATACGGTAACCAATATCATCAATGATTTGCATGCAGCTACAGTAAGTCTAAATGGCCATGTAAATCAAACCGGATTTTCAATCACATTCGACAATATCATTTCTGCTGACATAACAGTTGGAGTGCCCTAAAAATATAAGACTTTAAAATGCAAAAGCGAGGCTAATAGTTTCGCTTTTTTTGTGTCTAAACTATAGTTTTTCAATAATTATTTGATGCTAAAATTTCATCAAATCGAGCCAATATTTCAGGGAAATTATCTCTTCCAAATCCAATCCGCAGGTATTTCCCTTCCATTCCAAACATTTCACCGGGAACGGTCATAATGCCTGTGTTTTCAACAAGTAGATTGCTGAATTCCAAGGAAGAACGTTTTGTATTTATTTTTACTAAAGCAACCGATCCTGCTTTTGGAGGAATAAGATCAAAAAAATCTGAATGCTTCTTTACGAAAGATTGAAACAAAAGAATGTTTTTTTTAATCTTTTCAATATTGATTGAAAGAAATTTTTCATAATTATTTAAAGCAATAAGTGCCAGAATTTCGCTGGGGGCACTGTTACAAATGCTCAGATAATCTTTAAAAGCAAGGATTTTCTTCAGTAATTTCTTATCCTGCGAAACGATCCATCCTGTTCTTAAACCTGCCATTCCAAATGTTTTGGAAGTCCCCCAGAGGCTAATTCCTTTCTCATACAAATCGCAGACAGGTGATAATTCTTTCACATCACTAATCGTTAACTTATGGTACATTTCATCTGAAAAAAGATAAACATTGTTTTTCCTGGCGACTTCAATAACCTTGTTTAGTTCTGATTTTGTTAAATAACTTCCTGTTGGATTGTGCGGAAAATTAATGATAATCAGTTTTGTGTTCTTCTTTATTAATTTTTCTAAATCGGCAGGATCAAAAACCCAATTCTCAGGATTTGGTTTCCAATAAGAAATATCGCAGCCAATAGATTTTACAACCTCTGATAGTGATTGATAGCTTGGCGATATTGTAATTACATGATCATCAGTATCTAACAATGTATTCATTGTTGCGAAATTAAGCTCGCCAGGTGATGCCACTACTATATTTTCTGCAGAGTTCTTTCTGTAGAATTGACAAATAGAATCTCTTAGAAGGATATTTCCTTCACTTTCAGTATATCCAAGATGTAAGTTATTCCAAAGATCAATTTCTTTATCTGAGGCCAGAGCTAAAATATCTTTTACTGCAAAGCCATCGCAATCGGAACTAGATAAAAGGTATTTTGCGCTAAATTCATGTTTAGCAAAATACCTTTCTAATTTAAACTCGTTAATACGCATTTTCCTATTGCTTAAACATTTGCCAAAATTTTATCTGTCAGATAAAAAATCAAATATAAACATTTTGCTTATTGATTTTATTGAACGATAAACTTAGTACGCAATCCTGATTCACTTACAATTACGTATAAGCCACGGCTAAATTGACTGATATTGATGTCTTTAATGTTACTTCCTAAAAAGACAATTTGCCCTGAAGAATTAAATACTTTGCAGTCGATTCTTTGATTCAGGTAAATCATTGAACCATTAGCCGGATTTGGATAAACGGTAAGCTGATCTCCAAAAGTAATTTCATCTATTCCAACGGTACTGGCAATATTCGATGCTCCTGGTGATGGGAAATTGAAAAATTCCCATTCGATTGATCCATCAGGAAAACGCCCGAAACTAATATCTTCGGTCTGTTGACCAAAGCTTAAGGTATCGATACCATAGCCTTCGGAATTAAATATCCCTATCTCTTCCCCATATTTACTCAGCTTAAAATCAGCATGATGATCACCTAATAGTGAATCTCCATCAGCCCAAAACAACGCATAATCACCTACGGCAAGACTCACATTTGGCATTTTCCATTTATCAGGCTTACTCAAATTATCGCTTAAATAAAAATCGCCTAAAAAAACAGCTTCGATATCACCATTATAAATTTCTATCCAGTCGCTATAATTACCATATTCGTCTGAAACAGCAAAATTATTGCTGGCCATAAACTCATTAATAAACAACAAAGGTTTTTCTCCCAATATTGGAGAAATGGTATACGGTTGACAAGGTAATATTTGCTCCTGATCGATGAAATCTGTTACTTTTATTTGATATTTAATTTCTGATTCCAGACTTATATTATCAATTGTTGTCAAATAATCTCCGCTTTCACCTTCAAACATCTCAGTTTCCTGAAATGCTCCTTCATCCACCGAATACAAAACTACTACGTGCGCAGGTGCAGCTTCTGTTTCAACAGTAGCTTTAACAGATAATATCTGTCCAGCTTCGCGACGATGACTAATATATTTAATAATCGGAAGCATTGTACTCGCTTCTATCTGGCTATTCATGGAAATCGTTCGTGCAATAAGGTAAGGATAAAGTCCATATTTAACATGACCACCAGTAGGCTGATTATACGAATTTAAGAAATCGTCGTAAGTATACCCATAATCAAGGGAATGATATGGATCGTTTTGCACATAAGGTGCTATCATATTCTTTCTGACTTCGATACTAGCAATCAGCACATCAATATCAAACGTATTGTTAATCAAGATATTAACATAATGGGTAAATTGCTTTCTCAATTCCGGATTATTGATTAATTGATTGTATAAAGGTCTTTTTTCATTGCCCCCAGGTTGCCAATTGTAAATATTTTTTGCCCCCCAATCCTCATCAAACCAATCAATTCCAAACGTATTATCCACATCATAAGGAATATACTCCAATTTATTAGTTTTGGTATTGTGGTATAAATAGAAGTTATTTTTATTATAATAACCATCCCAATTTCCACAGAAAATGTCAGCTGCTATAACTTTCAGGTAGTCATAAGTATTGAAAAGCTCATTCAACTTACATACCAAATCTGCCTCTGAAGTACGATTGATAATATCAATAAAAGTAGCGAGATCAGAATAATCGGACTCCAAGGTATTGGTTATTAGCTCGTAAGCTTGATCACCCCAGTCTTTATACAAATTAGGATCAGAACCTAAATAGTTCAAATTGGCAGGCCAGGTACATTTATATAGATTTCCATCTTTATTTCCAAAGCGACTTTCAACAAATTCTTCATCAATATGTTCCACATTTATATACAAACCATAGTAATCTCCATTGATATAAACCTGTACATGATTTGCCCTTGGCGCCGGGATTCCCCATTTGCGTAAAATATCCCACATCACTTTTGAACGCATAATAGAGGGGTCGTTATGTTCTCCGTTTAGATTGAGTTTTTCAACACCATAATATTTCCCCCCTTTTGTGAAAGTATTGAACGATACTTTAAAAGACTTCTTATTCGATTGACGTGAAGTATTCCCACGAAGTCGAAAACCAACGGATTTAATTGTATCTCGCACCGAGCCATTATCAAAAACAAAATCGGCATGAAATTCAGTATAGCTCCATGTATTGGCATAAAGCCAAGATAAGGTATCAGGATTTATCGTAATATCGATTCGCGGAACGACCGTATCGATAAATAAAGCTCCATTTTCTGGGAAAGTGGCTTGCGAAAATGCGAAAGGTATTGTAAAAAGGCTGAGAATAGCGAGCAGTATACGATTAATCATTGGTTAAATTTGGTTAGCAAATATAAGAATTTCTTTGTGCTCAGAACCTTGAAATAATGCAAGTTTAATTGAGCATTTTGCTAGAATGAGTTTGATCTAAAATCTTCAACTAGTAAAATATTATTTTCGCGAATTTGCATATCATTCAAAAATATTTACCGAAAAACTTGCCTCAAACTTAAAAAAAGATAGGTTAGCGAACCCTATTGCTAACCTATCAATGCCTATTAATGATGGCTTCTAATTTTTACAAATTAGAACGAAACCCAGTTTCAGATATAAAATCGCAAACAAATAATTAATATCCGTTTGTGATTTTTGCTAGTGCCCAGAACAGGGATCGAACCTGCACAGCCTTGCGGCCACTGGTCCCTGAAACCAGCGCGTCTACCAATTCCGCCATCTGGGCTTCACTAACGTTACGCCCATCTGTCGGGAGCTTACGGTTCCGCCACTGGGCTTAAAATGTCTGACAAAGATATAGAAATCCAGCTGATTTTTCTTAACCCCATTGATTTTTCCTTAAAAATAGCAATGCTCTATATCTCCCTAATTTTGAACTAATTGCAATAAATAAAGAATATAAGGCAGACTGATCAAACTCAAAACGGTACTTACAAAAAAGTTCTTCATCGCTAAAGAATCATCAGCACCAAAGCGCTTGGCCAAAAGGACCAATATCGTCATTCCCGGCATAGCCGATTGTAGTATCAAAACTGTAAATGCGGTATTATTTAATGGAACCGAGAAATAATGGAGTAAGCCGTAAATAAGAAAAAGAAAAATTACAGGACTTAAAATCAATTTGTTAAAACTGAAAGTGAAAATGGATAGTTTAAACACTTCTTTTACTTTCATTTGCGCCAATAATATGCCAATATAAAGCATGGCCAGATACAAAGTTGTACTTCCCATACCACCAAAGGCTTTCTGCAAAAGTGGAGGAAATCGCAGCTCCAGGAGCATCATAATAAAACCCAAACTCAAAGCAATTGTATTCGGGTTTACTAATTTTTTTAATTGATGCCAACCTTTTTTACTCTTGTCAGGATTCAGCTGAATGACACCATAAGACCATAAAATAGTATTTAAAACCAACTGATAAATAGCCGCATAGAGTAGTGCTTCACCACCTGGCATCAATGCATCTAGAAGTGGGAAACCCAGAAATACAATATTGCCCAGCATATGATGCAGGCTATGGATAACAGCCTGTGGTCTTTTTAAAGCGAAAATCCGTGCGCTCAGTTTTCCCAAATAAAGCTGAGCAAACATAATCACATAAGTAAAAACAACAACCAAACCTGCATTTCGAAGTATTTCGGTGCTAAACTCAAGAGCCGATAGTTTTGTAACAATCAACAAGGGCAAGCTGATGTAAAAAACCAATTTTTCTATGACTCCTTTGGCTCCTTCCTCCAAAATTTTGAATCGAAAAGCAAGGGCTCCAATTCCTGCCAGAATGCCTAAAATTAATATTTGATCAATGATTGTATTCATTTCTGATTTTTCCTTAAAGTCACGCAAAGTTATATTTTCTATTCAATAAATATTTAATAAATCTTCTACTATTTCCTTGACATGGGAGCTTAATTAATTCTAAATTAGTCTCATGTTAGCCATATTCGGTAAATATGTTTGTCCAAAAAAAATATTATGCATACATTTGAAATCGTAAAATATTAGTATTTTATATTATTGATTATCAGCCGATAAAATAATAATAGGAATTTAAGAAAAAATCAAAAAACCACTATGACCTACGAAATATTAAAAATTGAAAAATCCGATTCTATCGCTCTTGTTACCATCAGTCGACCTCAGGCAATGAACGCTTTAAACACTCGTTTTTTTGAAGAAATGGATCAAGCTGTTGCAGAATTTAAATTGGATACCGATTTACGCGCCATCATTATTACAGGTGATGGAAAAGCCTTTGTAGCTGGTGCCGATATCGCCGAAATGGCCAATAAAACAGCCAAAGAAGGTAGCTTTTTCTCAGCTCGTGGACAAAAAACTTTTAGCAGCTTCTCCAAATTAGATGTTCCCGTTATAGCGGCAGTCAATGGTTTTGCTTTGGGTGGTGGTTTAGAATTAGCAATGGGCTGCGATTTTCGCATTGCCAGCACCAAAGCTAAATTCGGTCAGCCGGAAGTTAACTTAGGCCTTATTCCTGGCTTTGCAGGCACTCAACGTTTGTCAAGACTGATTGGATTGGCAGATGCTCTTTATCTTTTAATGTCGGCGGATATGATTGGTGCTGATGAAGCCTTACGTGTAAAACTCGTACAAAAAGTAGTTGAACCTGAAGCTTTGCTTGATACTTGTTTCGC
>CAYPOW010000118.1:7296-9954 GCA_964412145.1 uncultured Draconibacterium sp.
ATATAAAATGACATACGACGAAAAATTACAAAACGTAAGTGTTTTGGGCGCAGCCGGAAAAATGGGTAGCGGAATTCTTCTTCTTACCGCGGTTGAAATGACTAACCTCAGCCTACAACCTGAAAACAAAGGCAAAACCTTTGTCCTGAATGCCATCGATCTTTCCGACGAAGGCCTTGCGGGATTGCTACCTTATATCAAGGTACAAGTAAGGAAAATAGCTGAGAAACAAACCGTTAGGTTGCGTTCAGCTTATGCTGACAGAGCCGATTTGATTGAAAATGGTGAAATAATCGATCAATATATTTTCGATGTGATGAATGTCATTCGGCCTACTACCGCTATGGAAGTGGCGTATCGTTCCGGTCTAATTTTCGAGGCTGTAAGCGAAAATTCCGATTTAAAAGTTAAAATCCTTTCGCAAATAGATACTAATAATCCAAATAAACCTTGGTATTTTACCAATACCAGTTCAGTGCCTATCAAGCTAATTGAGGAAAAAGCTAATTTAAAAGGTCGTATTTTAGGATTTCATTTTTACAATCCGCCTGCAATTCAAAAATTGGTTGAATTAATTACTACCAAAAATACGGATTCGGTAATGATCGATTTCGCCTATGGGTACGCAAAGCATCTTGGAAAAATTATTGTACCTGCCAACGACATTGCCGGATTTATTGGAAACGGCCATTTTATGCGCGATGGTTTACACGGTATTAATGAGGCAAATGCTTTAACAAAAAATTATAGCTGGCCCGAAGCGGTGTATATGATAAACAAAGTGAGTCAAGACTATCTTGTTCGTCCAATGGGCATCTTTCAATTGATGGATTATGTGGGGATTGACGTACTGCAATTTATTTTGAATGTAATGGATCCTTATATGCCTGATGAAAATTTACATAGCGATATACTCGATCAGTTTATTGCACTGCAAATTAAAGGCGGACAAATGAGCAGTGGCGCTCAAAAAGATGGTTTCTTAAAATACGAAAGAGGAAAAGCCGTTGCTGCTTTCGATCCTAAGCTGAAAGCTTATGTGAACTTTGCCGATTTTGCCGAAAATTGCGATGCTGCCCTTGGTGAAATGCCCGAAGGTTTTATGCCTTGGAAAGCGGTTATTCGCAAGAAAAACAAAGACGAATTATTTACTGCTTTCTTTGCCAATATGAAAGCAATGGATAGTTGTGGAGCTAAATTAGCGCTAAGCTATGGAGCCAATTCCAATGCAATTGGGCAAAAGCTTGTAAATGACGGGGTTGCTGCCAATACAAATGATGTAAATACGGTTATGCTGACTGGATTTTTCCACGCTTTTGGACCGGTAAATAATTATTTTGATTAAGCTTTTAAATTGAAAAAGATGAAAAATTTAAGACGAAAAATATATATGACTGCCGGTTATAATACTGTTTCAATGGGAACCGGACGTAAAGAATTTAATCCAAAGAAGGAACGTCCAGGCTTGGAAGATTATCTAACTGAAGCTGGCCAAGGCGTTCTAAATAAAATAGATGGTGGAGGTAAAAGTGTTGACGAAAGTGTAATGGGTAATTTTATGGCTGCCCAATTTAACCGTCAAGGAAACCTTCCGGGATTTTTCCCCATGATTGACAAAGACCTGGAATTTAAGCCTGCTACCAGCGTTGAAGGTGCTTGCGCTTCTGGATCTCTTGCTCTTGTCAGTGGCATTAAATCTATTTTAGCGGAATCGGCTGAAGTTGTTTTAAGCGTGGGTGTTGAAGTTCAAAATACAGTAAAAGCCATTTATGGAGCTGATATTTTAGCCTTAGCAGGCTGGTTCAAAAAACGCAAAAACGGACATGCTTATTTTTTCCCTGGTCAGTTTAGCGATCGCGCCGGTGCTTATTTTGCAAAATACGATCGTGAAAGAGCAAGAAAAGGAATGGCACAATGGTATGCTAACGCGATAGAAAATGCACGTTTAGATCCAACGGCACAGGAATTTCACAATACACATCCTGATCCTTATGGTCTTTCTTTAAAAAGTGAGCCCAACGGAAAAATATTTGTTGATAACCTAAACTTTATGGATTGCTCTAAAGTTTCTGATGCTGCTTCCGGAATTATTATTGCCTCGGAAGAAGGATTAAAACGTATTGGTGTTGCTAAAAAAGATGCCGTTGAAGTGGTGGGTTATGCGCAAGTGATTCGAAATATTACTGCCGATCCAACAGATTTAACCGAATTGAAAGCCATTAAAACCGCTATCGAAAAAGTGTTTGCAGAAACGGGTTTAAGCATTGATCAAATTGGTACGGTGGAATTACACGATTGTTTTTCTATTGCTGGTTTACTTACGGTTGAAGCTTTAGGTTTAGCAAAACCTGGCGAGGGCTGCGATTTTGTTGCGGCAGGAAATACCAAACGCGATGGCATTATTCCAATGAATACGACTGGTGGTTTAATTGGTTGGGGACATCCAACTGGAGGCACTGGTGTTCATCAGGCGGTAACTATTTGGCAACAGCTAACGGGTAAAGCAGGCGATGCACAGATTAGCTTTTCAAAAGATAAGCCTTATGGTATGAGCATCAATATGGGTGGTGACGACGTAGTGATAAATGCGATTATTTATAAAAAAGCAGAATAAGAGATTACCTAGATTATAAACTGAAATAGCTTTTCCTTTCGGGG
>CAYPOW010000119.1:0-4435 GCA_964412145.1 uncultured Draconibacterium sp.
AATAATTCTCACGATTAAAGAAAATCTTTTGGCGATTATTTCCTTGATTATAAATGTGATATACATATCCTTTTTCGAATTGCATGATTTTTTAATTTACGATCTTCACCATCCTAAACACCAACGGTGTCGCTAAAAGCGACGCCGTTGGTATAGCTTGGAAGCAAAATTTTATTCCCCGATTTTTACGATTTGACCTAAATGATTGATGCGGACTTTTATTATTCCCTTTAACCATTTTTCATGTTGAAAGAAATAATATGTTACACCTGCTAGCATTTTCTTAGTTTTAAATAATAAACCATCAACATTTTTTGTTTCATAATGATGATTGAAAATGTAGTACTTAGATGATATGCTTTGAACTCTAAACAAATGTGGACTAATCAAAGAAGCATTCTCTGGATTAAGCAAATCTATTTCATCTGGATTAAAAGCATCAGTAGGGAAAACAAAATATTCATTTTGTTTCATTGTAAACAAAAACTCTAAACCCTCTTTTTCTTTATTAATAACTGACAAACCAGCATTTATTCTATGTACTGCTTCGTAAAAAGAAACAACTTCTTCCAACAAATTTCCTTCTTCATCACGATAAATAGCTACGTGATGATTATTTCCTGTACTCACAAAATCAACAGGCTGCTTCATCCCATTTTGATCAAGAATTAAATTGCCATTATGGTCTTTTTTATGATGTAAAGCTTCCGCATTACTCACTCCCGAAATGGTTACTCGCTTTATAGAAATTCCTTTTTCTTTATTCAGCCATATTGGATTTTCATCTAAGTTTGAAAAGGCTTCTTTTGGTTTATTTTCAAAACCTTCTAATCGCCTCTGCAAAATTCTTTTAACTCCAACATCGATAACCTTCTCAATTTTTAAATCAGGAGAAATGTCTTTACGAATAGTATAATTATCTTCTTGCCAGACCACTTTTATCTTTTCAGGAACAAATTCAGTTGAATTGTCAGCGTGACTCAAAGACACACTGACATTACTTACCGGAATCGGATTTTTACTCGGTGCATTTTTACCACCAAAAGCTTTTTCAGGATTACCATCAAATTCTGCTAACCTTATTAACAGGGCTTCTCTATACGATTGCTTTGCAACCTTTTTTATCTTTGCCAGATCAAATTTTGTTCCAACTTTTTCATAATTTGCTTTATATCGTCCAATTTTACCATAAACCGTTTCTTTATGTAACTGCCCGCGTGGTGTTAATTCTATTTTAGTTTTGGTGTTGTCCTTTCCTTTTATTTTAATCTTGTTTTTATTTCGCGTAACAACTTTATTCTTGGCTTTAAAAGAAATCAAAATTTTCTCAAGATGTTTTTTTGATTCATTGCGAAACTCAGATAAAGGCAATGGAGGTTTAAATAATAATTTATTATTTTTATCTCTGTACAAATACTTTTGTTCTATTCCATAAATAGCACCTTTCTTATCTGTTCTTGCATGCAAATTGTTCAGATACTGAACGTGACTATAAGAAGTGAAAGCGACTGTTAATGCATCCATTGCATGATGACGATGGTCATTTCTTTTTGTCCAATCTTTTATTCTAATTTCCTCTTTTCCATTTTTACCTTCTATAGTTTCAAGAAGTCCAAGTTTTTCATATTTTGGAAGATTCAGCTCCTTCATTACATTTATTATCTGCCAATCACTACGCAAACGATCAGTAATACTTCCAGTAGTCGTATTCACCGTCCTTACAACCTCTTCAAGCATTTGTTTAGCTTTCTTGGCTATATATTGACTATTTCGCAAATCTCTTTCAATAAAACCATCTGGAATTTCAGACAACTTCATTCGAAGTTTATTGTATTTAGATTTACTTATAATCTTATCATTATATAATTTCTCAATTCTTTCCAAATACTGCTGGAAATTAGTTTCACTCAATTTTTCTTTTAAAAAGTCAAAGGCTGTATCGTTACTTTTATCAAGATTAATTTGCCTAACAGAAAGTGTTTTATTTGAGAAAGAATCGTCAAATAATCTTGCCTTTGGTATAATGTGTTCAATATCAAATTCTTTAGAAAATAGCTTTTCTTTTGGGATATACGTATTCGTATAAAGTGTTTTGTAACCATTACTTTCAAGTTCTTTCCACAATTTATACCTAATAATATCGTTTCGAGTAATTTTATTTATTCCAAAATCTGTTTTAAGCAGGACTCTGATTTTATCATGTTCAATAGTTGCTCTATTAATATTCCGAGTCATATCCTCTCTTTCCTTAGCGCTTTTCTTTAATTCTCTAGCCAACTCAATTCTTATTTCATCAGGTCGTCCTAAATTTTCATCCTTAATTATTGCATTTAATACATTAACCAGTTGATTTAGAATTTTCTCAACTACTGGATTTCTTAATGAATTTTTAGGCAAAAGGTCTAAAGTATCTTTAAGTTCACGATTAGCCAATTCTTCTTTTGTTAAAGATGATGAATGATTGTAACCAGCATCTTCACAAGCAATATCATAGGTGTTTCCTTCTCTTAAAGAAGGCATTATCTTTCGAATTGCTTTAGTTGATAGACTACCATAATCTGCCTGTAAAGAGACATTAGCAATAAGCTTAGCGTATTCTTGCTTGAAGCCAAATTTCTCAGTAATCTTCTCAACTAATTTTTGTTCATCCTCAGCGGAATAGAGCAAGTGCCACAATTGCATGTATGGTTGCTTATCAAAACTATTATTGGTTTTTTCAATATCAAAAATCAAAATATCAGTATCTATTCCCAACTCCAAAAATTTCGTACTTACTATATCATTTATTTTGTCGGCTTTCATTTTTGAGAAATCATATTCTTCTCCTTCAAATTCTAGTATTTTCTGATAAACCTTATACAACTCAGCATTGGATCTATTGCCATCAATTTCTTTGTAGTTCAATTCATTTTCTTTTAGATTCAGATTCAAAAGTCTAAGAACAGTAGTACTTGTTAGTTTATCTTTAATATTTAATTCATTAAACAGGAATTCTTTAGAATCTTGTCCCAAAAAAAATCTTTTACCAGTTTCTTTGTTCTTAAATTCCAAGTTATTAAGAATTTGCCAAATTTTGAACTCTTGAAATAGTGGCGATGATTTAGGAATTACTTTATGATATTTTTCAAACTCACAATTACTAATTAGATGCTTCTGAGATTTAAGGCTACGCTGATAGAATATAATTACATCTCGAATCTCTTTTTTAAGTTCAACTGTTAATTCAGAGTAATATTCCTTTTGCTTTTCCCAAATAAGCTCAAACTCATCTAAATAATCTTGCCGATAAAAAACTTGATTCTTTAGCCTCGAATGTGAATTCTCTTTGAGCTGTTCATATAAATATTCTCCAACAGTTTGTTTTTGGAAATAAAGTTCCTTGCTTCTGTCGCTAATGGCTCCAAGATAACCACTTGATTGATTGATTTGACTATTTATTTCTTGCAAGACGATAGCCATTTGCTCCAAATTAATCCTTTCCGTTAAGCCATTTACTCTCCATAAATATTGTTCAATCTTCTTTTCCATGGCTGTACCCACTTGTTTAATTCCAACAATGTCAAATGGCTTTTCACATATTTTCCAAGTTTGCCCTTTGTTTTTCCCCTTGATATCTTCTTTTAACTCAGGTGACAATATCATCGGATAAAACTCTTTTTGGAATTCCCAAATTTTATTCAATTCTGCCTGCAAATCAGATCGATAAAAATCTGGAATATACTTCTTCTCGTTTTTAAGCAATTCATAAACATATTGTCCTGGAGTTGAGTCATTATCGTAAAGCTGTTTTGCGACACCCATCCCATCAATCGCAGCACCCTCATCCTCTGTCTTAGTCTTTCTACTACTTTTATAACCACGCTTTTTATTGATCATCAAAAGTACTTTTGCAAATTCTTCTTTGCTTATTTTTTCTTTCGCAGCATTCGCTCTTGATTTATATGTTGAAAATGTAGTGCCTTTACCATCCTCATTTAATAAAGTATTAGAAACAATTAAATTATTCGCATCAAGTATTTCTATAAGTGCATCACGCCTTTGCTGGTATCTGTCAAAATTCCTTCTAGCTCCTCGCTTTAATGTTCTATCAGCATTTATGGACGTAGCTTTTCCTTTCATAAAATCACTTTCCTCATCAGTTGATATCGGAATAACTCTAACGCCAAGTTTTATAATTGAAGACTTTTCTTCATCTGTTACTGCTTCATTTACAAATGCCCATCCAATGGAGGTAGTTCCCAAATCCAATCCTAAAATCTTTTTCATTTTTATTCGTTTAATGTTTTTTTTTGCTATATTTGTAATACAATTCGAAGCAATTCACAATAAGGATTATTCCGTTGTGAAAACATTTAAGCCGCCTCGCCTTTCAATGCGGGGCATTTTTTTTATTTCATTTCTCTATCCACTATTAATTTCCAAACTTCGAGAAGAA
>CAYPOW010000119.1:4535-9917 GCA_964412145.1 uncultured Draconibacterium sp.
GCTTCGCTTTTCTTGCCCGTTTTTTTTTGAGGCTTAAAGAATTATCCGTAATCTTACGCTTAATTTTTATCAAATTGACCAAATCTACTGTGGAAAATACAAACCTAAAACTATGGCAAGCCATATTGCCAGTACTAGTGCTTATCGGAATGCTTGCATTCAATGTTTATGTATACGGAAGCGATGCGTTAAGCGGAAGCAATCAGTTTATTTTACTTTTAGGTGGAGCGATGGCTGCTGTTGTTGGATTCTTTCAGAAGGTATCTTACAAAAAAATGATTGGAGCAGTAGCCAAAAACCTGGAATCCACAAGTGGTGCCATATTAATTTTACTTATGGTAGGCTCTCTTGCTGGAACTTGGCTGATTAGCGGAATAATTCCTGCCATGATTTATTACGGCTTGCAGATTTTAAATCCTTCAATTTTCCTACCTGCAGCAATACTTATCAGTTCTTTTATCTCAATAGCAACAGGTAGTTCCTGGACAACAACTGCTACTATCGGTATCGCCTTTATGGGGATTGGTGGAGCACTTGGATTTCCTGATGCTATGGTGGCAGGAGCAGTTCTTTCTGGCGCCTATTTTGGCGATAAGATGTCGCCCATGTCCGACACAACGAATTTAGCTCCAGCTATGGCCGGAACCGATTTGTTTACCCACATTCGCTATATGATGATTACGACAATACCAACTTATATTGTAACGCTGATTATCTTTGTTATTCTTGGTTTAAATATGAATGTTGTAGGCGAAGCCAATGTGACTGATATTTCACTAGCTATTAAAAACACTTTTGAAATAAACGGGTGGTTATTTCTTGTTCCCGGATTTGTGATTTTATTGATTGCTCTAAAAACCGAGCCATTAATTGCATTACTTGCAGGTACTATCGCTGGTGCCGCATTCGCACTTTTCTTCCAGATGCCCCTTTTACTTGAAATCAGTGGACTACAAACTTTAAATTTTCAAAGTATTTACCGTGTTTTAATGGATTCAATAACTGTTCAGACGATCATTAATACTGATAACCTTATATTAAAAGACCTTTTTGTGGCCAAAGGAATGGCAGGTATGCTACCAACAATTTGGTTGATTATTTGTGCTATGGTTTTCGGTGGAGTTATGGAAGCTATTGGTGCATTAGCTAAAATTAGTGATGCATTATTAAAAATGGCATCTTCAATTTTTGGATTGTTTGCCAGTACAGTTGCTAGTTGTTTGACCTTAAACTTAACTGCTTCCGATCAATATCTAGCTATTGTGGTTCCTGGTCGTATGTTTGCCAAAGCATACAAAGACAAAGGTTTAGCTCCTGAAAATCTAAGTCGTACTTTGGAAGATTCAGGAACAGTAACCTCAGTATTGGTGCCTTGGAATACTTGTGGGGCATACCAATCAGGCGTTTTAGGTGTAGATACCTTCGCTTATCTCCCTTATGCTGTTTTTAATTACTTAAGCCCTTTTACTACATTGATAGTCGCTGCTTTGCGGATAAAAATCAAGATGATCAAAGATAAAAAGCAGGAATAGCTGAGTAAATTAAAGATTGAATAGCTTGCATTATATTTCCTTTTATTCGGGATTTAGTTTTAAATTATTCTTTGTAATTTGCAATTGAAATCAAACAGACTGCAAAAAAGATGCTTAAATTTAAAATTAACGGACAAACAATTCACTATCAGGGAAATCAAGACAAGAGTCTATTATCCTATTTACGCAATGACCTCCAAATTACTTCAGCAAAAGATGGCTGTTCAGGTCAAGGAACTTGTGGAGCCTGCATGGTCAACATAAATGGGAAAGCCAAATTAGCTTGTCTTACCAAACTTTCAAAACTGAAAGATGCAGATATTATAACTCTGGAAGGATTAGAAACAAAACGAGCTGAAACCATAGCTGGAGCCTTTGTTGAAAAAGGAGCTGTTCAATGTGGGTTTTGTACTCCAGGCATTATTATGTCTGCCAATGTTTTAATTAACAACAATGCAGAACCATCAAAAGAAGAAATAGAAAAAGCCTTAAAACCTCATCTTTGTCGTTGTACCGGATACGTGAAAATAATTGATGGAATAGAATATGCTAGCAGCTTATTAAAACAAGACAAGCCTTCCTCGCTCGATTTCGAGCAAAAAGGCATAGGACAATCCCTACCCAAATACAAAGGACTTGAAACAGCTTTAGGAAAACGTCATTTTGTTAACGATATGCATATCGAGGGAATGCTTCATGCTGCACTTCGTTATAGCGATCATCCCAAAGCAAAAGTCATCTCCATAAATAAATTTGATGCAGAAAATCTTCCTGGCGTTATTCAAATTTTTACAGCCAAAGATGTTCCTGGAACCTTAAAAACAGGTTTAATCACGCCCGATTGGCCCTTGATGATTCCTTGCGGCGAAACAACACATTATATTGGAGATGTTCTTGCAGGTATTGTAGCAGAATCAGAAGAAATTGCCCGAGAAGCTGCCGCTTTAATTCATATAGAATATGAAGTTTTAGAACCTGTAACCAATATGCATCTGGCTCTTGAGCCTGGCGCTATAAAAGTTCATGCTGACAGGGAAAACTTACTTTCAAAAACTCGAATTAAAATCGGAGAGCCATTTGATGAAATAAAAAAGAATGCTGATTTCATTGCAAAAGGGAAATTCAATACGCAACGTATTGAACATGCTTTCTTAGAAACTGAAACAGCAATTGCCAGTCCTTCAGAAAATGGAATTCATATATTCTCTGGAGGACAAGGCATTTATGTTGAAAGAAAATTAATCGCTTCTATTTTAGGTTTAACAGAAGAGCATATACAAATAACTCTAGTCCCTTCTGGGGGTGGTTTTGGAGGAAAAGAAGATTTGACCGTTCAAGGCCATGTTGCCTTGTTTGCCCATTTGCTTCAAAAACCTGTAAAACTACATCTTACGCGTAAAGACTCTTTGCGAATGCATCCAAAGCGGCATCCAGTTTATATGGATATGAAATTGGCCGCCAATAAAAACGGGAAGCTAACAGGAATCCAACTCTATGCTGTTGGTGATACGGGTGCTTATGCTTCTGTTGGCGACAAAGTTATGGAGCGAGTAGCCGGACATGCAACGGGTGGGTATTTCGTACCAAATGTTGATATTGAAGCCCTTACGGCATATACAAATAACATTCCTTGTGGTGCAATGCGTGGTTTTGGTGCCAATCAAGTCGCATTTGCGCTTGAGAGCTTGGTCGATGAACTTTGCGAAAAAGGAGGCTTCGATCGCTGGAAATTTCGATATGATAATGCCCTAAGGGAAGGCTTAAGCACTTCCACAGGCCAGGTGCTCGACAAAGGTGTTGGCATTCGAGCGTCTTTGGATGCCGTAAAAAATGATTTTTATGCCAATAAATTTACAGGATTGGCATGCGCCATAAAAAATTCAGGCGTTGGAAACGGTATGATTGATGAAAGTAAAACGATCATCAAAATAGAATCGGAAAACAGAATTGTAATTCATCATGGCTGGACCGAAATGGGACAAGGGATTCACAATATGGCTATTCAAACACTTTGTCAGGAAACAGGATTAAAGGCAGAAGTTATGGATGTAGTTGTAGATACAAAACTTGAAATTCCAACCGGAATGACTACCTCATCACGAGCTACTGCCCTACTTGGAAATGCTATAATTGATGCTGCAAAAAAAATAAATACTGATCTGAAATACAAGCCTTTATCTTCTTTGGCAGGCAAGTCCTACTTTGGGGAATTTATTGTTGACTGGACCACAAAACCTGGTGATAAAACAAAAAAATCCATCACACATTATTCCTATGGTTATGCCGCTCAATTGGTCATTTTAAATGAAGAAGCAAAGATTACTAAGGTAGTAGCGGCTCATGATGCAGGGAAAATAATGAATCCTACCCTATTCGAAGGCCAGATAGAAGGCGCTGTGGCCATGGGACTTGGTTATGCTATTTCTGAAGATTTCCCAATGGAAAATGGATTTCCAAAAAGCTTCAAATTGAAAGATGTAGGTGTTTTGCGTGCTCATAAACTACCGGAAATTATTGTAAAAGGTGTTGAAGTATCTGATTCTGTCGGCCCTTATGGCGCCAAAGGAATTGGAGAAATTGGATTAGTTCCTACAGCAGCTGCAGTTGCAAATGCTTTTTATCAGTTTGATGGAATTAGAAGGTATAAACTGCCACTTCAAATTCCGAAGAAATGAAATGATTATAACTTTAGTAAATTAACCAATCTGATTTATCTAATTATTTGATATAAAGCATTTTGAAATAGTAAGCCACAAAAACACTAAATCACTAAAATCCACAAAATCCAAATTATTTGCATTTACTTTTGTGATATTTTGAGTTTTTGCGATTTAGTGGCAAAATAAGCACCAAACAAACACAAAGTTAAATCTATGATTTCTGTAAATATTGAACAATCCAAAAAAATTGGTGAAATCGTAAAAACGCTTAAATTCCGCCCTTCGTTTTACGAACGCGATTTCATCCAAATCGATTCCCCGCTAAAAATGGCTATGCATTTTTACGCCGTTGGAATTTGTCATCAAACCTATGTTTTAGCCAATCCAAAACTGAATTTATATGGTTGGGATTTTATGGAATATGGATTTTTAGATATCTTAAATAACGATTCCAATCTACTTATAGCCAAAGAGATAGTAAAATTATCCAATCAGGAATTGATAGAAAGAATTAAACCTTTTTTTGCTGAAGATAATCAATCTGAAAAATGCACACTCGATCGATTGGAAGAACGCGCCGAATTGTGGATGGATATGGCCGAAGGTTTGCAAAAATATTTTGGTGGAAAAATAGAAAATCTCTTCGACCAAAACGATTGGCAAAAAACACAAAATGCAGAAAGTCTTTATAAATCATTACGCTTATTTGAGGCCTATTCCGATCCCTTGCAAAAAAAGTCAGGCGTTTTCCTAAAACTGATTGCTGATGCCAATTTGGTAAATCTGGATAATCTTATCAACGTAATTCCAATAATGGATTATCATATGCAGCGAGTCTTGCTTCGAACTGGCTGTGTGGAAGTTAACGACAAAGACTTAAAGAATAAATTACAGAAGCGATTACCCATATCCGATGACGAACCCCTCAGAAAAGCTTGTATTGAGTCAATGGAAATTATTGCCAAAATATCTGATTTTCATTCATTTAAAATGAATGATGTTTTTTATACCTTGGGAAGAAGTTGCTGCAACGAAAATACTTTATGCCGTCATCATATTTGCGAAAAAACACCTTGTACACTTACGCGAGCTGTTTTTTTGGAAGAGCACAATCAATGTATTTTTGAAAGGGTCTGTAAAGGAGCCACAGATGATAATTATCATCAATTCTGGCAACCTCAGATACAAAC
>CAYPOW010000120.1:0-9886 GCA_964412145.1 uncultured Draconibacterium sp.
TGCAATGCATCTGTTCTTGCTGATTGGCTTTTTTTTCCGTGAATGGCCATCGCATCAATTCCATTTTTTACAAGTTTATCAACTACTGCATCTGCTTTGAATATGGAAGACGTAAAAACCAAAACCTGCTTCAATTCGTTCTGATTAATTAAGTAGCGCAAAAGAGGCCCTTTTTTTGATTCTGCGACATAATAAGCCGACTGATTAATCAGATCGATCGTATCCTCTTTGGATTCTATTTTAATAATCAAAGGGTCGTGCAAAAGGATTTGTTTAATAGCATCTAAATCATCACTTAATGTTGCCGAGAACAATAAGTTTTGACGTTTTCTGGGCAAAAGCGCAAAAATGCGTGTCATTTCTTCTTTAAAACCAAGATTGAGCATTTTATCAGCTTCGTCTAAAACGAGTGTATCAATACCTGATAAATGAACAGCATTGGATTCAGCCAATTCCAATAATCTTCCAGTAGTAGCAATTAAGATATTGACACCTTGAAGATTCATCATCTGAGGATTGATGGATACACCTCCATAAACGGCTAAAATTTTAATACGCTCAGTAAGCCCAGCAGCAAACTGACGAAAGACATGTTCTATCTGGATAGCCAATTCGCGCGTTGGAACTAACACTAATACATTTACATGTCTGTTTTTAGTAGTCGTATTTCCTTGCAGATTATTCAAAATAGGAAGGACATAAGAAGCTGTTTTGCCTGAACCTGTTTTGGCAATTCCTAAAATGTCTTTTTTGTTTAAAATAGCAGGAATAGCTTCCCGTTGAATAGGAAAGGGTTGATTGTAATTTTGACTAGCCATTGCTTTAATTAAAGCGGGAGATAGACCTAAAGAAGTAAAAGACATGAATGTTCTGTTATGTTTTGTGAAATGATTCCACAAAGATACAGGAAATTAATTTTAAGTCGATAGAATGAAGAAAACCCAGATTTTGTTGCTGGATATCAAAAACTGTGTAATTGACAGTTATTCTTATCAGTTTGAATTAATTACATTTCCAGAACCGCTTATTTTAGAGGTAACAGTTGGGCGACCTTTATAAAACACACTTCCTGAGCCGCTTATGTTCACGTCTAATTTTTCAACAACAGAAATATAAGCTCGGCCACTTCCGGATATATCAATTATACATTCATTTGTTTCAATTGGAAAAGCATCAAAAGTCCCTGATCCACTAATATTTATATCTGTTTTTATTAAATCAGAAAATGCTTTATTTGCATTGATATCGCCACTGCCACTTATTGTAACACCTAAATTTTCAGCTCCATCAAACTCATTTAAATTAATTTCACCGGATCCGGAAATATTCAAAGATAAGTTACCTTGATTTGTGAAATTGTTTATTAAAATATCTCCAGAGCCACTTAAGGTGACATAATTTATATTGGGAACAGTGATATAAAGGGTCAATTCATAATCCTTATAACAGCCTCCGACGAAATCTATTTTCCAATTGTTTGATTTTACATCTGTTTTTATTCTTTCAATAATATTTGGATGTCCAATAGCAATTACTCCCTGAACATCTCCTTGTGAAATGATCACATCACAAGCCTCTGTAAGCAATACTCCACTAAAAGTACCAATCGGCAATGATTTGGCTGTTATTACCCCTTCTCCCTTAGTGCAAATACTTGTTTTTTCACAAGAGACAATAAAAAGACTTAGGATTAACAATGCTGATGCTTTTATGCTAATTAATTTCATTTTCGGTTTTTTTAATTGATAAAAATGATTGTATATACAAAAATACGAAGAAAGCAGACCGAGTTTTGGTTTTTTTTCTATAATTCAAAGAATTATTGCAACTATTCTGAGTGTTGAAAAGCAATGATGACAAAGATTTTAAATAAAATTAAATTTTTCTTCGTGCCGCTTGGGGTTCTTTGAGCATCTTAGTGTACTAGCTATTTCATAAAGTAACATAAAGAAGGCGCTGAGTTACACAGAGATAAATGATATTTATTTTTTTTTTGACAGAGATGAGTTAAGAATTATTATATATAAAACTCTAAAGTATTTTTTCGTTATATTTATCACGCGTTTAAATCTAAATTATTGGGCAGGATTGAATAATTTAGTGACCGAATACAAATCAACAACACACTCTTTTCTTATTGACCAATTAAAACAAAGAAACATGAAATTTGGAAACACAGTTAAAAAAGCATTGATCATTGGCTTACTATTCTTTGTAGTAGGAGCATACGGACAGAAGAAACCTGTACTTCAAGGTGAAAATCGTCTTGAAATGTTTGAAAATCTCGAACAACTGAGAACAGACACCACATTTACACAATTGCATTGGCAATATGTAGGACCAACAAATATTAGCGGCCGTTGTACTGACGTGGAAGGCGTTTCGCCGCGTGGAAATAATTATACCATTTGGGTAGGCTCAGCCACTGGTGGTGTTTGGAAATCGATAAACGAAGGTGTCACTTTTGAGTCTGTTTTTGATAAAATGCCAACCGCATCAATAGGTGATATCAGCATCGATCCAAATAATGCCGATGTTGTTTGGGTGGGTACTGGCGAAGCCAATATTTTCCGTTCATCCAATTCCGGCGCTGGTGTTTTTAGGACAAGTGATGGTGGCGAAAATTGGAAGCAAATGGGTCTGGAAAATACGCATACCATTGGCCGTGTAGTTGTTGACTATTCCAATTCCGATGTGGTTTATGTGGCAGCAACAGGTCACGAATGGACTCCAAACAAGGATAGAGGTCTTTTTAAAACAAAGGATGGCGGTAAAACATGGAAGAAAATATTATATATCGATGAAAATACAGGAATTAGCGATTTTGTAATGCACCCCACAAATCCAAATATACTTTATTCAACTTCCTGGGAACGTATGCGATTAAAATGGGGTGATCCTCGCACATCCAAAAAAACGGAGCATTGTGGTGTTTGGAAATCAATTGATGCTGGTAAAAACTGGAAACAAATCAATAAAGGTTTGCCCGAAGCTAATTTTAGAGGAAGAATTGGAATTGATTTATGTAAATCAGAACCCGATATAATTTATCTATTATTGGATAATTACGAAATCGGGAAAGAAGCTAAAAAAGGCGATTTAGATGCTTATGGGCGTCAGAAAAAAAGTGATATAAAAGGAGCAACTGTTTACCGAAGCAATAATGCAGGCGAAGACTGGGAAAAAGTGAGTGGCCTGGACGAGGATTCTAAAAAGTATATGATGCGTCATTCAGGTACGTATGGTTGGGTTTTCGGACAAATACGTGTCGATCCAAAAGATCCAAACACCATTTGGACAATGGGGCTCTTTTTAAATAAGTCAGTAGATGGAGGTAAAACATTCACTGCTATAAGAGATATGCATATGGATCATCATGGATTGTGGATAGATCCGAATAATCCAAATTATCTGCTCAATGTACAGGATGGAGGACTTTCAATTTCTTACGATAAAGGGGAGAATTGGCGAAGCCCTATTGAAGAGCTTCCTTTGGCTCAATTTTACAATATTTCTTACGATTTTTCAGAGAAATTTAAGATAGTAGGTTCTATTCAGGATCATCACAGCTTTATTGGAGAAGTTGATTTATCGCGAGGTCGAGATAAAGTGCGCCCCGTAGAATTTATTCCAACAGTAGGAGCGGAGGGATGCTCTCACGCTATTGATCCTCGCGATAACAATACAATTTATGGTAGTATTTTTTATGGAAATTTAGCAAAGGCAAAGATTGATAATTTCAGTTGGGAAAATTTGGATATGCTTTTGCCAACAAGCTATCCCGATGAGCCAAAATTACGTGGTCAGTGGGTTGCACCAACATTGCTTTCTACACATAATCTGGATATTGTTTATCATTGTATGCAATATGTATTAAAGTCTGAAGATCAGGGAAATACTTGGGAAAAGATCAGTCCTGATTTAACTTTCAATAATCCGGACAAAATGGGTGATATCAGTTACCAGACGATATCTGCTTTTGATGAATCACCCTTGCATTTTGGATTGCTTTATGCCGGAACGGATGATGGTCGTTTTTGGCGTAGCAAGGATGAAGGAAAACATTGGATTGAATTGAGTGATAAGAAAATTCCCAATCGCTGGGTTTCCCGATTAGTTGCTTCGCAGTACGAAATGGGCACGGTTTATATGACTCAGACAGGTCGCAGAGACGATGATTTTCAAGTATATATTTGGAAGTCAACTGATTTTGGCGAGAACTGGGAAGATATTTCCGGAAATATTCCTTTAGGACCAGTAAATGTGATCAGAGAAGATCCGGTAGACGAAAATATCCTGTATGTAGCAACGGATTTGGGTGTTTATGTTTCAAAAGATAAAGGAAAAACCTACTCTGTTTTGGGCGATTTGCCATTTGCTTATGTGCACGATCTAAAGGTTCATCCTCGCGACAATATGATTATTATTGCAACACATGGTCGTGGAATGTGGGTGCTGGATGCAAATTCGATCAATGAGAAAGATAAGAAAAGACGTTATTATTCTCCTGAACCGAAGGAAGATATGTAAAAGCATTGTAAAAATATATCCCTGACAAGGTTCAAAACCCTGCCAGGGATATTCATATCGATCATTTTATAAGAAAATAATGATTAGATGAGGTTTACACGTATTTTTTTCTTTTTCAAGCGCGTGTTATCAACAATTCTAATCAAATTATTTACCTGAGATGCCTGAACGGCTACAAACGCACAGTCTTGTTTAAGTTCAATAATTCCAATCTGATCTTGAGTAAGCTGACCCTGTTTCATAAATAGCCCTGAAATATCGCCTTTAGAAATCTTATCTTTTCGTCCGCCAGAAACAAAAACAGTTTTCCAGGTTGTTGAAGCTGGAGTGGATATTTTTGATAAGTCTTCCATTTTGATAGGATCAGTTCCTTCCAAATAATCGCGCAAATCTTCTTTTCCCCAATGCAAAATATAGGCTGTTCCTTCCTGATGCATTCTGGCAGTTCGTCCATTTCTATGTACGAATTCGTATTTTTTTAATGGAAGCTGATAATGAATAATGAATTTAATTTCAGGAACGTCTATTCCTCTGGCAGCCAAATCGGTGGCAATTAACAGTTGATAAGTACCATTACGAAATTTGATAAGTGCTCTTTCTCTGTCTTTTTGTTCCATCCCTCCATAAAAGCAACCATGGTTTATTTTGTTTTCTGTCAGATAATCGCTTACAAATTGGATGCTGTCCTTAAAATTGCAAAATATTATACCCGATTGGTTTTTAAGTTGATGTAGCGTTTCTGCAAGGGTTTCTAGTTTGTCTTTTGTAGGAGAAAGGATTGTTTTAATTTTTAACTGAGGAATTCCATCTTCTAAATAATTGACGTAAACCGGATTTTTCAGCGCTACAAATTCAGGAATATTCACTTTGTTTGTGGCTGAAGTGAGGATTTTTTTCTTTACCATCGGAAGTAGCGAATTGATCTCTTTCATCTCCGCTTCAAATCCAATTTCCAGTGATTTGTCAAATTCATCCAGAACCAGGGTGACAATTTCATCTGTTGAGAAACTCTCTCTTCTTAAATGATCTGCAATTCTTCCTGGCGTTCCAATAAGAATGGCAGGCCGATGTGATAAATCGATTTTATCTTTTGCTCCGGCACGACCACCATAAACAGCATTGGCCTTAAAGCCAGTTCCCATTTCGCGTGTAACTTGCTCAATTTGAATAGCTAATTCTCTGGAAGGAACAATTATTAGAACCTGTACTTCGGAGCTATTTGCATCCAGTTCTGCAATTATGGGCAGTAAAAAAGCCAGAGTCTTACCAGTTCCAGTGGGGGAAAGCAAAACAATTTCAGCGTTGGAAGCAATGGCTAGCTCTGCTTCTCTTTGCATCGCATTAAGCTCTTCAATGGCTAATTTGGCAAGAATATTTTGTTGATTTTTAAGGACATTTGACATTTTGCAAAGATAGCGCTATTAAGTTGTGTTACTGGAAATAATGAAATGGATAAGTTTCCAAAAAAGCAGGAGAATAAAAAAAAGGCCTTGAACTAAATCAAAGCCTTTATATTTGGAGTTCCTTATGAAATTACCATAAAAATTTTTGTTTTTTCTATCAATTGCCGATGGAAGAGATAATTGCTCAAATTAGATAGACTTTCGAATTCTTTTTGATTATTAAGAGCTAAAAATAATTTTGAAATTTTCTTCTATGTTTTTAATTTCAGTTTCGGTTAAAGCTCCAAACTCTTTTTCTTTTGCTCTTTTTGATAATTTGCCATCGTTTTGTTCCAGAAATCTAACCAGCAAAGCTACTTTACTGTCAGGCATCTCATATATGTTGTCGGTATACGATTTAAATTCCTCGTATTTGGTTAAATAGGAAACTTCCTCAGGAATAATATTTTTGATAGTGTCTTTTACACAATCATATAAAAATTCAGCCTGTTTGGTAGCATCAAAATACTTGTAATAATCAATGGTGGTGTTTATTACTTCAACATTATGATCTGGAGTTTCTTCCCATTCTATAAAATCTAATAATGGAATTGAATAGCTTTCCAATATTTTTTGATAATCTTCAATATGATTTAAAATAGATGCCGAGACTGGAAAAATCAGTCCCTGTTGCGAGAATTGTTTTTTAGCCAAAACGTGGTGTATTAAATAACGATGAATACGACCATTTCCATCTACAAAAGGGTGAATAAACACGAAGCCAAAAGCAATTATGGCAGCCGCCAAAACAGCATCTATCTCATTAGATAATAGTATGTTATTTGTTTCAATTAGGCCGTTCATTAATTGATCTAAATCTTTTTGCCTTGCAGATATATGATCAGGGATTGGAGAAAATGTGTCACGATCACGATCACCTACAAATCCCCCTTTTTTGCGGTAGCCCATATCAACAAAGCGTGGGTTCTCAATAACAATTTGTTGCAAGCGCTCAAATTCCTCAGTGCTTAAGTCTTTCGTTCCAGCCTGTCCTATTGCTTGTCCCCAACGTGCTGCTCGTTTACTCTTTGGACTTTCCCCCTCAATGCTAAAAGATGCTTTTGAATCTTTAAAAAGGAGAAAAGCAGAAGCACGTAATAAAATATTCTTTCCAATACCTTTTAAATATTCGTTCTTTTGGCCTGATAAATTTTCATTGATATATTGTTCCAGCTTGGGTGTTTTTCGAATTAACGGACAGTAATCAACCGTTCCTGGCAAGTTATTATTTACTAAATGACGAGCTGATTTTATGCCTCGTACAGCATACTGCAATTTTGTTTCTAATACATTAACATAGCTTTTTTTAGCTAGGTTTGGTATACCTTTCAATTCTCTTTCTAGAAACCATTCTATTAAAAACCATATTCTTCTAGAATATTGACCTGTGGGCTCTACACTTACTAATTCTGATAATTCTTTTTCAGCGTAATATTTTACTAAAGCACTAAACACTAATAAATTTACACCTTCGTATTTTAATGCAAACACAAGCTGTTTGTATAATGCTTCAATTTCTGATAAACTTTTATTATCCTCCGGAAGGTAACTGTTTGGTAGTACTATAAAATCGTCATTTTCGCTTCGTTTTGCTTTTAAGCTAACAATTGCAAAAGGCTTAGTGATAGGAATAGGCAATTGTAATTTTCGAATTATGGAGGCATAGCCTGTAATGTATCCTTCTTCAGAAATTTTCATTCCATTAAAAACGGGCGCTATAAATGAAAAATGAGTGCTATTTGTCATGATTTTAAAAATGTGAGCGCAAGATACACAAAAATCAAGCGCAATGCAATAAAAATGAGCGCGAAATGCTATTTTTATATAAATACGGGCGCGCATTTAAATATATACCAATTGAGGATATGTAAAGAATTACTCGAATATGCCATATATCAATAGTATTAGTTTAGAGTTCTATTATTTTTTGGTTATACTTTTTATACAGAATGAGAATATCTCAAAAAGGAATAGATCTTATAAAATAATTTGAAGACTGTAGCTTGACTGTTTATCTCGATTGGCGAATGAATGAAAAGTTCTGTGTCATTTTTGTGGAACATTTTACATAAAACAATCGAATTTTATGTTGAAAATGCTATATCTTAGGGAGCGATATATGAGCGTAACTAGCTGAAAAAACAAACTTTGGAGTTTTTGCTCCAAAGTTTGAACGCTTTTTGAGGTTCCGAGCGTACAAAAACTATATACATTATTTAAGTACAAATATTCGTTATTTTCCTTTGCAATAAGCTTTATAGCCTGCTATGTCGCGTATTTGCGCAGTTGCCTATTTTTGTCAATATGCAGATAAACGCAACGATATGTCGCAAATGTTGGACGTAAATCGGACATATTTTTATTAGTTTTCTTGCTATCCTAATTTTTTATAATTACTTTTGTAATGTTCTATTGTTTAATATTATGGCAAAAATTAAATTCCTTATTAGGGGTAAGGCAAAAAACCAACCAGCAAGAATATTTCTTCGTATATACCAAGGTCGTAGCTTCGATTATTCTTTTCCTACAAATAATTTTACATTTCCTGAATATTGGAATCCTGAAAAAGAAGCTTTTTTTTGGAAAAAAATTACTTCAAATTACTTTCAGTACAAAGAGATTGAAAAGAATCTAAACGATCTGAAAGCCAAAATACTTAATGAATTTGCAGGAAATTCTATACCCACCATTGAAGAGATTAAAAATATTATTACAGCATTCGAAAATCCAGGACAAACACAAAAAGAACTTGATTTAAATTATTATCTTGATCGTTATATCTTGGAGATGGAAAGCGGCAAACGATTGACCGAAAACAAAAATCGGTTTCAAAAAGGAACTATAAAAAACTATAAATCATTTCAGGCGCAATTTGATGCGTTCCAGATTGCGAAAAATATAGAAATTAATTTTGAAAACGTTACGCTAGATTTTTACGGTGAGTATGTTCAATTCCTCACTAAGAAACTCTATGCACCCAACACCATTGGAAAGCATATCAAGCATATCAAAACCATCATGCGAAGTTCTTTAGAAGAAGGGCTGCACAAAAATACAGAATTCCAAAGGCGTCTATTTAAGGCTCCATCGAATAAAACAGTCGATATTTATTTGACTGAAAAGGAATTGAAAAAATTGCACCAATTAAAATTAACTGGAGTTGATGCAGTTGCACGTGATATTTTTCTGATTGGATGCTATACAGCTCAGCGTTATTCAGATTTTTCTAAAATAAAACCAGAAAATATAAAAGGAAATACAATTCAGCTAACACAGCAAAAAACAGGGGCAACGGTTGTTATTCCAATGAGACCAGAAGTTAAAGCAATTTTAAAAAAGTACGAATATACGGTTCCGAAAAGCCACGCTCAAAAAATTAACGATCGCATCAAAACTATTGGTGAAAAGGCAGGAATAACGGAATTAATTGAAGTTGAAAAAGTAAACGGCGGTTTGAAAATTAAAACTTTAGTTCCAAAATGCAAAATGATTAAGACACACACAGGCAGAAGGACCGGAGCCACAAATATGTATTTAGCAGGAATTTCAACTATTGCCATTATGAAAATTACTGGTCACAAAACCGCCAAAGAATTTATGAAATACATCAAAATAAGTAGTGAAGAATCTGCAAATAAACTTCTTACACATCCTTATTTTACACAGAAGAAAATGAAAGTTGTAAAAAGTTGAGGTAATAAATGAAATATAGAATAATGAAAAAAAGTCTTTCTTGAAAATAGTTTCAATTAACGGAAAATCAATGATATCAAGCTAAAGGAACGTCTTGTAGTCCTAGTGTAACTAGAAGAAATGCTGAATATCAGTTAGTTAAGTGGTAAAGGTAACATATAGGTAACAAAAGTCAATAAAAAGACAAAGAAAGACAATCTGTCAGGGCAAAGGAACATTGA
>CAYPOW010000121.1:0-5949 GCA_964412145.1 uncultured Draconibacterium sp.
TTTTCATCCAAAACTATTTTTCCAGTAAAAGGATTGCCTTCGCGTTTAACTCTTCCTCTTTCACGAACGTCAAAAGCAATCGCATTCGCGCGACGGGTAGAGGTAGTATTTAAATTAACGTTGAATGCTACCAAAAAATCTCGGGCACTGATAGCCGTCGCTCCTGTTTCAGGAACAAATATAGCTGGTCCAAAATCAGGTTTCCAGTTTGGATCAGTTAATTTTTCCTTTAGCCCTTCGTATTCTCCGGAACGCACATTGGCCAGATTTTTTCTTTCTGGTTTTTGTGCTGCATTTTCGTAGCAATAAATAGGATAGTTTAATACTTCGCCAGCACGTTTTGCCAATTTATGCGCCCATTCAACTGTTTCTTCCATGGTGATGTTTGACACAGGTACAAGTGGACAGACATCGGTAGCACCAAAACGAGGATGTGCTCCTTTTTGTTTTCGCATATCTATCAATTCTTTGGCTTTTTTCATAGCCAAAATTGCCGCTTCAAGGACAGGCTCGGGTTCGCCCACAAAAGTGACAACCGTTCTATTGGTAGCTGCTCCAGGATCAACATCTAAAAGTTTTATACCATCAACATTTTCGATTATATCGGTTATTTGTTTGATTATAGTTAAATCGCGACCCTCGCTAAAATTAGGGACGCATTCAATTAGTTTTCTCATCTTCTTTTTTTTCTAGTTGATTGAATACTGGGTTTGCATAAATTCCAAGTAATATTCTTTTGTAAACCTCGAAATCGGCTTTGTTTTTTCTTAGTTCTAATTTTTCATTCAAGTTTTTTAGGAATTTTTCTTCTTCCCAGGCATTGTATTTATCGGCATAAACTGTATTATCTCGCAATAGATCGGCTGCAATATAATTTCCCGGGAATAATCTAAAATTTTTATGAATTCTTTCGTCAAAAATATCTGATAGCTCTTTAAACTGGTCTTGTAATTTATCAGATTTAAAGTTGAAGTCTTGTTTTGACAAAATCTTACCAAAAGCAAAATGTACACGTCCTTTTTGTTGAGTAATGCCTGTTATGATACTCTTCATGTCTTCTGTTCCGTCTTTTTTGTAACTTCCAGTTAGCTTAATATCAGATAGTTCCATAGCTTTTAATGTATCGCAACTGTCGTATTCATAGGCAATGCTTACAGGTACAATCTTGATTGATCTCAAATAATCCATTTTATCTCCCTGACAATCCATTGCTATCATTTTAAGCACCCCTGGATTTGTTTTGTCATTCCCATCCTTTGTTCTTCCTTCGCGATGTGATATCCAACATGAATCTTTTTTTTCAGTTAAAACATATCGCATATAGCGTGATAAAATCTTGGCTTCTTCTATCATTTCCCTGACAGGAAGATTTCGTTTAACTATAAAAGTGCGATTCATTTTAACGATATCTGTTACAAGTTCAGAAGAGAGTAAATTGTCGCCAATGGCAACCTGGCCAGGTTTATATCCATTTTGGTATAAAATATAATAAAGTAAGGTAGAATCCAGAACTATATCACGATGGTTAGAAATAAACAAATAATTGTCATCGTATTGTAAATTTTCCAAACCACTTATAGTAAACTGCTCCATACTTCGGTCGATGGCAGCTTTTGCAGCAGGATATATCAACAATTCTTGAAATGCCTGAGCAGACTTAATATTTTTTGTCCTTCGTGCAATGGTTTCTTGCGTCCAGGAAGGGTAAATATTAGTAATCATTTTTTTAAAAACTGAACTGTCGTTGTATTTGATTAGCTTCTCGTTTACTTCGGAATCGTTGTAGGGCCGAATACTAGCAAAATCTTCCATAGGTTTTGGTGTTTATATTTTTGCAAATTTAGTATTTACTTGCTTGAAAAGGGCTAACTAATCGATAATCTTACCATTCAGAATTATCTTTTCTACTTTATTATCGCCAAAAGAGTATGGCATATATTCGATGCTGGGTATTTCTTTAGTGATAAATAAGTTAGCGATTTTCCCCCGTGATATGCTACCGTGTGTTTCTGATAGTCCCATCGCGTATGCTGTATTAATTGTAGTTGCATAAATGCCTTCTTCAGGGGTCATTCTGTACAAAATGCTTCCCATTGCCTGAATCAGTTGCATATTTCCGGAAGGAGAGGAGCCAGGGTTAAAGTCTGAAGCTAAGGCAATTGGCAATCCTGCATCAATCATTTTTCGTGCTGGTGCATATCGCATATTTAAAAAGAAAGCAGCTCCAGGTAGAATTGTAGGCATCGTTTCTGTATTCAACAAAGCTTTGATTTCAGCATCTCCCGTAAATTCCAAATGATCGACCGATAAGGCATTGTATTTAGTAGCCACCTGAATTCCACCTGAATAGTCGAGCTCATTGGCGTGGATTTTAGCGCGTAATCCATATTTCATTCCGGCATTCAAAATCCGATCTGTATCTTCTGGACTAAAAAAACCTGTATCGCAAAATACATCAATATAGTCGGCTAAATCCTCTGAAGCCACTTGAGGTATCATTTCATTGATAATCAAATCTATATATTCGGAAGGGTTTGATTTATATTCCATTGGAATAGCATGAGCCCCCAGAAAAGTTGCTTTTATCGTTAGGGGAGAATACTCTTTGAGTCGTTTGATGACTCGCAGCATTTTTAACTCATTTTCTGTATCCAAACCATAACCTGATTTTATTTCAACGGCACCTGTACCAAATTTTACGATCTCGTTTAAACGTGTTAAAGCATCGTTAAAAAGTTGATCTTCAGAAGTTATTGCCATTTTTTTTGCTGAGTTAAGGATTCCCCCACCTCGCCTGGCAATTTCCTCATAGGACAAACCCTTTATTTTATCAACGTACTCAATTTCACGACTGGCAGGATAAACAAGATGCGTATGCGAATCGCAATAGGAGGGAAATACCATTTTTCCTGAAGCATCAATTTGTTGTTTTGTGTTTTTAAAACCGTCAGGAATGGAATCCATTAAGCCAAAATCAAAAATTTTATCTCCTTTGATATAAATCCATGCATTTTTAATGGTAGAAATGTGTGCCATTTCTTTTCCTGCATAAAATGTTTTGGGCGTTTCTTCAGTTAAGACTAACTCTTTGATACTATGTATAAATAAACTCATTAAATCTTCAAATAATTAAACAATTTCTTTTCCAAATGGAGTTAAGGCTAACCTTGCTAATTTAAAATGCTGCATTCCAAATGGAATTCCAATAATGGTAATTGAAAACAAAATGCCAAACAAAAGATGAGTTAAGGAAATCCAAATTCCGCCAATAAGTATCCAAATTATATTCATCAGCGTATTCAAGCAACCTCCTGATTGAGGTCTTTCCTGCACCGTACTTCCAAATGGCCATAGAGCCAGTACTCCCAACTTCAATGTTTGAATACCAAAAGGAATTCCTATTATGGTAATAATCAATAAAATAGAAGCAATCAGGTATTCTATGGCAATGATTAATCCTCCAAAAAGTATCCAAATAATATTACCGAGTATTTTCATAAATGTTATTCTTGATCGGGTAGTAAAAGTACAATAAATTTGCGTAGGAGCCGTTCTCTTTTATCTTTGCATTAAATATCTCATCATAAAATAATGGCTCGTCGTTTTTTAAAGTATATTCTTGTTTTTCTGCTTTTTGGTCAAATAAATTATCTTCTGGCGCAAAATACTATTAGTTATAGCGACTTGATCAAATCGGCGGATGCCTATCTTGCAAAAAAGGATTATTACAATGCTAAGACTACCTATCAATTGGCATTGCAGCTTGATAAAAATGCTGAATACCCCAAGAAAAGGATTGAGGAAATAATTCAAAAATTAAATGATGAATTGGAGTTGCGTATCCTTTTTGAAGATAAAATGCTGTTGGCTGAGGAAGCTTATGCAGCAAAAGAATTTCAAAAAGCTATCGAGTTATACCGTCAAGCTTCTGCCATTATCAATTATGAAGATAAGCCTAAGCAGGAAATTGTACGCATAGAAAAAGAGCGGCAAGAAATGCTAAGCAAGCGGAATGAATTTGCTGGTTTGATTGAAGAAGCAAGCGTAGATAAAAAGAGTCAGAATTATATTTCAGCACTTGAAAAATTAGAAAAGGCCAATCTCTTATTTCCTTCAAAATTGGAAGTGCTCACCGAAATTGCACAGTTAAAACTATTGATCAAACAACAAAACACCAAGCAGACTAAGTTTAAATCATTGGTTGATGAGGGAGATAAACGCTTAAAAGTAAATAGTTTTAAATCGGCCTTGGAGAGTTATCAGGATGCAGCTCAATTGTTTGGAAATGATGAGTATGTCAGGAATCAAATAGGAGTAGTTAAACAGGCAATTGATATTGAAAATAGATATAATAAATTAATAGAAGAAGCTGATAATCATTATATTGCATTAAAATTTGAAGAGGCTAAAATTGCCTATGAAGCAGCTCGAAAAATTTGGCCAGAGAAATCCTACCCTAATAATATGTTGGCCAAGCTCGATGAAGCCAGGCAGCGTCAGGAAAAGGATTTGGATGCATTAAACAAAGAGTATAATTCGAAAATTGCCCTGGCTGACACGCAATTCAATAGTAAAGCGTACGAACAAGCCTCTGATTTATACATTGAAGCTTTAAATATAAAACCCAAGGAGGAATATCCACAAAATCAAATTCAAAAAATTAACAGACTCCTTGCTACCGGCATGGTAGAAATCAATGGCGAAATACTGGAAAATGGAAATGCCTTAAGCAATGTGATTATCCAAATGACTGAAAATGGCACTATTTCGGAAATTCCGGTTCAGAATGATGGAAAATACAATTTGAAACTCAAACTAAACAGTAAATATATTTTAAATTTTAAAAAGCAGAATTATATTCATAAAATTTATACGGTCGATACATATATACCTGATAGTGAAGATATAAAACCCATTTATACAATTAATTTGAATGTTGATCTTTTCCCAAGTTGTGCCTTAGATTTATCCTTATTTGAAGCTTCTGTTGCTGAAATTATATATCAAGCAGCAAAGGGTGAATTTTTATATGATTTGGCACGTGCACAGGATTTTGCAAACAGGGCAGATCAATTAAAACTGGCTTGTAATCAATTGCTTGTGGAGACGAAAAACCTCGAGAAATATGAAAGTTTATTGGCGGAAGCAGATTCTTTTAAACAAGTTGAAGATTATAAGGCAGCAATAATTTCATATCAAGAAGCGGAGAAGGTTTTTCCTGATAAAGATTTCGCTACTAATCAGATACTTGTCATCAATGCTATTTTAAAAGCAAACAAAGAATACGAGCAATTAATCGTCTTAGGAGATTCAAAGTATGCCAAAGGCCAACTTAATGATGCCTTATTTGATTATTACAAAGCTAAGAATTTGAGACCTAATGAAACTTATCCACCAAAAATAATTGCGGAAATTGATAAGATACTTGGTCTTCAGGATTTAGCTGAAAAAAATTATCAAAATTTTGTGCGAAAGGCAGATAGTCTGTTCGATTTAAAAGTTTGGGATGGGGCAATTACTCATTATGCAAATGCGATTGATTTGAAGAAATCGGAGATCTATCCTCAAAATAAAATGGAACAAGCAAATGCATTTTTAGCAGCTCAAAATAAATTAGATGCATCATATCAGGCCGCAATAGAAAAAGGCGATTCTTATTTTGACAGCCTCTTATTTGCTGAGGCTAAAATTGCTTATCTCGAGGCAAACCGCATTAAACCTGATGAAGAATATCCTTTGTACAAAATTGAAGATATTAATACAATTGTCGAGCAAAAAGACATCAAGAAAACGAACGACCGATACAGGGAACTAATTGTTTTAGCCGATAAAAATCTGGAAGAAAAAGTATATCAATTGTCTTTGAATCAATATAAAAAAGCAGCTTCCCTAAAGCCAAATGAAACGTATCCGCCAATTCAAATTGCAAAAATTGATCAAATATTAGCG
>CAYPOW010000121.1:6049-9697 GCA_964412145.1 uncultured Draconibacterium sp.
GCCAAATGAAACGTATCCGCCAATTCAAATTGCAAAAATTGATCAAATATTAGCGATTCAAAAAGAGCTCGATGCCAAATATGCGCAATTCATTAAATCTGCCGACAGTTCATTTTATCTGGAAAATTGGATTGGATCCAGAGTTATTTATGTTCAAGCCAATGAGTTAAAACCTAAAGAGGAATATCCTGTTAATCAGATAAATAAGATCGATGCTTTATTATCCAGTTTAAACGATTTGGAAACGAATTATCAGATGGCGATTGAACGTGCAGATGCCAGCTTTGTAAAAACTCAATACATCAATGCACTAACAGATTATAAATTAGCATTGACTTATAAACCCAATGAGGCTTATCCGCCTGCTCAGATTGCGAAAATTGATCAAATATTAGCACTTCAAAAAGAGCTGGATGGTCAATACGCTCAATTTATTAAATCGGCTGATAGTGTATTTACTTTGGAGAAATGGAATGAATCAAGGGCTATTTATATTCAAGCCAATGAGTTAAAGCCTAAAGAGGAATATCCTGTCAATCAGATAAATATGATTGATGCTTTGCTTGCGAATTTGAACGATTTGGAAACGAATTATCAGATGGCAATTGAACGTGCAGATGCCAGCTTTGTAAAAACTCAATACATCAATGCACTAACAGATTATAAATTAGCATTGACTTTTAAACCGAAGGAGACGTATCCGCCTGCTCAAATTGCAAAAATTGATCAAATACTTGCGCTTCAAAAAGAGTTGGATACTCAATACGCTCAATTTATTAAATCGGCCGATAGTTTATTTAATTTGGAAAATTGGAATGAATCCAGAGCTATTTATGTTCAGGCTACTGAGCTAAAGTCTAATGAGGAATATCCTGTTAATCAGATAAATAAGATCGATGCTTTGCTGTCCAAATTGAAAGATTTGGAAAATAATTATCAATCTGCTATTGCAAGAGCGGATGCTAGTTTTGTGCAAGTTTTATATGGCAAAGCAAAGAAAGATTATTTGCTTGCACTGACCTATAAACCAAAGGAGATTTATCCAAAACAAAAGATTGAAGAAATTGATAATTTGATAGCTCAAATGAATGCAATGGAAGCAGCCTATCAAAAAGAGATTACTGAGGGGGATAATAATTTTAATAGAGAACTTTATACGAATGCTCTATCAAATTATAAAGCGGCTTTGGAAATAAAAGAAAATGAAGCCTACCCGAAAACAAAAATTTTAGAAATAGAAACTTTGCTTGAAAAACTTGCTCAGCTAAATCAATTATATAATCAGGCAATTGCAAAGGCAGATGAATTTTTCCAAATCAAAAATTATTTAGACGCTTTACCGAATTATGAAAAGGCAAATACGATAAAACCGGATGAAAAATATCCGCCCGAACAAATTATTCGAATTAATAAATTCCTTGCGGCAAGTTATGAGCAATACAATGAGTTTATTAAGCAAGGCGATTATGCGTTTAAATTGGTCATTTTTCAGGATGCTATATTTGCTTACGAGAGCGCTTTAGCAATTTTTCCCAAAGAGGAATACCCACAGATGATGCTCGATAAGATTGAAGAAATAATTAGAAGAGAAGCCGTCCTAAATTTGGTGCCCTTGCCTGAAATTATTGAAGCAGGAGTAGAAAAACGATATGCTTTTATACCTATTGTTTATCGCGATAGGCAGGATAATTATATTTTGATAGAAATGAAAAATACATCAGCAGAGCCTATTCGCATTTTTATTAATTTCGGAAAAGATGGTCAGAAAAATGGAGGTTATTCTATCAATTTAGTCCAAAGAGAAGGTTATACAAAGTATTTCGTCCGTATTGACAGGCAACTGCGTTGGTTGAATGAAGATAATAATTGGATTAGTCTTTTACCGCAAGGCGGTGATCTAGAGGTAAATAGAATACAAATTTCGAGGAAAGAAAAATCGAATTAAAAATTTCTATTTAACTTTTCTGCAATTATCTGACTGGCATTGTAACCATCAATTGCGGAAGAAACTATACCGCCTGTGTAACCGGCTCCTTCACCAACAGGAAATAAATTTTCAATTTGAATATGCTCATAGTTTTCTTTCTTGTTTTGATTTTTGGGACACCCAACAAATATTTCATTACAATTTGAAAAAGGTCAGCTTGCTCATCATCCATTTTCAATAATTTAGATTTTGTATGTTTTGATTCTGGTAATGTGTATGGGTCATATTTGATCTACCCTAACAATACAAAATTTTATACGCAAGGATATGCATGCAAAGTGGAATAGTTTGTCTTTTTGCTTTGGCTTAGTTTTTGTTTTGTTTTCAATGCATATTACTATATAGTCCCATAACTTATGAAGAAGATTGTTGCTTTTCTGTTGCTTGTCAGTTTCTGCACATCTATTTATTCTCAAACAATTCAAGGAGTAGTCCTTGATAGAAACAACAACAGTCCAATACAATCTGCAACCATCTATTTTAACGGGACATTTTCCGGAGTCTTATCAGATGAGCAAGGCTATTTTGAATTGGATAATTCAGATTATAAATCAATGCCGATAACAATAAGTTCTTTGGGATATTATTCTTTTGGTCTTTCAGATTTTCCAACTGATAAACAGCTTATTATTTTTCTTACTCCAAAAGTGTTTGAATTAGATGAAATTGTGGTTACTGCAATTGATATTCAAAAGGCACGGAAGAGAAATCTGAGAATGTTCAAACGGGAGTTTCTTGGTAAGACACCTAATGCTAGGAAATGTAAAATAATGAATGAAGATGACATTTCATTAGTTTATGACGATGATAATAAAAAACTGAAAGCATTCTCTTCAAAACCAATCCTAATAGAGAATAGAGCCTTAGGATTCAAAATAACTTATTATCTAGATAAATTTGAATACAATAAGATAACCGACTATTTATTGCTGACGGGGAATTATAATTTTATAGAGGATTCTGCAATAAGATGGGGAAAACAAAAGAGAATAGAAAGAAGAAGGAAGTCAACGTATCTTGGATCCAGAATGCATTTCTTTAGAGCTCTCTGGGCGAACAACTTGAATTCTACCTTATTTGCAGTTGAAAACTCAGCATATGTAAAACTTTCATATCACGAATATGTAAGCGATACGGACAGTTTGGGAGTAAAGGGTCAGATGCAAAAATATCTTAAATCTTCAGGAAACTTGATTGTGACTTACTTTTCAAGGGAATGGTCTGAAAGTCGTATTGAGATAATAAAAGGATATATTCAATTTAACAAGAATGGTTATTTCGATCCCTTAGGAATAAGTTGGGGAGGCGATATGGCAAAACAACGAGTAGGCGATCTTCTTCCGTTTGAATATCAAACCAAATAATTCATTCTTCTAATTGGATACCCCATTTTTCTTTTGTCGCAAAAACACATACAAATATACAACGGGACACCCTTTTCACAAAACCACACCCTATAAACAAAGGGATACAGAGCGCTCTAGATCAAAGTACGAAAGATAGGAGAAAAGTCGAATCAAAAAAATTCTAAATTAACTTTTCTGCAATTTTCTGACTAGCATTGTATCCATCTATTGCGGAAGAAACTATACCGCCAGCATAACCTGCTCCCTCACCAACAGGAAATAAATTTTCAATTTGAATATGCTCGTAGTTTTCTT
>CAYPOW010000122.1:0-2497 GCA_964412145.1 uncultured Draconibacterium sp.
AGCATTGCTTCAGGAGCCGTACTCATATTTATTAAATCGGCACCCCAGGAGCGGAACATATGACTTTCGGCACGGGTTGAAAAGCGTGGCCCTTCTATGGTAACAACCGTTCCTTTTGAATGATAATCGATATTTAAATCTTTTGCGATATCCGCTAGCTGCATGCAGATTGTTTTATTAAAAGGATCGGCCATAGCTGTATGTTTTATCTCTCCATTTGCAAAATCGTCGAAAAAAGTATTACTTCTAAAGCGTGTAAAATCAATAAATTGATCAGGAAAAATCAAATGACCAGGCCTGATTTCTTCGCGTAAGCTTCCAACTGCTGTTGTTGCAATTATCTTTGTACAGCCTAGGTTTTTCAAAGCCCAAATATTGGCTCGATTATTCACTTTGCTTGGAGAAAGTTCATGTTTTAAACCATGCCTAGAAAGAAAAAACACTTCTGTATTTGGAAAAACAGATTTAAAAATAGGGGAAGACGTTGCTCCGTAAGGAGTTTCTAAATGAATTATTTCGGCATCTTTTTGAAGTTCTAGTTTTTCAAGGCCTGAGCCTCCAATTAAGGCAATTTTCTCTTTCGTCATACTGTAGTTTTTCAAATTCAAAAATATCCAAAATTTACGAATAAGCAGCAATCAAAATATTTTCTAAAACAATCGACTTAAATCGCTTATTTTTGTCAAAAATCAAAGGATGAATTCAATTCAAAGTCTGGTCATAATTGGTTCGGGGAATGTGGCGACTCATTTAGCTTCTGCTTTTAAAGATGCCGGACTCGATATTCTTGGGATATACAGTCAAACTTTTAAGAATTCACAAATATTGGCTGATAAATTGAATGCAAATGCTTTTGAGTCAATAACTGATATTCCAGATACGGCCGATGCTTATCTTTTGGCGGTTACGGATTCGGCTTTGATTAAAATTGTGAGTGAAATGCCAATTGTGAATGGTGTTTTAATGCATACATCAGGAAGTGTTGGGCTGGATGTTTTTCCTACGCGAATAATCCGTTCAGCCGTTTTTTATCCTTTACAAACTTTCACCAAAGGCAAGTCAATTGATTTTTCTTCTGTGCCCATACTTATTGAAAGTAAAAATAAAATTGTACTTAAACAGCTTGAAAATTTAGGCGATAAAATTAGCAAAACAGTAAAATCCATCGACTCTAAACAAAGAAAACAATTGCATTTAGCAGCTGTTTTTGCTTCTAATTTTTCGAATTATATGTATCACATCGCATTTAATCTGTTGAAGGAGAATGATTTAAATTTCGATTTATTGAAGCCCCTCATCAATGAAACTGTCGAAAAATTAAATTCCATCAGTCCTCAAGAAGCACAAACAGGCCCGGCCATTCGGGACGATCATAAAACAATAAATGAACATATAGATATGCTCGATAATAATCCTGCCTATCAGCATATCTATCGCCTGATAAGCGATCAAATTAAAAAATTAAAATCATAAAAAATGAATTACAAAGAAAAACTCAAGCATATTACTACCTTTATTTTTGATTACGATGGCGTATTAACCGACGGCACTGTGTACCCTTCTGCTGATGGCGAAATGATGCGTACTGCCAATGTAAAAGACGGCTATGCGCTTCAGTTGGCTGTTAAAAAAGGCTATAATATCGCCATAATTTCAGGCGGAAAATCTACTTCTATGACTAAAAGACTTGAAGCCTTAAATATTCAGGACGTGCATTTAGGTGTGACCAATAAAATGGATATTTTCCATCAATATATGAAAGATAAAAACCTAACAAAAAATCAGGTTTTGTATATGGGTGATGATATTCCGGATTATCAGATTATGCGAGAGGTTGGTGTGGCTACTTGTCCTGAAGATGCTGTAGAAGAAATTAAAAGTATTTCAGATTATATTTCACATAAAGAAGGGGGAAAAGGAGCTGTTCGCGATATTCTCCAACAAGTAATGAAAGTGCAGGGAAAATGGATGGACGGAGAAGCTTTTCATTGGTAGTTTTTTTTCTTCAATTAAAATCGTTGTAAATGCTCCCTTGTTTTGAAAATTTAGACATCATTCTCGGATCTCAATCTCCTCGTCGAAAGCAATTGCTCGATGAAATTGGACTCGAATATAGAGCTCTGGCCTGTCCCATCGAAGAAATTTCTCCTAAGCACTTGAACGCTATAGAAACGGCTATTTTTATCAGCGAATTAAAAGCCAAAGCTTTTGATGATCAGATATTTAACAAAAACAGTATTTTAATTACTGCCGATACCGTTGTAAGTCAATCCGATACTTTATTAGGGAAACCATTGAATCGGAAAGAAGCTATTGAAATGCTACAGCTTTTATCGGGTAAGTGCCACGAAGTAATTACTGCATTTACATTGAGATCGAAACATAAAATGAAATCGTTTTATGCCGAAACAAAAGTGTATTTTAAAGTGTTAAACGATCAGGAAATAGATTATTATATTACTAATTATCAGCCATTTGATAAAGCGGGAGCTTATGG
>CAYPOW010000122.1:2597-9444 GCA_964412145.1 uncultured Draconibacterium sp.
TGTTTGCCTGGGTAGAAGGTATAACTGGGCCATTTGAATTAAAATATCTTGGTTTTCAGATTCCCGGCTTGGGTTTGTTAATTGTGCTTCTTTTTATAACGATAGTAGGTCTGTTAGGTTCCAGTTTTATATTTCGACCAATCATTCACTATTTTGAACTACTTATAAACAGAGCACCCTTAATTAAAGATTTGTATTCAGCTGTGCAGGATTTAATGTCGGCATTTGTTGGCGGTAAAAAGAAATTTACAGAACCAGTTTTGGTTAAAATGGATTCATTCGGAATGTTGCGCATTGGATTTATTACACGCAGAAATGGCATTGAAGAAATGGGGATAAACAAAGATCAGGTGGTAGTTTATTTGCCTTATTCCTATGGAATTATGGGGACAGTTATCATTGTTCCAAAAGAAAATGTTACACCAATCAATTTATCAAGTACAGAAGTAATGAAGTTTATAGTATCGGGAGGAGTAACAGAAATGATAGAAAAAACGCAAGAAAACGATACGGATAATAATTAAGAACCTGAATATCAGTAATATATTAAAACGCTGTTCTTTACTATACAAACCATTAAATTATAAATAAATGAATAAAAGACCAACAATACTCATAACAAATGATGATGGAATAGATGCACAAGGGATTCGTTTCTTGATAGATGTTATGCGCGGTTTAGGTGATATTGTTGTAGTAGCTCCTGACAGTCCTCAATCGGGGATGGGTCATGCCATTACTGTTACCAGCCCTTTACGAATTAGAAAAATAGTAGAAAAAGAGGGTTATCGTGAGTATTCTTGCAGTGGAACACCTGTCGATTGTGTAAAATTAGGAGAACAGGTTGTATTGAAAAGGAAGCCCGATTTGTTGGTTTCCGGAATTAATCATGGCTCAAATGCTGCCATTAATATTGTGTATTCAGGAACAATGGCTGCTGTAATCGAAGGTTGTATCGATAGAATTCCATCTATAGGCTTTTCGATGAATGATTTTAGTCACCACTTAAATTTTGAACCTGCCAGAGAATGGATTAAGCATATTGCCACTCAGGTTTTACAAAATGGATTAAAAGAAGGTATATGCCTGAATGTGAATTTCCCCATTACTAAAAAAATAAAAGGCATTAAAGTAACACGTCAGGCTGATGCTTGTTGGCGCGAAGAGTTTGATAGCAGGATTGATCCAAGAGGGGGGGATTACCATTGGCTTACAGGTAAGTTTGTAAACAGAGACAATGGAAGTGAAAATGATATAAATGCTATGGCCGATGGTTATGCTTCTGTTGTTCCGGTAAAGATTGATCTCACAGCCTATGATCAAATTGAAGCTTTAAAGTATTTAGAGCAAAACGTACAGGTTTCAGAGCCTTTTAAGTCCTAATTAATATTTATGAAGTATTACATCATAGCCGGCGAAGCTTCAGGAGATTTACATGCATCCAACCTTATTAGTGCTCTTAAAGTGCAGGATGCTGAAGCCGATTTTCGTGCCTGGGGTGGTGATTTGATGGAAGCTCAGGGCGCCAAAATTGTTAAACATTACCGCGATTTGGCTTTTATGGGTCTTTTTGAAGTACTGGCAAATATTCGTTCAATTCTTCATAATATAAGTTTCTGCAAACAAGATATAATCAATTGGCAACCAGATGTTTTAATTCTAGTCGATTACCCTGGTTTTAATTTGCGAATGGCCAAATTTGCGCATCAAAAAGGGATTAAAGTCATTTATTATATCTCTCCTAAAATTTGGGCCTGGAAAAAATCACGTGTTTTTTCAATAAAAAAGTATGTCGATAAAATGCTGATTATCCTTCCTTTTGAGAAAGATTTTTATGCCAAATACGATTATCCTGTGGAATATGTTGGAAATCCACTTGTAGATGCACTTCCAAAAAAGCCGATTGATGGCGACCTTTTTAGAAAAGAAAACAATCTGAATGACAAGCCAATCATTGCTTTACTTCCCGGCAGCAGAAAACAGGAAATCGAGAAAATGCTTGTAGTCATGTTAAAAATAGTTGGTGATTATCCAGATTATCAATTTGTTATTGCTGGCGCTTCCGCTATAGAAAATACGCTTTACAACTTTATCATTGACCAAAGAAATGTTGCGTTAGTTATAGATAAAACCCATCAATTACTGCTCGCTTCTGAAGCATCTTTGGTTGCTTCTGGAACGGCCACACTTGAAGCAGCTTTGCTCGGAATACCTGAGGTGGTTTGTTATAAGATGAATTCTTTTACCTATCAAATAGGCAAATTGTTTGTCAAAATACCTTTTATTTCTTTGGTCAATTTAATTATGGGAAAAGAAGTTGTAAGGGAATTGATTCAAAATGAATTTAATGCAGGGAATTTGAAAATAGAGTTAAATAAAATCCTCTTCGATACGAAAAAAAAATCGGAGATTAAAAATGATTATAACGAATTAAAATTAAAAGTAGGTGAAGTTGGCGCTTCTGAAAAAGCTGCTGGCGAAATAGTTCATTTTCTTAAACTTACAATTTAGCAGCTATAGTTTAGACTGAGATTTTTAATTATCGTATTGGATTTTATTAACTTAGCGATTCGAAATTATTTAAAGCACAAACAAACAGTAATAAATATTTAGTTTTAATTTCTAAACATAAACAAATGAGAAAATTGAGTTTTATTTTCAGTGCTTTTCTAATGCTGTTTCTTACTTCTTGTAAGCAAGAAAATGCAAATGATGCACCACAAAACATTATTGGTAAGCATATGCTAACCTTGGAGTCCGATATTATGACTCCTGAAATTCTATGGGCTTTTGGTCGTGTAGGCGGCGTTCAAGTTTCACCTGATAATTCAAAAATTCTTTATGGTGTTAGTTATTATTCAGTTGAAAAAGATAAAGGCAATCGCGAATTATTTTTGATGGATATTGATGGAGCTAACCAAAAGCAAATTACAAAAACTGCCGGAGGTGAATATGCCGAGACTTGGCGACCAGATGGTCAGAGAATTGGATATATGAGCGCTGCTTCCGGAAGCATGCAACTGTGGGAAATGGACGCAGATGGTTCTAGTCCACAACAAGTTTCAGATATTGAAGATGGAATATCTGGCTTTATTTATTCGCCTGATATGTCAAGCGTTTTGTTTACAAAAGAGGTAAAAATCTACAAAACAGTTAAAGATGCAAATCCCGACTTGGATAAAATCACAGGTCGCTTAATGTCGGATTTGATGTATCGTCATTGGGATTCTTGGGTAGATTCATTTACTCATATTTTTGTGGCCGGTTATGAAAAAGGGACTCTTGGAGAGGCGATCGATATTATGGAAGGAGAACCTTGGGATTCTCCTGTAAAACCTTTTGGAGGCACTGAGCAGATAAGCTGGACGCCAGATAGTAAAAGCATTGTTTATGCTTCGCGAAAACTTGAAGGAAAAGCATATTCTGTAAGTACTAACTCTGATTTATACGCTTACAATCTCGAAAGCAAAGAAACAAGCAATCTGACTGAAGGAATGATGGGTTACGATATGAATGCAAGCTTTTCTCCAGACGGTAATTTTATGGCTTGGGAAAGTATGGAACGTGACGGTTATGAGTCAGATAAGTCGCGATTATTCTTAATGGATATGAGCACTGGCGAGAAAACTTACTATACCAAAGATTTCGATCAAAATGCGAATGGATTAAGCTGGTCAGCCGATGGGAAATCGGTTTATTTTATAAGTGATTGGCATGCTACCGAAGAAATTTACCGATTGGATATCGAAGATGGAATTATCGAAAAAATTACGGAAGGTGTGCACGATTATCATTCAGCAGTTGAAGCTGGCGATCGTTTAATTGCAACACGTGTTTCTATGTCAAAGCCTCAGGAAATTTATTCTGTTGATCCAACAACGGGTGAAGCTGTTGAATTATCTTTCGAAAACAAACATTTACTAGATCAACTTACATTTGGCGAAGTTACCAAGCGTTGGGTTATGACAACCGATAACAAACAAATGCTGGTATGGGTTATACTTCCTCCTCATTTTGATGAAAATAAAACCTATCCTGGATTATTGTACTGTCAGGGCGGTCCTCAGGGAACAGTGAGCCAATTCTGGTCGTACCGCTGGAATTTCCAAATGATGGCTGCAAATGACTATGTAATTGTTGCGCCTAACCGAAGAGGTTTGCCAGGTTTTGGTCAGGAATGGTTGGAGCAGATTAGTGGAGATTATGGTGGACAAAATATGAAAGATTATTTAAGTGCCATCGATAATGTAAGCAAGGAAAAATGGTTAGATGCAGATCGTTTGGGTTCTGTAGGTGCAAGCTATGGTGGATTTTCAGTATATTGGTTGGCTGGTAATCACGAAAAGCGTTTCAAGGCTTTTATTTCTCACGACGGAATGTTTAATTTTGAAGCGCAATACTTGGAAACAGAAGAAATGTGGTTCGTTGATTGGGACTTAGGTGGTCCATTCTGGGACAAATCAAATAAGATAGCACAACGATCGTATGCAAATTCACCTCATAAATTTGTTCAAAACTGGGACACGCCTCTATTGGTTATTCACAGCGAATTGGATTATCGTATTGTTGCTTCTCAGGGAATGAGTGCTTTTAATGCAGCCATCTTACGTGGAATTCCTGCTGAATATCTTTATTTCCCAAATGAAAACCATTGGATTTTACATCCACAAAATGGTATTCTTTGGCAAAGAACATTTTATAATTGGCTCGATAAATGGTTGAAATAGAATAAAATACAATGTTTTACGAAAGCTACTCTGGATTTTTTCAGGGTGGCTTTTTGTTTTAAAAGGACTAGATTTTCTAAAAGAAAACAGCATCTTTATTTTGCTTGGAAATTAATTCCTGATTGATTGTGTTCTTCAATACATCTAATTCGCTTCGATCAAGTTCTAGGATTTGAGTAAGGAAAACGCCTAGCTCCTGAATGGAATTATTAAAATGGTGAACGATGATCTCTTTGAAATAAGTCGAAAAATAAGCTTCCTTTTCAACCAGTGCAAAATACTGTCTTGAATTCCCAAAAACCTGATAATCTACATACCCTTTTATTTGCATTCTTTTTAATAAAGTTGCGATTGTAGTTTTCGCCGGTTTAGGTTCAGGATACGTAGAAATTAATTCTTTCAGAAAGGCTTTTTTGTACTTCCAGATATGGCCCATCAGTTGTTCTTCGCTATTTGATAATCGATTCATTCTACAAATGAGTATTAAGTTCTACAAATATAGAATAAAAAGACACTAAATTCAAGAAAAGCACAAAATAATTGAAAATAATCTTGATTTATAATCGGAATTTGGGGTTGAAATACTTAGAAAAGATAGAAAAATTAATGGTTCTTTGGCATATTTGTATAACGATACCAAATATGTCCATCAAAGTTCAGAGATTTAAAATTAATCTCTGGAATAGAACTCAATTGCTTGAAAAAGAGAATAGGTAATTCATCTATTTTATGCGTCTTAAGCCAAGGGCCTGAATGGTTTTCTCGTGAAGAAAAAATAGGGGCAATTTTAAGTCTAGGATTTGTTTGTTGCAAAACCAGCAATCGGTTCAGTTTGTATGAGGCAATTCTATCTATATTTTTGCGATAATAATGAATTAATAGTCGATCTACGTTTTTGGCAATTAGTGCAAGCTGACCATCAGAAGGATTTCCAATATAGGTTTCCACTTCTACCGAAGTATTAGCCGTCATCTTTCTCATTTCTTTCAATTGCTGAATATAAAATTTAAAAGCACCTTCGTTTGTACAATCATATCGTTGTTTGCTTAAATAAGTTGTGCAATAATAACCCATAGGACTATAAAGTCGTTTATTCCAAAACTCAAATTCTAGATTAAATACATCTATTCTATCGATAAGTTTTTGATTTACAATTTGATTGTATTTAATGACTGGTGAAAAGCTGGCGGCTTTTTCCCCAACAACAGCAATCTTTTCAATAGCAAATTCGAATTTCGCTTTGCGGATAAAAAGTTTCCAAACATTACTCCCTTCTTTCGTGTTGAGTGGATATTTTTGGCGATGTATCTTAGAAGTATTGTATAAGATTAAATAATTAAAGCCATTCGATTTGGCATAAGAAAGTAGTTTATCTTCTTTTGCTTGATTACCGATAATATTGAAAAAATCATTCACATACAATCCTTTTATAGATTGTGAAAATCCGTTCGTTAATATTCCTATAAGAAAAAACAGGATGAATATCTTTTTCATATTATAAAAATTAAAATGAATAGCGTAATCCTATGGCTGGAAAAGCAATATTTCCATTATTTGGCGATTCCAGATAACTTATATTCAATTTCATACTGTATTTATACCTTATCAGCTCTTGTTTTTTTTCAAGTCTTTCTCTTCCATGAATCCAATCGAAAAGATAAGAACCAAAAATTAGGCCAAGAGAAGCGTAAGTAATTCTTTTTTGTTTATTGAATGCATCTGTATTTGAAGATGCGGGCTGTTTATTGTTTATTAAATTGACAAGAGAGAAGGTGTTATCGCTAAGTACATAATACATACCGATATAACCAACCGAGCGAGCCGCCAGCATTGAATACCCTATAGTAGGCTCTTTAACTTTAAAATGCACATAACCCGGAACCACTGCAGCAATAACCATATCCTGCATACGTAAAGTTCGATTCAAAAGTTGGAATTCTTCAAAAGAAGTCTCTTGATCGATAACTGGCAACTCAAAATTGGAATTTTTCTTTAAGGAATAAATATCAATATCTTGAGCTGAAATCTCGTATCCAAAGATAAATATTAAAATTAAAATGATTGCATGCTTCATAATTTTGAGTTTAGTAGAATGGTTCAAATATAGGAAAATGTTAGAT
>CAYPOW010000123.1:0-9431 GCA_964412145.1 uncultured Draconibacterium sp.
CGACCCGTACTTTTTATTCTGTTGACAAGCCTGTCAATTTCTCTTCTATCTCAAACGACTGGCGTGAAAAACATAACTTCGACTGTAAACAATCAGCTTGAAGAAGCCAGGAGAACCTATATCGATTTACACCAAAATCCTGAACTTTCGTTTATGGAGTTTGAAACAGCCAAAAAAATGGCGAAAAACTTGAAAGATATGGGTTTTGAAGTTACCTCGAATGTTGGAGGGAATGGAGTAGTGGGGGTTTTCAAAAACGGAAAAGGAAAAACCCTCCTTTTGCGTACCGATATGGACGCATTGCCTATAAAAGAAAATACTGGACTTCCTTTTGCCAGTCAGATTATGACTAAAGATTTTGAAGGTGTTGAAGCGCCAGCAATGCATGCCTGCGGGCACGATATCCATATGACTACCTGGTTGGGGACACTTAAAACATTGGTAAAATTAAAAAAAGAATGGCAAGGAACCATTGTCGCTATCGCTCAACCTGCAGAAGAAGTGAGTGGCGGATCGAATGCTATGATAGCTGATGGTCTTTTCAAACGTTTCCCAAAACCAGATTACGCCTTGGCCTATCATGTGAGTGCTGAACTTCCGGTTGGCACCATTGGTTATTATCCAGGTGCCATTTTTGCAGGCGTTAATAGTATTGATATTCAGGTGTTTGGACAAGGTGGGCATGGCGCTATGCCTCATACAACAATCGATCCTATTGTATTGGCATCGCGTATGGTTTTGGATTTTCAAACAATTGTCAGTCGTGAAATCAATCCAGTACATCCTGCTGTTGTAACGGTTGGTTCAATCCATGGAGGCACCAAGCACAATATCATTCCCGATCAGGTTGATATGCAATTAACCGTCCGCTTTTTCAGCGACGAAACCTATCAAAAAATCCTGTCTGCTTTGCAAAGAATTAGTCGGGGAATAGCCATTTCTGCTGGCCTTCCTGAAGAAAAATGGCCGATTGTAAAAGCGTCCAACCAGTTTACGCCTCCTGTTAAAAATAATTCCGATTTAGTTTTAGAAGCCATTAAACCAATGAAACAGCTTTTGGGGAACGAAAATGTTATTCAGGTAGAACCTTTGACTGTTGGCGAAGATTTTGGAAAATATGGTCGCACAGAAGAAAATATTCCCATAGCATTGTTTTGGCTCGGCGGCGTAAACAAAGCAAAATATCAGGATCATTTGGAGAACGGAACGCTATTGCCTGGCCTGCATAATTCCGCTTTTTATCCTGATTTTGATCCTACTTATAAAACAGGAGTAGCCACTATGGCCACTACAATGATTCATCTTTTCAATAAAAAAGATTAACGTGAAACAAAAAAAAGTCTATCCAAGCAATTTAGTCATTCGTTTTTTGGTTTATGTTGTATTCACGCTTTTTATACGCTATTACAGAGTCAAAAAACATTTGCCTAAAGAAGTTGAAAATCTGAGTCCTCCGTATTTGCTTTTATCAAATCATGTTGGATTTTGGGATCCTTTTATAGCAGGACATTTCTTACCACATTTCACTCATTTTGTTTCTTCTGATGCTGTTTTTCGTAATCCCCTACTTCGCTTTTTTTTAACTCGATTGGGAGCCATTCCTAAGAAGAAAAATATGCGCGACTCTCAGGTTATTCGTGATATTGTGACTGTAATCAAGCAAGGCGAAAACGTAGGTATTTTTCCGGAAGCTGTGCGCAATTGGTCAGGCTCAACATCTCCAATGGATCCTTCAATTGGCAAACTGATTAAGATGCTTAAAGTGCCTGTTGTTGTTCCTGTTTTAAAGGGCATGAATCTTATGCATCCACGCTGGGCCTATAAAATTCGGCCATACCCTATGGAAGTGGAATATAAATTGCTTTTCACCAAGGAAGATGTTGCCACGTTTGATTCTCAAACTCTTTTCCAAAAATTGACCGAAGGAATGAAGCATGATGAAGTCGCTTATCAGCAAAAAAGAATGGAAAAAATCAAGCATCCGAAACGAGCAGAGCATATCAGCCATGCTTTATATCTCTGTCCTGAATGCGAAAGTATTGATTCGTTTCGCGTCCAAGGAAATGATTTTCAATGCGATACGTGCAAATACTCGATTCATATTGATGAATATGGTTTTTTTGAACGCATAGGAAACGGTAAATTACATTTCAACAATATCCGCGATTGGTTTAATTGGGAAGAAAAAGCACTAGTCAATTTTGTACGTGAAAAATATAGCACTGGATCAGATAAGCCCATTTTTTCAGATACCAAAATGGAAATTTTCAAAAATGATCAAACAGGAAAATTAGCATTTATTGGTTTAGCCGATGTTCATTTATTTTGCGATAAAATCAGGATTGATTTTTACGAAAAAGAAAGGCTGGAATTCAATTTCAATGATTTGCAAACTATCAATCCACAGACAAAAGAGCGTTTGGAAATTTTTTATAAAAATGACGCCTATCGTATCGTTGGAACACGACCTGGCGTAAGTGCCTTAAAGTGGGAAGTGGCTGCAAGTACGATTTGGAAAGAAATGGGTTTAACAGCTAAAATGGTGCCTTATATTCGGGTTTAGGAAGCTCTTTTTGGCTGCATAAATTTATGAAAACATCTACCTTTTGAATACCATGGTATTTTACGATATGCTCAATATATTTTATTTTTCAGATGGTGAAACGTCGAATAATTACGCGATAAAATAAAAACTTGAAGTCGGCTATTTCAAGTATTATTATTTACACCTCATGTAGTTGAATAACTCATCTGCACACCTTATACAAGTGTTTTTACGTTGTCCCCTTGTGACTTATCCTATACTTTGTTACACAATCCTTATTTATATTCATTCCATATAATTAACGATTCGTTAACAGCAAGCTTTATAAAGTATGCTTATAATTGCAATGTTATCAGTTTATTACGTGTTTTCTTGTTATCTGGCTATACATTCCTTTTACTTATTTGTTCTGATGATATAAACATTATTAAAAATTCAGACTGTTCATATCCATAAGAACGAATACTTTATAATTAATTAAGGAATAACTTTTTAAGAGTATTCAATTGGAAAAACAAGGAGTTTATATAACCCCATAGAATTATTATTACAAATTAAAAATACATCATATGAAACAATTACTTATCACATTAATACTAGGTTTTCTTTTTAACGCCATAGTTGCACAGGAATTAACTGAAGAATATTATGATAATGGACAACTCAAATCAATCGGAAAATGGGGGCCTAAAGTTATGGGCTATACTTCAGAATTAGGTGAATGGAAATATTACCATGAAAATGGTCAATTAAAAGAAATTGGAAAATTCAGTGGTGGAAAAATTGGCGAATGGAAAGCATACCATGATAATGGAAATATAAAATCAATAGGAGAATACGGTAGCTTTACAATTGAAGGAGGAAAAAAAACAGGCATCTGGAAATATTATTACGGAAATGGAAAATTAGAATCACAAGGAGAATACATTGTAAAAATTGGGGGAGGTTTTAAAGAAGGCGTGTGGAATAGCTATTACCAAAATGGAAATATTAAGTCAATTGATAGTTATTTGGCTGATGATTGGGGAACTGAGGCTGATGGTGAATTGAGCGAATATTCTGAACAAGGTCAGTTGACAAGAAAAAGTAATTACAATAAAGGAAAGTTGACTAAACAGGAAATCTATTATAAAAGCACTGGAACTTTGGCAATCTCCTACCAAATACAATCTAATAATCGCGATTTTGATGCAATAAATTATAATTCAAGTAAAAATATTGAAAGTGAGGGTACTATTAATTCTGAAGGTAAAGGAATTGGAAATTGGAAGTATTTCAATTCATCTGGTAAAGTCATTAAAACCGGAAGTTTTGTAAATGGTAAAAAGTTGGGTGAATGGAAATACTACAACGATGATGGTAAGGTAAATACCATTGAAACATATTCCAATGATAAACTCAATGGACCTGCCAAGGCATTTCATTCCAGTGGACAGTTATGGATGGAAGGAGATTATACAAATGGAAAGCAAATAGGTGAGTGGAAAACTTATGATGAAAATGGAAAATTAACAGCTGCAAATAACTATTAATATGTCCAAGATACAGCAAATTTAAAATATAATGCGTTTTTTATTAGTAATCTTATCAATAATGTTTATTTCAGCAAAAGCCCTAATTCTTTAATTTGGATTGATTCTAAACAGTTAATAGTTATTTAACAAGCAATAGGATAACATATTTATATTTTTGTATAGCTTTCAGTCAGTTATATAATAATTCAGTAAAAATAGCTCCTAACTTATAATTCGAATATCTACATGCACTTAAAATAACTATAAGATCGTGATCTCAACATGCAGGAAAAAGCTTCTTATTCCAGATCAAAATTATTACAAACAGACTCGCGCATGGAAAGTGTTGAACAGATCAATAAATTCTTATCTGCAATCAATAAAATAAACAAGAATGAAAAAATTTAGAAAATGAAAAAATTACTATCCATAGCACTTATCTTATCAATTACAGCAACATCTGCATTTGCAAAAGATAACTCAAAAACCAAACTTTTTAATTCCATTGTTAACATGATTACTTCTGCTTATAAATCAGCGAACACAGAAAAGCCATATAAAGTTATTTCGAAAAATAGTAAGAAATTAAAGGTTCAATTAAAAGAATCTACCCAAGGGGGAGAATCTTTTATGGGGAATAATATTCCCTCTTGCACCACCAATTTCTCTTTGGATTTCAATTTATTAAAGTCAGCAAGTATGAAAATTGGAGATGGTGATGATTTTAATACAGTTTACATCGTTTTTGAAAAAGAATTTTTAATTGAAAAGAAATGCGATAATGGTGACGTCAGAATTATAGATAATCCTAGCTCTGATTTTGGCATTTTTAAAATGCATTTTAATAATGTTGGAAATGCAAAAAAACTGGTGAGCCAAGTTGAGGAGTTTAAAAGCCAATTATAAATCAATGCATTTTATTTCATTTTTTATTGCAATTGAATTATAATACAAAAGACAAAGAAATAAATTAATGGTCTGCATTCAATAATCACTTGAAAAAGGCTTGTGGTGATATCTCAAGGTTTGTCTATTAACGATCCGAATCAAATTATTGACCATAAAAAAGGCAGAATATAATCTAAATATAATATGAAACATTTTTTAGTAATTATTATTTTTTCACTTGTGTTTACTTCTGTAAATGCGCAAAAAATAAGAACCAAAAAAGAGAAATACGATAATCGTCAAATAAAATCAATTGGTGACTATGATCATACGTTTGGTTTTTTTTCTAATAGGGAAAGAGGGTTTTGGAAGTATTACTATGAAAACGGGCAACTGGAAATGGTTGGAAATTATGGTAAATATGGTGAAAAGGTTGGTGAATGGAAATTTTATTATGAAAATGGCCAGCTCTCGAGTAACCGGAATTATGGTATTGACGGAGGAGATAAATTAGGCATTTGGAAGTCTTACTATAAAGATGGAACGTTAAAGGAAGTCGTATCATATCAAGATGGGAACAAAACTGGGCTTTGGAATAGTTACTGGGACAATGGAGAGCTCCGTGTAACTGGTGAATATAAAAAAGGAGAACAAATTGGTCTCTGGAAATATTATGATAAATATGAAACCCTGGTAGAGACTAAAGACTATGATTTTTTAACCGGGAAAAAATATTTTATACAAGGCCAATATTCAACGAATTTAGATAATGAGACTTCGTTTAGGCTAATTGAATATAGTGCTAACAGGGGGTATAGCGGAAATGATGAGGCACAGTACCTTTTGGGACAAATCTTTTTCTACGGTATGAAGGGTTGGGATAAACGTGTAGGGACTGCAGTAGAAAGGTTCAAACAAAGTGCCAATAACGGAAACGAGCAAGCCCAGCTCTTTCTTGGAAATATATATATGACCGGAGCCGAAGTTGAGGAAAATATTAAAGAGGCAATGTATTGGTACAAAAAAAGTGCTGAACAAGGTAATGCAGATGCGCAGTTTATTATTGCAGGGGCTTATTTTCAAGGTAATGGCGTTTCGCAAGATTTGAATAACGCATTTTACTGGATGCTAAAAAGTGCAGAGAATAACGTGGCTAAAGCTTATTATTATGTGGCCAATTTCTATGATTTAGGCACAGGTGTTCAGCAAGATTTGGATAAAGCAATCTACTGGTACCAAAAAGCGATTTTATCAGATCCAGAAATGAGTGATGCGTATAATAACATTGGAGTAATATATGTAATTAGAGGTTCCGAATTTACCACAAGGGCTCATGAAGTCCCAGTCTCAGAAAATATTAAGTATGATGAACTTATTGCAAATGCCAAGGTTGAATATAATAAAGCTATTCCCTATTTTAAAGACTATATGAAATTTAACCCAGAGAAGGAAGAAGTTAAAGGAACTTTGGATCAACTATATGACTTTCTTGGAATTTCAGAAACTACGGGTATTATTTCTGGCGATTGCGAGAATGGTTATGGCGTTTATAGTTGGGCAGATGGTAATAAATATGAAGGCGAATTTCTATGCGGCAAAGAAAATGGTCAAGGGACACTTTATTATAGTAATGGAAATAAATACGTAGGTAGTTGGAAAGATGGTAACATAGATGGTTATGGGACTTACTATTTGGGAGATGTTATTTCTTTTAAAGGAGAATATAAAAATTATAAGAGGATATATGGGACGGAATACGATAATGACGGTAAAACAATATATGAAGGGGAATATATAGATGGAAAAATACCAGACTAATGGCCAATTGAATTAGCATAATGAGGACAAAGAAAATACGGGGACATAGAAGAATGGAAAGATATTCATACTTGGGTTCAGTCACATAAGAATCTCGATTTAGAATATTTAAAGAGATATCACAGAGACTATGCAAAGATTCGGGCCCATCCTTGGAGCGGAATTTCTTTGACTGTTGGCGAAGATTTTGGAAAATATGGTCGCACAGAAGAAAATATTCCCATAGCATTGTTTTGGCTCGGCGGCGTAAACAAAGCAAAATATCAGGATCATTTGGAGAACGGAACGCTATTGCCTGGCCTGCATAATTCCGCTTTTTATCCTGATTTTGATCCTACTTATAAAACAGGAGTAGCCACTATGGCCACTACAATGATTCATCTTTTCAATAAAAAAGATTAACGTGAAACAAAAAAAAGTCTATCCAAGCAATTTAGTCATTCGTTTTTTGGTTTATGTTGTATTCACGCTTTTTATACGCTATTACAGAGTCAAAAAACATTTGCCTAAAGAAGTTGAAAATCTGAGTCCTCCGTATTTGCTTTTATCAAATCATGTTGGATTTTGGGATCCTTTTATAGCAGGACATTTCTTACCACATTTCACTCATTTTGTTTCTTCTGATGCTGTTTTTCGTAATCCCCTACTTCGCTTTTTTTTAACTCGATTGGGAGCCATTCCTAAGAAGAAAAATATGCGCGACTCTCAGGTTATTCGTGATATTGTGACTGTAATCAAGCAAGGCGAAAACGTAGGTATTTTTCCGGAAGCTGTGCGCAATTGGTCAGGCTCAACATCTCCAATGGATCCTTCAATTGGCAAACTGATTAAGATGCTTAAAGTGCCTGTTGTTGTTCCTGTTTTAAAGGGCATGAATCTTATGCATCCACGCTGGGCCTATAAAATTCGGCCATACCCTATGGAAGTGGAATATAAATTGCTTTTCACCAAGGAAGATGTTGCCACGTTTGATTCTCAAACTCTTTTCCAAAAATTGACCGAAGGAATGAAGCATGATGAAGTCGCTTATCAGCAAAAAAGAATGGAAAAAATCAAGCATCCGAAACGAGCAGAGCATATCAGCCATGCTTTATATCTCTGTCCTGAATGCGAAAGTATTGATTCGTTTCGCGTCCAAGGAAATGATTTTCAATGCGATACGTGCAAATACTCGATTCATATTGATGAATATGGTTTTTTTGAACGCATAGGAAACGGTAAATTACATTTCAACAATATCCGCGATTGGTTTAATTGGGAAGAAAAAGCACTAGTCAATTTTGTACGTGAAAAATATAGTGCTGGATCAGATAAGCCCATTTTTTCAGATACCAAAATGGAAATATTCAAAAATGATAAAACAGGAAAATTAGCATCTATTGGTTTGGCCGATGTTCATTTGTTTTGTGACAAAATCAGGATTGGTTTTTACGAAAAAGAAAGTCTGGAATTCAATTTCAATGATTTGCAAACCATTAATCCTCAGACAAAAGAACGCTTGGAGATTTTTTATAAAAATGACGCCTATCGTATCGTTGGAACACGACCTGGTGTAAGTGCCTTAAAATGGGAAGTGGCTGCAAATACAATATGGAATGAAATGGGATTAACGGCTAAAATGGTACCTTATATTCGGGTTTAGAAATAGGTGACTTTACATTAACTAATCAGTGCAAAAAGCATAAAATTAATAGCGTGTATCTTTTTTTGAATTGAGTATCACAAAGTTATACCGATTATCAATCAAATTGAACGCGAAGATTATTCATCTTCAAAATATATTAAAAACCTTCTCTATGTGCATAGTTTATAACCTGGCGGGTGTAGTTCAATACCCACTCATCGCTGTTCCGAAAGCTTTCGGAATGCAGACCGCTCAGAGTCCTATTTATTGTGTGCCGTGAATTTTCATTTCTTTATATGTATTTTTCTCCTATTTCACGTTTCCTAATCTCTTTGGCAGGGACACCATACATTATTAAATTGTCACCACAGTTTTTCAAAAGTAATGCACCTGCCCCAATTATTGAGTGTGTTCCAATTGAAATTCTCTCTTTTATTATTGCTCCAATTGATATTGCTGAAAACTCGCCAATTAACACATTACTACCAGTGGTTGCATTAGGGGCTAAACTGGAAAAATTTAACATTTGGCAATCATGGTCAATGCTTGATTTTGTATTGAGAATTACAAAATTTCCTATTATGGTTTCACTATTGATAATTGCACCAGCCATTATTGCTGTCCCATTTCCAATTTGAACATTTTTTCCAATTTGTGCAGATGGATGAATTGCAGTTACAAAATCAATGTTTGGAATACTATCAACTATTTTGTCTATAACTTTCTTTCTATTCCAGTTGTCTCCTATCGCTATGAATATTTTGCAATTTGGATTTTTTGAAAGCAAGTCTGGCAAATCTTTTACTTTACCTATCACCTTATAACCTAAAGTTTCTTCTCCGATTTTCCTAAAATCGTCAAGAAGTCCAACAATTTGATATTTCTTTTCTTTTTCGAAAATGTCAATGATGACTTTTGAATGTCCTGAAGACCCTACAATTATTACTTTTTGTTTACTCATATCTCGGTCTCCTTTTTAATGGCATACAACGTCAGTCCGTCTATTAACTTCCTTTCAATTTCAAAGTTGGGCAAAATAACT
>CAYPOW010000124.1:0-9415 GCA_964412145.1 uncultured Draconibacterium sp.
TTTTTTATTGATTTCATCTCTTGCATTGATTATCTTTGGATTAACATATTTTTTTTGATTTATTCATAAAAAATATTCCTACAAAAAGATAATCGCATGAATTATACTACCGGAAAAAGCATTAAACATTGGGCCGAAGAAGATCGCCCACGCGAAAAATTAGTTCTAAAAGGAAAATCCAGCCTTAGCAATGCCGAAATTATAGCCATTCTCATCGGTTCAGGCAATCGTGATGAATCAGCAGTAGAACTTTCTCAAAGAATTTTAAGTGATCATTCCAATAATTTAAACACTTTATCAGCTTTAAGTCTGGCCGATTTAACAAAATACAAAGGTATTGGCGAAGCAAAAGGAATCAATATTATTGCTGCTCTGGAATTGGGACGAAGAAGGCGATCGAGTGAAGCTGCGGAACAAAAAACTATATCAAGCAGTAAGGATGCTTTTGAATTGCTTTATGCTGATTTAGCTGATCAATCGTTTGAAGAATTTTGGATTATTCTGTTAAAACGTAATAATCAGATTATCAGTAAGAAAAGAATTTCTGAAGGCGGTTTAGCCGGAACCGTAGCCGATCCAAAAAAAATCTTCAAAATGGCATTGGACGCACAAGCCAGCTCCATTATCCTTTGTCATAACCATCCATCAGGGAATTTAAAGCCTAGTGAGCAAGACAAGCAACTGACTCGAAAAATTGTTCAGGCTGGCAAAACTCTTGAAATTGCCGTTTTAGATCATCTGATATTTGGCAACGATCATTATTTTAGCTTCGCCGATGAAAATTTACTTGGTTAAACCTTCGCTGTTTTTTGCTAAATTCGCCTTTTGAAATTCAAAGCTGTTTCTATGCACAAAATTATTACAATCGTAGGCGCTCGTCCACAAATTATTAAAGCGGCAGCTCTTAGTCGTGCTTTTAAAAAATACGCGCAAATTAAGGAACTGATTGTGCATACAGGTCAACATTACGATTTTAATATGTCGGCCGTTTTTTTTGAAGAACTAAGCATACCAAAACCTGATTATCAATTTGAAATAACAGGAGGTGAGCAAGGAAATCAAACGGCACAAATGCTGCTAAACATTGAGAAGGTTTTACTAGAGGAAAAGCCCGATCTGGTCATTCTCTATGGCGACACAAATTCAACGCTTGCAGGTGCTTTGGCAGCGGGCAAATTGCAAATTCCGGTTGCCCATATAGAAGCAGGCATGCGATCGTTTAATAAAGTGATGCCTGAAGAATTGAATCGTATTGTAACTGATCATTCTTCTACGTTACTTTTTAGTCCAACAAAAACAGGCATTCAAAATTTAAGACGAGAAGGATTTTCAATCGACTCTATCGGAATTCCTACTATCGATCATCCAAAAGTGTATCATTGCGGCGATATTATGCTTGATAACAGTTTGTATTTTTCAAAGCTAGCCAGTCAAAAATCGAGCATACTTTCAAAATTCAAACTTGAAAAGAATTCCTTTATTTTGGCAACCGTTCATAGAAACACTACAACAGATAATCCAAAACGTTTGGCTTCTCTGATGGAAAGCCTGCTAAATTTGGCGAATACACGCAAAGAAACTGTGATTTTTCCACTTCATCCGCGTACGCGTAAACAGCTAGAATCAATTGATAATCAGGCACTTTTTTATCAAATTAAAAATGAAAATAATTTAATTCTTACTGAGCCACTTGCCTATTTGGATATGCTTCAGTTAGAACAAAACGCAAAATTAATTATCACTGATTCGGGGGGTGTTCAAAAAGAAGCATTTTACTTTCAGAAACCATGCATCATTGCTCGACCTGAAACAGAATGGGAAGAGCTGGTAGAATTAAAAACCGCCATTCTTTGCGATGTGGATAAGGTAAAAATAGAAGCTGCTTATTTATCTTTTAAAGCAAATCCACCTAAGAATTTTCTTCCAATCTTTGGAGATGGAAAAGCATCTGAATTTATTGCAACTGAATTGGTAAAATTCCTTTCTTAAGGCACTCTGTATCAAATAAATTAATCTTTTTATTTGTTTGATATTTAGCCAAATCTTTATATCTTTGCCGCCCAATATAGACAGGTAAATATTTATTTGTCTAGTTATCAATAAATTGAATATTAAATAAAATTTTTTAACAATGGTAAAACAGTACGAAACCGTTTTCATTATGACTCCCGTTTTATCTGTCGAACAGATGAAGGAAGCGGTAAATAAGTATCGTGATCTCCTAAAGGAGTATGGTGCTGAGGTTGTCCATGAGGAAGAGTGGGGTTTGAGAAAACTTGCTTATCCTATTCAAAAAAAATCAACCGGATTCTATCAATTATTAGAATACCGTATGGAAGGCGAGCACATTCGCAATTTTGAAATCGCATATAAACGCGACGAACGTATTCTTCGTTTCTTAACTGTAGCTTTAGATAAACATGCTATTGCATACAACGAAAAGAAAAGAAGGATGAAAAAAGGCGAATCAGAAGTTAAAGCAAGTAAATAATCTAAAAAAATTTAACAATGGCTCAAAATTCAGACATTAAATATCTTACCCCAATTGCGGTAGATACAAAAAGGAAAAAATATTGCCGTTTTAAGAAAAGCGGAATCAAATATATCGATTATAAAGACGCAAACTTTTTATTGAAATTTGTAAACGAACAAGGTAAACTTTTACCTCGTCGTTTAACTGGTACATCTACCAAATATCAGAAAAAAGTAGCACAAGCAGTTAAAAGGGCTCGTCATATCGCATTAATGCCATATGTTGGCGATTTATTAAAATAAAAGGAGGACTATCGATGCAGATTATTTTAAAACAAGATGTCCAAAATTTAGGATATACAGATGATATAGTGGAAGTTAAAAATGGTTACGCACGTAATTATTTAATTCCTCAGGGTTTTGCAATTGCAGCCAACGAAAGCAATAAGAAGATATTAGCCGAAGTTAGCAAACAACGTGCTTACAAGATTGATAAAATCAGAAATGAAGCTACTGCGGAAGCTAAATTATTGGACGGTTTAACAGTAAGAATTGGTGCTAAGGCAGCTACTTCTGGAAAAATTTACGGTTCTGTAAATGAAATCCAAATTGCAGATGCTATAAAAGAGCAACACAACTACGATATTGATCGCAAGAAAATCACAATTGATGGCGAAACGATTAAAGAAGTTGGAACCTACAAAGCAACAGCTAAACTTTATAAAGACATAGTAGCTTCAATTACTTTTGAAGTATTTACTGAAGAATAAAATAATATTCTTTTAACGAAAATCCCGCTCCTTGAGGTTCGGGATTTTTTTATGCCTATTTTTGTAAATAAACTGTAAATCTTTATGCTTACTCAAGCCGATATAAAGCTGATTAATTCACTTAAAATGAATAAAATCCGTAATAAAATGGGTTTATTTTTAGTGGAAGGACCTAAAATGGTTAATGAACTTATTAATTATCCGGATTTTGAAATTGAGCTTATTGCCGGAAGTAAAAAATGGCTGGATTCACAGATTAGTTTACCTAATTTTTCTCCGAAAGAAATATCGGAGAAAGCACTCCAAAAATTAAGCAATTTTTCCACTGCCAACGAAGTTTTGGTAATAGTTAAGATGCCGAAATACGATGCGTTTGCGACTAGAAAAGACTCACTCTATCTTGTGCTTGACGGCATCCAGGATCCTGGAAATATGGGCACTATTATACGCACAGCAGAATGGTTTGGAATACACGAGATTATTTGCTCACACGATACAGTGGATTGCTTTAATCCAAAAGTTGTTCAAGCTACTATGGGTTCTTTGTTTAGAGTAAAATGTAGATATGAAGAACTTCCCTCCTTTTTAGAGAAACAAAAAATTCCTATTTATGGAACTTTATTAAACGGAAAAAATATTTACCAAGAACAATTGAGTCAGTCGGGTTTTATTGTTATTGGCAACGAATCGAAAGGAGTATCTGAAGAGCTGCAAAAGCTTATCACTCATCCATTATTTATACCTAGCTATGCTGATTCCAAAGCAGAATCATTAAATGCCTCTATAGCCACAGCTATCGTATGTGCCGAATTTCGGCGGAAATCGAATTAATTGTTAAATGCTTACTTCTTTTGATACAGTTTCAGATGAAATGCCTAGTTTTGCGTTCAAATAATTTAGAAAATGATCTTTAAACTAATCTTACTTACAACGGCTTTGTTGGCTATTGCATTTGCATTGATAGGAATAAAAATGTTTATATTCAAAGATGGTATTTTCACTAAAACTTGTAGCTCAGATATTGATGTACAAGATGGTACTAAACTTGGTTGCTATTGTGATGAAAACCCAGGATATGTTTGCGAAAATTATGAAGAACATCACGGTATTGCACAGCAGATTAAAAACTTACAAGAAGCAAAACTGAAATAGAAAACAAGCCATCTAATAAAATAAAAAAAATCCTGAATTCGTTTGAATTCAGGATTTTTTATTTTTGGAATATTATTGGCTTAACCCAAAATCTCTTTCATCTTACGACCAATTTCTGCAGGTGAATCCACTACGTGAATTCCGCATTCGGTCATAATCTCTTTCTTAGCTTCAGCAGTATCGGCTTTGCCACCAATAATGGCACCAGCGTGTCCCATAGTTCTGCCTTTGGGAGCAGTAGAACCAGCAATAAATCCAACAACAGGTTTTTTTCCATGTAATCTGACATATTCAGCGGCTTCAGCTTCCATTCCACCTCCAATTTCACCAATCATCACAATCCCCTCAGTTTCAGGGTCATTCATAAACATTTCAACAGCTTCTTTGGTTGTGGTTCCAATAATTGGATCACCACCAATACCAATAGCAGTAGTTTGTCCAAGACCTACTTTTGTTAGCTGATCAACAGCTTCATAAGTCAAGGTTCCTGAACGTGAAACGATACCAACACGGCCTTTTTGATGAATAAAGCCAGGCATAATTCCTACTTTTGCTTCACCAGGAGTAATAACGCCTGGGCAATTTGGACCCACCAAACGGCTTTTCTTATCACTTAAATATTCTTTCACTTTTACCATATCGCTGGTAGGAATACCTTCTGTGATACAAATGATTACACCTATCCCTGCAGCTGCGGCTTCCATTATGGCATCAGCAGCAAATGCAGGTGGAACAAAAATAACAGAAACATTGGCGTGTTCTTTTTCAACAGCATCTTGTACTGTATTGAAAACAGGTTTTCCCAAATGCATTTGCCCTCCTTTTCCGGGAGTAACGCCACCGACAATATTGGTGCCATATTCAATCATTTGACTTGCATGGAAAGTACCTTCTCCACCGGTAAATCCTTGAACAACTACTTTAGAGTCTTTATTTACTAGAATACTCATTTTTATTTAGGTTTATTGTTTTAGTTTTCGCAAAAATATTTGAAAAGCAAAGGTAAAATGTTTTTCCACACTTATGAATAGCTAAAGCTATTTTGAGTTGATTTTATATCGATTCCAAATAAACTTTTGAACGAAATTTACCTATTTAAGGCAAAATCGAAAAATTTCTTTGACATAAGCCATTATGAAATGTAACTTTGTTCACTATAACAAAAACCTGAGACATGCTGTTAAACTTAGCCAATAACGATACTATTTGTGCAATTGCCACACCAGCGGGCAGTGGAGCAATTGCTTTGATTCGCCTTTCTGGTGAGGATAGCTTTTCAATTTGCGACTCCATATTCAAAGCTGCAAAAAAAGAAACAAATATTCAAAACGCTGATGCCTATACTATCCATTTTGGAAAAATATTCGATAATAATGATTTGCTTGATGAAGTATTGCTAAGCGTTTTTAGAGCACCCCACAGCTATACAGGTGAAGATAGTGTTGAAATATCCTGTCACGGCTCTTTGTTTATTCAGCAAAAGCTGATAGAGCTTTTATTGAAAAAAGGCGCACGAATGGCCGAAGCTGGCGAATTTACAATGAGAGCCTTTTTTAATGGAAAATTCGACTTAAGCCAGGCCGAAGCCGTGGCCGATTTAATCGCCTCAAATTCAGTTGCTTCCCATAATCTAGCATTGGATCAAATGCGTGGAGGTTTTTCTTCAAAAATAAAATCGCTACGAAAAGAATTAGTCGATCTGGCATCACTAATCGAATTGGAACTCGATTTTGCTGAAGAAGAGGTGGAGTTTGCCGACCGCTCACGCTTTTTAAATCTGATAGCTGAAATTGACAAAGAAGTCGTTCAACTGATCGAATCTTTTGCTCTGGGAAATGTTATAAAACATGGCATTCCTGTTGCCATCATTGGAAAACCAAATGCTGGTAAATCGACGCTTCTTAATAGAATATTGCAGGAAGAGAAAGCGATAGTTTCTGAAATTCCGGGAACCACGCGCGATAGCATTGAAGACACAATAAGTATCGACGGATTTGCATTTCGGTTTATTGATACAGCTGGACTACGTTCTTCAACTGATAAAATTGAAAACTTAGGTATTGAACGTACATACGAAAAGATAAGGCAATCGAAAATTATCCTCTATGTCTGCGATATTACCCAATCAACCCCCAACGATCTGGAAGCCACTCTCGAAGATTTTAAAGATCATATTGAAGATAAAAACAAACGGTTTATTCTGATTGCCAATAAAATTGATGAATTGGTCGAAATGCCCCACTTTTTCAACAAATTTGTTGATTTGGAAACGATTTTTGTCTCAGCAAAAAGAAATGAAAATATCAATTTGATATTGGATAGTCTGGTTACTTCTGTAAAAGATTTAGATTTGGGCGATCATACCATCGTTTCGAATACACGTCATTTAGGAGCATTAAACAAAGTTTCAGAAGCCATCAATGCCATCGAAAATGGATTCAAACAAGGTATACCTACCGACTTAATTGCGATTGATATTCGAACCGCTTTGCATTATTTAGGCGAGATAACGGGTGAGGTATCTAATAACGAATTATTGGGGAATATTTTTGGGAAATTTTGTATTGGAAAGTAAACCCCCTTTCATATCACTTCCTATAGCTTCATTTTCTGCACTTTACATATTTTTATTTTCTCTTTTTTGTTGCCCTTTTGCTCTTTTTTACCTATATTTGTTGCCCAGTTGTTGCCCAAATGCCATTTTTGTTGCCCGAAAAATGTTGTTCTAGGTTAGGGTGAAATAATGCACCATACAGCACCAACTGGCACCATTGAGCTACATTAATTCGTGAAATGAGCAGTAATTTACATATACCTAAAACCTGCCAATACTGTGGAAAAGCTTTCATAGCGCAGAAAACAATAACAAAGTATTGTTGCCTAAAATGTGCCCAAAAGGATTATAAAAGAAGAAAACGAGAAGAGAAAATACAAAGCTCTTTAGTCGATTCTCAACAATTTATACAAAAAGGCCAATCACAAAACGAACATTCAATTGCCTCCAAAGAATTCTTAAGCATCAAAGAAGCCTCCGAATTATTGGGGGCAAGCAGATGGACCATCCAAAGATTAATCAAAAAGCAAATAATAAATGCCGCCAAGTTTGGAAGGCGAACAATTATTATGAGATATGAAATCGATAAACTCTTCACATCATGAAAGTAACACTTCGCCAGCGAATCAAAAATGAGAATATCAGCCTGTACCTCGAGTATTATCACAAGGGCAAGCGCAAGTACGAATACCTAAGATTATACCTAAAAGAAAAACCAAAAGACAAAAAAGAAAGGGCAGAGAATAAATCAACAATGGAGCTCGCCGAAAACATCCGTTCAAAACGTCAGCTGGAACAGCAAAACGGAATTTACGGATTTCCCGATCTCGAAAAAATCAATTCTAGTTTTTTGTCCTATTATGAACTCCTGTCTGAAAAACGCAAGGATAGTGAAGGAAATTATGGCAACTGGCAAAGTGCTTTAAAACATCTTAAGAAATGGGACAAAGCAGCGATTCGTTTCGCCGATATTGACAATATTTGGTTAGAAGACTTAAAGTATTATTTTGTTTACGAAGCGAAAACCAAACAGGGTAAAAACCTATCTAAAAACTCCTGTGTTTCTTATTTCAACAAAGTCCAGGCCACTTTAAAACAAGCATTGAAAGACGGAATTATCAGTCACAATCCCGCCATACATGTTGATGGCATCAAAGAAGCTGAAACTCAAAGAGAATTTCTTACCTTAGATGAATTAAAAAAAGCTGCCAAAACTAAATGTGATATAGCAGTGGTAAAAAACGCTTTCTTATTTGGTGCATTAACCGGACTCCGTTTCTCCGACATTGAGAAACTTACCTGGTCAGAAATTCAACATTCTGATGAGAATGGTTACTATATTCGTTTTAAGCAAAAGAAAACAAAAGGTTTGCAAACACTCCCCTTCACTGAAGATGCCATTCAATTTATTGGAGAACGCCAAAAAAATGAAGATAAAGTGTTTAAAGATTTGACTTACAGTGACTACAACAATGCAAAAATCCGTGAATGGATGATCCGCGCAGGGATCGACAAACACATTACTTTTCATTGTGCCCGCCATACATATGCTACCCTGCAATTAACGCTGGGTACAGATATTTACACGGTTTCCAAATTATTAGGCCATAAAAGCCTAAAAACTACCGAAGTATATGCGAAAATCATCGATCAAAAGAAAATGGATGCTGCCAACAGAATAAAACTTTAGCTATGAACACCCTAGAAATCTTCAACAATATTTTATTTCTGGATCTTCGTCTCTGGATTTTCGGAAAGCAATCAGACGCAAAATTCAGACAACTCTTGCTTGACGTAAAGAAAGAATACTACACCACTCAACCTAATTATGAAATCAATTTTACAAAGCCGCTTTCAAATATTCGCAAATATTACTTTGCAATCATCGAATATGAAGCGATCTCATTTTTAAATAAACTTAACAAGGAGATTGAAAATGCCAATAATGAAAGTGAAAAGGCATATATCATTCACCAAGCATTGACAAAAACACTTTGGCAAAAAATTAAGGAAACAGCCGAACTAATTCAGGAAAGAAATTATTCTCCCGACCAATTTGATTTAAGCAAGCAAAACAAATCACCAAACCAATCCGAAGCTAATGAGTCGTATATAATCCATCTGTTAAAAAATCAGTTGATCAGGTTAGTGATGGAAATGCAAGTTTCATATACTGATTTCCTGCAAGAAGCGCCACTAACACAGGAAGAACTTTATTTTAAATTTTTTACAGAACAAGCACCTCAGGTACCTTTAATCATTAAGGCTTCCAATTCTCCTAATATAAAAAATGACACTCAACTAATACCAAAAGACACAAAACCACCCTTTAACGCCTTAAGAAACGACATAAGAGATGAAAAGAAAAACATTTATTCTTATGAACAACTAATAAAAAACCCTTCTCGTTTCTCGATGATTGAAGAGAAGATGCACGAAAAAGGGTTAATATATGCCAATTACAAAT
>CAYPOW010000125.1:0-6004 GCA_964412145.1 uncultured Draconibacterium sp.
GGTCAACAAGTAAAAGAAATTAACGCTTCTCCATTAAATAGTAAAATAACGATTACAACTTCTGATTTGCCTAATGGATCATATTTATGTTCAGTTAATATTGATTCCAATCGTGAAGTGAAATTAATTAGTGTTTTGCATTAGTGTTATGCAAATTTAGGATAACATAATTTTTTTATTGGTTTAAAAAAAGGGCTTAAAGCCCTTTTTTTTGTCTGGAAAATTAATAATACTTAGGTTGTCTGCCTTACAAATCTTATTTTTGTTAGCTTTATTAAGGGTTTTGTTATGCTTAAAAAATATAGCCTATTATTTTTTTTAATGTTCTCTGTTTTTTTTGGAACGGCACAAAATGATAGTGGCAAGGATTTTTTAGCTGACGATCAGAAAATAGTGGAGGGTTTTGTTGAGCGCAAATCAACAGATTCAGCCTTCCGTTTTCTTCAAAAATTTGATAGCAATAGTTTAAGCTATTTTCTAAGCTGGAAAACACTGGCACAGGCCTATTGGGAAAAAGGGGATATGGCTAATTCGTCTGCCATAGCTTTTTGGGTTCAATCAAACGTTAAGCTTTTTCAAGATCCCAATGATTTATATCCGCAATTGCATCACTTAATTGGTAATATTTATTTTGTTCAAAATCAATTGGATAGCGCAATTGTTAATTATGAAAAAACAATCGGATATCGCGAAAAATTTATCCATCAGCACGATACTATGCTTTTGGATACTTACCAAAACCTTAGTCAGGTATACTCTCGGCTTTCCGACTCCGCAAACACTTTTTTGTATTTAAACAAAGCCAAAGAAATTGTGTATTTGCAAACAAATAATGTGCTGCAACTATCTTCTATTAAGGCGCGTTTTGCTGATTCCTATTCAAGACTGGGCTACTACGCTCTGGCTGAAAATTATTATTCAGATGCCATTAATCTCTTGGATATCAAAAATATAGAGCATCAAAAGGAGCTCTCGGTTATCTATACTCAAAAGGGTCGATTAAGCTTTTTTATTGGAAAATTCTCTGAATCGATTGCGCTTTATTCCCAATCAATCAATTTCTTAGATAAGGCACAAGGTTCTCCGTATGAAAAAGCCAATATTTATGAGCAGCTGGCTGATGTTCATTATATGTTGAAGGATTACGATAATGCACTCCACATGTACCTCAAGTCGGATACCATTCTAAAGGCTTTGTTACCAGATAATCATAGTAGGATAATCACTTTGCATACAGATCTTGCTGCCGTTTATAAAGGACTTGGAGACTATGAGAAAGCTATTTATTATTTCAGTGAAGCAGCTTCAAAGAGTAAACTAAGTGCTTATCAATATCGTGTTTTTGGTGAAACATATTTGAGAGTAGATAGTCTTGATAAAGCAGAAAGATATTTATTATTGGCGAAATCAATTGCAGAGTCAAGACCCATTATTGATAAAGAGGAACTAGGCGATGCTCAATTTTTCTTAGGTTCTTATTATTTAGAAACGAAACGCAATAAATTAAAGTGCTTGCGTAATTTAAACCTGGCTATTGAAGAATATCGCTCAGCTTTCGGTGATAAAAACGAACCAATGGGAAGAGCATTATTAATGCTGGCAAAATATTATATTCAGGAAAACAATACTGAAAAAGCATTGGAAATATTGCAATCATCCATTATTGCTTTGTCGCCTGGCTTTAACTCTAAAAATACATTTATTAATCCTGAAAGAGTTGAGCTACAGAAGCAGTCTGTTGCTAATACATTGGGTTGGAAGGCATTGGCATTAGCAGATCATTATAAAAAAACCAAGGACATTGATTATTTAGTGGCTTCTTTCGACACGTATCAATTAAGTTTAAAGATGATAGATGGCTTTCGCCTCTCGCAGAAATATGGAAGTAATCTGATTCTCAATAAGGAAGTAAATAATTTACTTAATCAGGCGATAGAAGTTTCCTATCTATTGTATACTTTAACCAAAGAACAGCGATACTTTGAAGCTGCTTTTTCTTTTATAGAGCAAAATAAATCGACAGCTTTGCTTGCAAGCTTACAGCAAAATGATTCTATACGTTTATCGAATGTGCCAACAGCACTTGTAGAAAAAGAAAACAGCTTGAAGCAAAATTTATTGAGCCTAGAAGAAAAAATGGGAACCATCGCTTCTTCAAATGCAAATCAAAAGTTAAGTTCGGAGTATCTTCAACAAAAAAACGACTTTCATAATAGTTTGGATAGCATTCAAAAAATATTGGCTATCAATCATCCGGAATACTATCGTTTGTTTTATGGAAACAATGTAATTAGTATTGATGATGTTCAAAAACAATTATCAAGAAACAAAGTTTTAGTGGATTATGCGATTACTGACTCTTTACTTTTAGTTTACGTGATATCCAAAGGGAGCGCTGAATTGTATTCAAAAAAAATGCCTCCTAATTTTGATACTGATATACTTCGTTTATTGCAGTTGCTTAGGTCTGTTAATACTGAAAATAGCGATGTAGATTATCAGTCGTTTATAAAACTGGCATTTGAGAACTATCAATTTTTATTGGGCGATTTTGCGCAAAGTATAAAAGGAAAAGAAGTATTAATTGTTCCTGATGGAATTTTAAGCTATTTGCCATTTGATGTTTTATTAACCGATACTATTGCCAAAGAGCAGCCCGATTATAGAGAATTACATTATTTTTTAAGAGAAAATGTTTGTAGTACTTTAAATTCGGCAGCAATCTATTTTAGTTATTCAAAAAAGAAGACTCCAAATTCTGGTCAAATTATTGCTTTTGCACCCAGCTATTCAATTTTTGACACTATAAATACATCAAATTCAGAAAGTTATAATTTGTTACCACTGAACTATGTGAAATATGAGCTTGAAAGTATTTCTTTGTTGTTCGATCCAAAGATTCTAAAAGGAGACAAAGCGACTAAAGCAAATTTCTTAAATTTAGCTCCAAAAGGATCTGTTTTGCATCTGGCAATGCATGCCGTTTTAAATGATACAGAACCTTTGAAATCTCAGTTGGTCTTTTCGCCCGATTCTGAATCTAATTTGTCAGGATTGTTTACGGTTAGTGAATTGTTTGGAATGGAATTAAGCGCCGATTTAGCGGTTTTAAGTGCTTGTAATTCAGGGAATGGCATGCTAAATAAAGGGGAAGGAATCATGAGCCTGTCTACGGGGTTTCAATATGCCGGTGTGCCTAGTGTGGTAATGACTCACTGGGATGTGAATGATAAGTATAGTGCAGATCTTATGGCTGGATTCTACTCTTATTTGGCGCGGGGAATGGACAAAAATTTGGCCTTGCACCGTTCCAAAATAGATCTTTTAAACAGTAGCAATGCAATGTATTCACACCCTTATTATTGGGCAGGTTTTACTTTGATTGGTAATGAAACTGCAATAGTGTCCAGCAAATCGGGCTTTGCAAAAAGTATAGAATATCTTATTCCTATTATTATTCTACTGGTCTTTTTTTTCTTCTCCAAAAGGAAGCCAAATGGATAAAAAACAATTAGTTGATTTTCTGGAAACATATACATTAAAATTCAACCGGATTGAGTTTATCGAAAACGACCCCATTCAGATTCCCCATCTCTTTTCTGAGAAAGAAGATATAGAGATTGCTGGCTTTTTATCAGCAAGTTTGGCTTGGGGACAACGGCCTGTTATTATTCGGAATGCCAAACGATTGATGGAAATAATGGACTTTGAACCCGCTGATTTTGTGCGCAATTGCACGGATTCTGATTTGCAGGCTTTTCATTTATTCAAACATCGTACAATTCAATCAGTTGATATTCAGTTTTTTATTAAATCGTTGCAAAATATTTATCTAAAGCATGGTGGATTGGAAAAAGTATTTGAAAAAGGGTTCAAAACAGATGCTAAAACAGCCTTAATTCAATTTAACTCGATTTTTAATTCAACATCTCATTTATTAAGAAGTGAAAAACATGTGTCTAATCCAGCCAAAAATTCGGCGGCAAAACGTTTGAATATGTTTCTTAGGTGGATGGTTCGTTCAGATGATAATGGGGTGGATTTTGGTCTATGGAAATCTATATCCCCATCTCAGCTTGTGCTTCCGCTCGATGTACATACAGGAAGAATCAGCAGGGAATTGGGTCTTTTATCTAGAAAACAAAACGACTGGAAAGCAGTGGAGGAAGTCACTCAAAATCTACGTTTTTTCGATTCTTCAGATCCAATAAAATATGATTTTGCTCTTTTTGGATATGGCATAAATGAAAAAACAGGTCTTTTTTAAAGGTACATAACAACATTTTGTATTAATTTGCATACTAAAACCACTAAATAGAAATGAATAAAGTTATTTTTTCAATCAGTGTTTTAATTCTTTTATTTTCAAGTTCGTCGTGCAGAAAAATCTTGCCACCTGCTGATATAAGTGAAACGGTTTCTTTTCTGGTAAGGCTACCCTCTCTTGCAATTGCTCGATTTGAAGTACGTTGTGTATCTGAAGGTATTTTTTTAGAACAAGTTAAAATCCAAAGTCCTAGCGGAGGATATATCACAGAAGAATATGATAATCAAAGAATTGAAAAAAATGAAATTTTTTTAGCAGGAAATCAGGAAGCTGAAGATGGCATGTGGTTAATTACTATAGTTGGTTCCAGTGCTATAACAAATGGTACATTTCATAAAATTCTACCATTCGAAATGGTTATTTCGGTTCCTGGTACGCACTAAAAATTATTATGAGAGACAAAAGCATAAAAGAATCAAGGCGACAACAGCTCCATCAAATTATTTTTGAAGCTGATACGCCTACTGGAAAGCTATTTGATATTCTGCTTTTAATTTTCATTATGCTTAGTGTATTAACTGTTATGATTGACAGTGTGCCTAATATTCATAAGACTATGCCAAACGTATTAGTAAATTTGGAGTGGTTTTTTACTATTATTTTTACGATTGAATATTTTCTTAGGATTTATACGGTGTCTAAACCTTTTAAGAATTATATATTTTCATTTTATGGTGTTATTGATTTATTAGCCATTTTACCCTCTTACTTAAGTATCATAATTGCTGGAAGTCAATACCTAATGGTCATTCGAATTTTTCGTATGATTCGGGTTTTCAGAATATTAAAGCTTGGACGTTTTATTGGGGCAACCGAATTGCTTAAAGCTTCGTTTATTGCAAGCCGGCATAAGATTGCTGTATTTCTAGAAGTAGTTCTTGCTGTTGTATTTCTTATGGGATCTTTAATGTATTTGATTGAAGGGCCTGAAAGTGGATTTACAAGTATCCCTCGTGGTATTTATTGGGCCATTGTAACACTTACCACTGTTGGATATGGCGATATTGCTCCAGTGACTGTTCTAGGTCAATTTGTAGCATCGCTGGTAATGATTTTAGGTTATGCAATTATAGCTGTTCCAACTGGAATATTTACAGTAGAGATGCAAAAAGCAGAAGTTAAAAGGCAACAACTAAATACACAGGTTTGTAGTAATTGTTACCTTGACAATCACGACGACGATGCTAAATTCTGCAGGCGTTGTGGTAGCGAACTGTGATTTATGAGTTAATTTAATCCTAAAATGACTCTTTCAATTTTAACTGAACTAAAAAAATCTATCTTTGCCGGCTAAAAAACAGAAGGATGATTCAACATTTAAACTTGATGAATTTTGATGAACAGATAAAACAAGGCATTGTTCTTGTCGATTTTTGGGCTCCCTGGTGTCAGCCTTGTTTGGATCAAAATCCTGTATTAGAAGACATTGCGAAAGAAGTTGAATCTGTTGCTCTCGTTTTTAAAGTTGATGTTAACGACAACCGTGTTATAAGTAATAAACAAGGCGTTCAAAATATTCCTTTGCTCATACTGTATCAAGAAGGGGAAATTGTTGCTCGTTATCAAGGCATTCAATCAAAAGAAATTATTATTCAGGCTATTTACAATCTTATTGAAAAGTTATGATTTTATTAGAAGCAAATTTAAATTTTATTTTACCCGTTGCTCTTTTGGGAG
>CAYPOW010000125.1:6104-9276 GCA_964412145.1 uncultured Draconibacterium sp.
TAAACGAGTTGCTGCAAAATTGGGCATTCGAAACATACCAACAATCCTTGTTTTTAAGAATGGAGAAATTGTTAAACAGTTTGTGGGAGTCAAGCCTAAAAATATTTTGATAAAAGAGATAGAAAAACATCTTTAAATCAGGATTTTAAATCAGTTTATTATTTATTTGAGATAAAATTGGAATGTTAATAAAGCTTAATTATTCGACTTTTTAGCTTCGTTATTCTAATAACAATTGCTTTTTTTACAAATTCGATTAATTTTGCTGCTTAATTTTGCGGTTTAACCAAAAACAAAAAAGTTATTATGTCTTTAAAGCAAAAATCGTTGGACTTAAAGAATCGCATGCGGGAAGCTCTTTCCGGAGGCGGTTCTAAAGCTATCGAAAAACAAAAATCTGGTGGCAAATTAACGGCACGTGAGCGTATTATTGCTATTCTGGATGCAAAATCTTTTCATGAGTATGATCTTTTTGTAGAGCATGCAGGAAGAGATTTTAATATGGATAAGAAATATTTGGCTGGTGATGGTGTAATTACAGGAACTGGTTCCGTATTTGGTCATCCTGTTTGTATTTACGCACAAGACTTCACTGTTGCCGGTGGTTCACTTGGCTATGCACATGCGAAAAAGATTACAAAAGTAATGGATCAGGCCATGAAAATGAAAGTGCCTTTAATCGGAATAAACGATTCCGGTGGTGCTCGTATTCAAGAGGGCGTGAATTCGCTTGCTGGTTATGGAGAAATATTTTTCAGAAACACGCAAGCTTCTGGTGTAATTCCTCAGATATCTGTTATTCTTGGACCCTGTGCCGGTGGTGCAGTTTATAGTCCTGCTTTAACCGATTTTGTTTTTGTGGTTGATAAAATTTCTAAAATGTTTATTACCGGACCTGAAGTTATTAAAACAGTCTTAGGTGAAGAAATTTCAATGGAAGATTTGGGTGGTGCTCGAATTCATGCTGAAAAAACGGGAAATGCTCATTTTTATGCAGAAAGCGAACAAGAGTGTTTTGATCAGATTAAAGAACTTTGTACCTATATTCCCTGGAATAATAAGAAGAAAGCAGATCGTTTCCCTAAAAAACCACCCAGAACCAGACTATATAAAATTGACGATGTAATGCCTAGCGATCCACGCCAGCCTTACGATGTCAGGGATATTATTAAATCATTGGCTGACGATTCCGAATTCTTTGAAGTTCAAGCACTTTGGGCTGCTAATATTGTTATTGGCTTTTCACGCTTAGATGGGCAGACAGTTGGGATAGTTGGAAATCAACCACTTGTATTGGCCGGTGTTCTCGATGTTGATTCTTCTGATAAATCAGCCCGGTTTATTCGCTATTGCGATGCCTTTAATATTCCATTAATAACTTTGGTCGATCTTCCAGGGTATCTGCCTGGTGTTGATCAGGAACATGCTGGTGTAATTCGTCATGGAGCTAAAATATTATATGCATATTCAGAAGCTACCGTTCCTAAATTGACCGTAATTATGCGTAAAGCTTATGGGGGAGGATATATTGCAATGTGTTCACATCATTTGAGAGCTGATTTTGTTTTTGCTTGGCCGATGGCAGAAATCGCTGTTATGGGACCGGAAGGTGCTGCTAATATTATTTTCAGAAATGAAATTAAAAATGCAGTAGATCCCGATAAAGTTCGTCAAGAGAAGATTGAAGAATATAAGCAAAAGTTTGCAAATCCTTATGTAGCAGCAGCATATGGTTATGTTGATGCAGTTATAGAGCCTGCTGAAACACGCAAAATGTTGATACACGCGCTTGAGATTTCTTCATCAAAAACTGTTGTTACTCCAGATAAAAAACACGGTGTTCCACCATTTTAATCTTTAAATATGAGTAAGAAAGAAAAGAAAGAAAAGAAAGAGAAAAAGGATAAACTGGATAAACTGGATGAGAAATTTGATGAATTTTTTATAGAAAATTCAATTTATTTAACTCGTGTCCCCGATTCTTATAAAAATAGGGAAGTTTATAAACCTTTGAATGAGAAAGTTCTGAAAGCATTTATTCCCGGAACAATCCGCGAAATGCAAGTTAACGTGGGTGATATTGTGGCACATGGTGATGTGCTGATGATATTGGATGCGATGAAAATGAACAATGAAGTAAAATCTATGATCAGCGGAAAAATTATATCTATCCTCGTCAAAGAAGGTGATATGGTGAAGAAAAATCAGATCATAGCCGAGTTTGAATAAACTTGCAAACACATAAAAAAATATTTTCTAAGCCTCTGTTTTTACAGGGGCTTTTCTTTTGATTTTCTGGTGAACTTTATGCGGCCCAATGAGATTAAGATTACACCTGAAATGCTAATTAGTCCACCAATAATTTGATGTAATTCCGGTAGGGAATTGAAATAGATGAAAGCCCCAATCAGAACAAATAAACCTTTTGAACTTCCCAAAATACTTGCTCTGCCTGCTTCTATGTATTTTAATGCCTGATAACCAGCCAGTGTGGCCAAAAAAGGACCCAGACCTGATCCGATAATAATATTAAAAAGGGCTTTTGAAGGAATATGTATAGATTGACCTAAATACCATAAAGCCGCAAATGAAAACAGAAATAAATGTAGCGTTCGGCTCAAGGCCATAATGGAAGGCCCTAGTTTTTGTACATTCTTCTTGGCAATGATTGTGCTGATAGAATAAATAAATCCAGAAAGAATCATATATTCTGTCCCTTCAATAAATAAACTATCTACGACAGCGCTTCCCTTGTAACTTATTATAAATGCACCAGCTAGAGCCAAAGCCATACCCAATAGTTCCAGAATTGTAAAACGCTCTCTTAGGAAAATAAATCCTAGAATAGTGACGAAAACAGGATTCACATTTCCTATAAATGACACTACTGCTGGGTTTGGAACGGTAAGTATTGCCAAAAAGAAAAAGCTGGTTGCGAATATTTCAAGCACACCAATAACAAAAAGTAATAAAAACTGATTTTTCCCAAAAGTGAGTAGCTTAGGCAGTTTTTTTCGCTGGATAGCAAAAATCAAATTCCAAAGAATACCAAAAGCAAACCAGTAAGTGCCAAATTGAGCGAGCGAAACTTGGTTTAAAGCGGCCTTGCTAAAAATGTACACATTGGAAACGGCTATCACTGAAATAAATGCAAAAATATAACCCTTTGTTC
>CAYPOW010000126.1:0-9213 GCA_964412145.1 uncultured Draconibacterium sp.
CTCTCTTAATAAAAATACGGCATACAGAGGGACGTTGACAAATTCATTGTTTTGACTAAAATTTCTTGGGGAAACTCTGAAAATATATTTAGGTTTATATTTATCGGCATAGCTTCTAATACTTTTTAGGTTACGGCTTATTCCACTTTTTACTTCTAGGGGGTATACTTCATTACTTATTTGTAAAATAAAATCCACTTCAGCATCGCTCTTGGATGTCCAATAATACAATTCATTATTTTCTGAGAGTAATAGCTCAGAAGCCACAAAGTTTTCGATAAACGCACCGTTATATTCCGTGAAAAGTTCGTTGGGCTTAATTATAATATCAGGAGTAAGGTTGAGCATTGCTCCAAGCAAACCAGTATCTAATAAAAATATTTTGAATTTAGTATAATCAGCATATCCAGCCAGCGGAATTTTAGGCGCCTGAATATTATAGGCCAAATGAATTAATCCTGCGTTTTTAAGCCATTCGATTGTTTGTTCATACATTTTTGATCGAGCATTTTTACGTACATCTCCATATTTGAACTTTTTGTTTTCTTTGGCTAATTGGTTTGGAACGGAATTCCACAATTCAGAAGTACGTATTGCTTGTGTTTTTTCTGTGTATTTTGAAAAATCACGTTGATATGCAGTCAGTATGTCGTTTTGGATTGCCCTAGCAATGGTAATATCTTTTTCCGTTATATAGGATTGTAAGACCTCTGGCATACCACCCAAATAAAGATAGTTCTTTAGATGGCTAAGTAATTTGTCATGAATAATTTCAGGAAACAGCTCTATAGATTCTGCTTTTAATAGTTTATCTACAATCAATTCCTCTCCAAAAGCCATCAGGTATTCGCTAAATTGCATAGGGTATAAAGTCATAAAATTTACTTTCCCAACAGGGAAGCTACTTGTTTTACCCACGCTGACACCCAATAATGAACCTGCGGCTATAATATGGAATCCTGGACATTGTTCGTAAAAATACTTTAAGCTTGTAATTGCCAGAGGAATTGCTTGTATTTCATCAAAAAACAACAAAGTGTCTTCGCTTTCTATTTTTTTGCCCAGATACAAGCCCAAGTTGCTGATGATTAGATGAGGATCTAGGTTGCCTGTAAATAAATTATGTAGATTGGGATCCTGTTCAAAATTAAGGTAAATATAATTTGTGTATTCAGCTTTGCCAAAAGCATTCACTAGATATGTTTTACCGACTTGACGTGCTCCTTGTAATAGTAAAGGCTTACGTTTACTGCTATTTTTCCAGATTATTAACTGCTCGTATAAGGCTCTTTTCATAATTTATCTCCACAAAAGTGTAACAAATATATAAAAAGATCTCCATAAAAGTGTAATAAATGCATAAAAAGATCTCCATAAAAGTGTATCATTTAACGTAAACTGTCTCCATTAAGGTGTGGAATTGTTCAAAAAAAGTTTCCGAATTATATACCGATTTCTACACAAGCCAGGAATTTACCAAGCAATTTGAAAAATTAGATGCTATAATGAAAACATTTGAATCTAAAGACCCAGAGGGTAAAGTGTATTTAAATGTCAAGCTGATAGACTTAAACCGTCATACATTGGCACTTTATAAGAGATTAGATGATAAGAATAAGGAAATAGTTGGGAAAAATAATAATTAGTAAGATTTAATAAATGAAAGTGGAATCATTGATTTCTATACTCAAAGCTTTTCTAATACCATATTCTAATTCATCACGATTCTCTATTCCCTGCAAATCTAATTTATGAATTGCTGAAATTATCATATCCACGCTTGTGTTTTGTATCAATAAATTTGAAATAATTGAGTTCATTATAGCTACAGGTTCGTTGTCTGCTCGATATATACCTCCACATGTTACATTATACCCCTGTTTACCTTTATATTGGAAATCATGTACTCTAGTTATATTATCAAAATTAAGCGTTCGGGTTTTTATTATTTTTCCTTTTGAAACCCAATTGGGTAAATCATCATAAGTAATAACAAACAATTCAATAGGCAGACCTGATAGATAACCCACAATTACTATCCATTTTTCCTTTGCAATTGTGAATCTTGTAACTAATCCGTCTAATTTTATTGGTCTTGAAACATTTAGAAACAAGCTAGGGATCATTTGTGATATCCGGTTATTAATCTTTTTGGCTAATTGTTTTTCGTTTTTGAAAGAATCGACTGTATGCCCCCTCCTTAAACGATTTTTAAAAGACTGTAGTTTCTTATAATTTTCAAAGTCAATATCAATTGGTTTTACAAGACCATTAATTTCATCAATTAAATAAATTAGAATTTCTTTATTATTTTTGAATGCAGTTTCATACTCAATTTGAGTAAAAGATTTCCCAGACTTCTTTTCAATGCTTCCATATCTCATACCTATAATTCCAATGTATATATCACATTCCTCTGCATAGGTAATACAAGTTTCTAATGGAGCAGATGTCCTTGCGCCAAACTCTTCCATTCCAGTAATTTCGGCATTGTAATTTTTTAATAATTGCCAAGTAGATTTACGGTGTGGAATTAAATCAGTATAGGTTGACGAGACAAATATTTTTTTCATAATCTCTTAGTAGGAGTATTTAAAAAGAATGCATTGCAAGTTAATGAAAAAAATGAAATTGATATATTGGAAGGTTGATGGATCTAAATAATACTAGGAAACATTAAAAGAAGGGTGTTATTCGGCCCCTCATTCGGCCCCTAAATAAAAAAAGCTCTATAAATCATTGACTTATAGAGCTTTTTAAAATAAAACGCGGTCTGGACGGGACTCACCACTTATATATACATCGCTATTATACAGGTGTTTACAAATTAAAAATTCAAGTAGGCACCGAATTAGACCCCGATTAATACTTAAATATCTCTTTCTAAGAACTTGATCAATTGGATGTAAATATACGTAAACTAAACGAGCCAGCCAAATGAATTTCAGATAATTATCTTAGTGTGCTTGTCTGGAATAAATATCATGAAATGACGAATTACACGAACTCTGTTGTCGCCTGATACATTAAGAACTTGGGTCCAAAATTCCCTCACTTTATTTTAGGTTCAACGCTTGATGTGAATTTATTACTACCTTTGAAAAAGAAATTGTTTTTGTGCCAGTCCTGGGAGAAGCAATTTGTGTCAAATTACTTGGTAGTAAGGTATTTTAATCGAACTGCTTTTCAATTTCTTTTAATTGTTTAGTGGATTTGGTTATATAGTACTGAAAGTGTAAGACTTAAGCCTAAGTAAAATGAAAAAGCTGTTATTCTTTCTTCTTATTTCTATCCAGAATCCCTTTGCGCAAGAGTGCGACTCCACGGCTGATTAGCTCAATTATGTATCCAATGAAATAAAATTCAAAAATATATAGCCATGTACAAGAAATTAAAAATTTCAATGCTATCCATACTTATATCAGGTATTATAAGTATAGCTTCTTTTGCCCAGCAATCAAATTTTGCAAACAATTTTGTACTTGACCCCTACAATCCTGAATATGTTAAAAACGAGATTCTGGTTAAGTTTAAGGATGATGTAGATCTTGATGCTAAATTAAAGAGCGGAAAACTTAAAACCGGACAAGATTGGTTTGATAAATGGTTGGAAAAAGTTGATGCTGAAGAAATGACCAAGGTTTTCCCAAATAGGAAAAAATTAAAATCTGCTAAAATATTCAGGGATTGGAAAGGGCAAATGAGAGAAGCCCCGAAATTGTATAATATTTACCGTATCAATTTCAAATCGGATATGGATCCTAAAGAACTGGCAGAAGATTTAAGTAAGGAAGAAAATATAGAATATGCTGAACCAAATTATTTTGTTTATACACAGGAGATCTTGGAGAGCTCAACAACCAATTCACTAATCTACCAATCCGCCAATTTATCAAATAGCACCCCCTCAATTAAATCTGGTACTGTAGACGACCCACTTTATGTGGATGGAAGCCAATGGTATATTGATGAAATTCATGCACCCGAAGCCTGGGAATTAGCCACCGGCGAAGGCCAGCTTATTGCTATTATTGATACAGGTATTGAATGGGATCATCCAGATTTGGACGATAATATTTGGGAAAACCCCAATGAAATCCCTGATAACGGACAGGATGATGATGGAAATGGATATATAGATGATATTCGTGGATGGGATTGGATCAATAATGATAACAATCCTGATGATGATAACTCTCACGGGACGCATGTTGCTGGCATAGCTGCTGCAGAAAGCAATGCTTCCGGTATTGTGGGTGTGGCTTATAATTCAAAAGTAATTCCCTTAAAAGTGATGCAAAGTTCTGGACGTGGTAATACCTACGATTTAATAAATGGAATTGAATACGCTATATCGCAAGAAGTTGATGTGATTAATATGAGTTTAGGTACTTATGCTGAGTCCCTATCATTGAAAGATGTAATTATCGATTCTTATGCCGATAAAATTTTTACAGTGGCAGCAGCTGGAAATGATGAACTTCCTTTGATTGAAGAAGGTTTCCCTGCAGGTTTTATGTATCCTGCATGCTGGCCATTTGTGATGGGTGTGCAAGCTAGGGCTGAATTTTCTAATCATGATCCATCAGGGCCTGTTGAATTTTGGAATAGCAAGGGAAATAACTATGAGTTTTATGCTCCTGGTATAAATATCATAAGTACCATTCCCGGTGGCTTATACCGAAAGTATAATGGTACTTCCATGGCCTGTCCTCAAGTGGCAGCAGCTTGTGCTTTATTCAAAGAATATTGGGATTTTGGTGAATATATGGATCATGTATGGGCTAAATTAATTTTTGGCTCGGATAATTATATCAATATCAAAAAATCCTTGAAACTTAATTTGGATAGTATTGGTCCACAACTGAAATTCATTGACTTCACCTTAGTTGACACTTTGCCTGGATGTGATCGAGATGGTAGAGCTGATGCAGGGGAGACTATTGAGATTTGGGCTACCCTCAGAAATTGTGGTGGCTTGGCTGATAGTGTGTGGGGCAAAATTGATTTTGGAGAATTTGAAGATACTTCGGTTGCAGAGATACAGGATAGTTCTAATTTTTTTGGAAATATTTCTACTTGGGCTTGGATGGATTCAGAATTAGAACCTATACGAATAAAAATTGATTCATCAGTTGCACACAATAGAGATATTGTATTCTCATACTCTTATGGAGATAACTCAGGCAATATGGCTGGTAGTACTCAATACATTATTAATGTGGAGAATGCAGAAGAATTAAGAGGTGTGTTGACTGACACTTTATATCTTACATCTAATAAACTTTGGCTTGTAAACGATTCTTATAAAATCTCACCTAGTGGATACCTACATATTGAAAATGGCACATTTTTAGAACTAAAAAAAACTATAATAAATGAAGGGAAAATTCATTTTGAAGGGACAAAAAATAATCCAATTTCTGTTTTTTTAAGAAATAATACTGATGGATTTAAAGGTAGTATTTCTACTGGAGAGTTATTAGCTGAAAGCACTAAATTCTTTGGTTACTGCAGTACATTATTTTCAGCACAGAATCTTTATCTTGAAACATGTATATTTCAATTTGATTATTTAAAAACTTTAGTATGGAACACAGTAGGAGTATCATACTTGCCTACTTCATCAATTTTTCATAATTGTGTATTTCAATTTTCATTAACGTTACAGCCATGGTTATTTCAAAGCGAATATACTGAACTGATCGAATTCACTTCATGTGTTTTTTCTGAGATAAATACTTTAAGATATATAAATGGGTATGGAAATTATCAGATGAATAATTGTTTGATATCCAATTCGGGGGCTCTTAGACCTGCAAATGTTAATAGAACTGTTGGTATAAATAATTGTTCCTTTTTATTCCCAATTAATAAGATTGCCTATTATGCTAATAAAGGTTATACTCAAGAAAATCCTTATCATTTTTGGGGAACTATTAAATCTTCTAACATTGATAATATTTTGTGGGATTTCTTTGATGATCCTGAATTATGTGAGGTTTTGTACAAACCAATTAGATCAAATCCTTCAAATTTAGTTCATGGGCATGTTTGGAAAGTAGAAATTGATAGCATCAATCCCTTTGATGAATTTTTAGAACCTCTAGGCTCTGGCAGATATAAATTTGATGTATACTTTAACCGACCTATGGATATTGAGTATTCTCCTACTGTTGGATTTGGTGTAACTGATCCTTGGTTACAACGAATCATTACAGAAGATGCCCAATGGAGTGCAGACAGTACAGTTTGGACAGCCTTTTACACTTTTGGGCAGGAAACTGGAGATGGAATCAATACCATTCATGTCAGAGATGCTCAAGATACAGAAGGATTTGAAATACCGCCTGAATATTCCCGTTTTAAATTTAAAGTTCAAGCGGCAGCCGCAGCTTCCATTGAGTTTTTTGCCATCGCTGGAATTGGCAAAGTGGAATTGGAATGGCCAGCTTCTGAAACAGAGGATGCTCTCGGATATGATATGTATAGATATTACAATCTTACAGATTCAACCTTTAGCGATCCAATCCTAATAAACGAAACTCTTATTATTGATACCATATATACCGATTTTGATGTGATACCAGATACCACCTATCATTATCAATATAAAACAGTAGGTACTGATTTGCAGGAAACCGATTTTTCAAAATCAATGGCTGCCACTCCCTTTACTGCAGCAAACGGTGATTCCAATGGAGATTTATCTGTTAATATCTTGGATCTTACAACTGTTGTTTCCTATATTTTAGGTTATGATCCTAAACCTTTCTTGGTGGATGCTGCTGATGTAAATTACGATAGCCAGATAAACGTTTTGGATATAGTTGGGATCGTCGATCTAATTTTGGGAACGAAATCAGAATTATCTGAGTTAAATACAGATCCTGCTTACATTTATATGAGTGATAGTCTTATTCAGTTGAATAGTGATAATCAGGTCGCTGCATTGCAATTTGAACTAATTGGGGAGGATCTTGAAAACATTAAATTATTCTCTTTGATTGAAGGCTTTGAATTTTCTTATGGAATTGTCAATGGTAAATTGCTTGGAATTATGTACAATTTAAGCGGGATAAGTATTCCAGCTGGTTTGCAAGATATTATAAGAATTGAAAATGCAACAAAAGCATTTGATTTAGGAGACGTTTTTGGTAGTGATAAATTGGGAAGATATATAGAAGTCAGGAAAGGGAGCATGACGAGTTTATATGATCCAGAGCTATCAGAAAATGAAATTATCGCATATCCGAATCCATTTAACACATCAGTTTCAATCAGCTATCAAATTGAAGAACTATCTTATGTTAATATAGATATTTATAATCTATTAGGACAAAAAGTTAGCACACTGATAAGTGATATACAAGGTGCAGGACAATATAAAACGATTTGGAATGGATCGGATATAGTCAATGGACCAATACCTGTAGGCAACTATGTTTGCAAAGTGATTATAAAACCATTTAGTGATAAAGAATCCTTTACAAAAGAAATAAAACTTATAAATGCAAATTAATTTGCCTTAGAACTATAGAAGTATATAGTTTATAATATATTGATAATGTTTATTTTAAATACTAGGTAAAATGAAAAAGCTATTATTCTTTCTCCTTATTTTCAGCCAGGTTGTATACGCGCAAAAGCGCGATCCTAGAACTGATCAGTTCAATTATGTTCCAAACGAAGTTTTGGTAAAATTTGTGGATAATGTAGCAATTTCCGATAAGGCTACTACTTTAAAATCAACGGGTATAGTCAGTATCGACAATATCCTAAAATCTTCCGGAATAGAGAAAATGGAAAAACTCTTCCCCAACGAGAAGAAGCTAAAAGCGACTAGAATTGTAAAAGATCCGCAGGGGCAAGATATGGTCATTCCGAGCTTGCATAATATCTACAAGCTTACCTTGCCTACTTTTAAATCTGAAGGTAAACAACCTAGTAATATTAAGGAATATATAGAAAGATTGGAAGCATTGCCGGAAGTAGAATATGCAGAGCCAAATTACATTTATTCTATTGACGATCTTGAACCCATAGGCCCAATATTGACAGCAGATGATGTTGTAAAATTGCTGGATACTAAGCTGAAGCGAGCCCAGGATGCTGTGGTTCCCAACGATCCATTGTATAGCCAGCAATGGCATATCCCTGCTGTTAAGGCAGATTTGGTTTGGGAACAAACGACTGGTGATACAAATCAGATAATAGCCATTTTAGATACTGGAGTTGACTGGACCCACCCGGATTTAAAAAACAAGATTTGGAATAACAAAGATGAAATCCCGGATAATGGAAATGATGATGACGGCAATGGATTAATTGACGATATTAGAGGTTGGGATTATATTAATAACGACAATAATCCTACGGATGATAACAGTCATGGAACTCATGTAGCTGGAATCGCAGCAGCTGAATCCGATAATGGAATTGGGATAGCTGGTGTAAGTTGGAAAGCAAAGATTATGCCTATTAAAGTATTCCAAAGCTCTGGTTATGGGGATTTTGCAAATATAGCAAAAGGCATTCTTTATGCATCTCAAAAAGGTGCGACTGTTATTAATATGAGTTTTGGGAGCTATGCACGTTCAATGGCAATGGAGGATGTGTTGGCAAATGCATATGCTACATCAGTTTTGGTTGCAGCTGCTGGGAATGATGATTTCGATCTTAATAAATTTACTAATTCATTTCCTCCTTATTATATACATTATCCTGCAGCCTTAAGTTATGTTCTTGGTGTACAGGCAACTCAATCTGAATTAAATATTTTTTCACGAGGATTTAAAAATGGCACTTATTTTGCAGATTTTACAAATTACGATAGCAATGATCCCTTTTATAGTTTTTTTTCGGATTTATTCAACTATGAACTTTCTGCACCTGGTTCGAACATAGTAAGCACCATACCCAATGGAAATTATAGAGTATTCAGTGGAACTTCTATGGCAAGTCCTTTGGTTGCAGGAATTGTTGGATTATACATTTCCGTATATAAAGATAAATCACAGGAACAATTATGGGCTAGTCTGATAAATAATCAGCCGGATGAATTTGATGATCAGCTAGATGCATATGCTGCTATATATTCCATTCTAAAACCGAACCTTCGTGTTATAAACTATACTATAAATGACACTTTAGAATTTTCTGATTCTGATGATAGAATAGATGCTGGTGAGACAATTGATATTTATCCTTTAA
>CAYPOW010000127.1:0-2229 GCA_964412145.1 uncultured Draconibacterium sp.
CGTTCGAAAATTAAACACATTTCTTGTTTGATCTATTCAATCATATTTTATTTTTAAATATTGAAGCTCAGAAAAACACCGTACGATGCTGGTTTTCCAGCTTGTGTATAGGATCTACGCATAGCTTCAAAATAATAAGCATTGTAATTGGCGTCTAAAATATTTTTACCCCATACACCAAAATCTAATTTTTTTGTATGGAAATTTAATCGTCCATTTAGAATACCGTAAGCATCCTGATAGGCTAAATTTGAATCATTCCAAAAAAGTTTTGCTATTCGCTGGTAATTGACAGTTAAAGTGGCGTTTCTGACTTTTTTATTAATATTTACAGTATAATTACCACCTAAATTCAGGGTGCTTTTTGGGATATATGGAATAAAATTACCAGAATAATCTATATCAACTTTTGGTTTGTAATCGATGAATTTACCATCAGTATATCCATAGGCTCCCCAAATAGTTAGATTTCTATTAACTAAGAAGCGCATTTCGAGTTCCAAACCTTTACTTTCAGAGCGTGCAGCATTCACCAATCCCGATCCAATTCCGCTTGGAGGTGTTTGTGAAATTTGTTGATTTCTCCAATCGATATAAAAGAGGTTGAGATTAGTCATCAATCGATTATTCATACAAACCGATTTAATTCCCATTTCGTAATTTATGGAGGTTTCAGGATTATAAGTATCATTCAATGGATTTCCATCTTCGTCGTAATCGAATGAAGTATTAAATCCACCCACTTTGTATCCTTTTCCTATGGTTGTGAAAAAAGTAATATTTTCTGTTGGATGATAGCTAATACTTGCTTTGGGCAAGATTTGGGTAAATTCCAATTGATTATCGATAGCATCTGTAACAATTGAGTTACCATTCAGGTATTTTTCATAATCGTAGTTGAAAGTGGCTGATTCATAATCTGCACGGATGCCGAAAGTTGCTTTGAATTTTCCGATTGGATAGCTAACCTGACCAAAAGCAGCAGCACCTGTTGTAGGTTCATCGTACCATTTAGTATAACTCATAGGACCTGGAAGATGGTATACAGGTATTGCATCAGCTCCATAAGTAAGTCCGACTTCTTTGGAGCTGCTTTGTCTAAAAGCAAAGATTCCGGCCAGCCAATTTATTTTTGAATCGCTTTGCGAGCGAACAGTAAATTCTTCAACCCAGGTATTTTCTGCACGATCCTGAGTTACCCAAAACAAGGAGGCAGGTGTAAAATCCTGATCTATACCCTGATTATCATCCATGTGCTGAAAGCTGGTAGAAGAGCTTAGGATTACATTGTTTAATCGGTATACCATGCTTAAACCAACGGAAAGCAGATTTCTGTCGTAGCTGCTCACTTGATTGTAATTTACGTCGCCAGCTTCCTGCGTATCTAAATTATAAATAGCATAGGGATAGCCGTTTTGATTCATTTTTTCGAAATTAACAGACAAAATTGTTTTGAATCTGTTTGTTGGTGTGTACAATAATTTGATTTTCCCATTGTAAACATCAAATTTGTCAGCTTGTGTATCGTTGAATGTATTTGTAAAATAGCCATCGCTATGTGCGTAGCCGCCACCAATAATTAAAGCTACTTTATCGCTGATTTTTTGGTTGGTGCTAAGATTTGTTTTGATGCTATTATAATTGCCATAATCTACTTTTAGGCTAGCTGTTGAATTAAATTTCGGATCGGGAGTAAAGACATTAATGATTCCTCCCATTGTGTTACGGCCGTATAATGTCCCCTGAGGTCCACGTAAAACTTCAATTTTCTCCAAATCGAAAAACTCAAAATTAAAACTGCCTTTATCGAAATAAGGTACATTATCAATATATAGACCTACTGAAGGATCGTTTTTTTTAGAGCCAATACCACGGATATAGATTGGAGAAGTCAATCTTGAACCGTAGTCGGGCATAAAAAGATTTGGTACACGAGCGCTTAATTCGGGCAGTGAATTAAGATTTTGCTCTTGAATGTCCTGTAAAGTAATTAAAGTTGTTGCCGCTTGGATTTCTTGTAAATTATCTTCGGTTTTTGACGCCTGAATAATAATCTCATTTAACTTTATAGTATCAGTTAGTAGAACAGGGTTTTCGTACTCATAACTGTCTTGAGCAAAGTTTAGAAGTGGTAACAGTAAAGTTAAGATGAGGAAAGACTTTTTTTTCATATAAATTTTTGTTTTATATATTCCCTTTTTGCTGCAATTTTAGGGCGCGATTTTGAAG
>CAYPOW010000127.1:2329-9192 GCA_964412145.1 uncultured Draconibacterium sp.
TGTTTAATTACTTGAATTCGAGTAAAATATGATGCTTTTGATTTTGATAGAAATAGCTGATGCGATAAGCAAAGATTTCTGTAATCTTTTTTACTATGGCTAAACCTAGTCCTAGTGATTTATCGGAATGGGTGTTTTTATAGAATCGATGGAAAAGTTTTTCAGGATCAAAATTAAGCGATGCGCCATTATTTGAAATTTCAAACTTCTGAGAACTAAGTGTGATTTCTATTTCTCCTCCTTGAATATTATGACGAATTGCGTTTTTAATGAGGTTGAGAAATAGAATTTCAGAAAGATATGGATTTATCTGTAGTTTCACATCTGCCTCAAAATGAGTACTCAGTTTGATTTCTTTCGATTTTATAATATCATCATAATCATATAGTTGTCTTGCGATAATATTCTGCGGATACACAGTTTCGATTTCTGGAAATTGTCGGTTTTCGATGCGTGTAAGTAAGATAAGTGTTTTGTTTAGGCGAGAAAGACGGTTGGCTGCTTCTGTTGCTTCGGCAATGATTTTAAACTGTTTTTCAGGTAAATCTTCGCTTTGCATCATTAATTCTAATTTCGAATTGATAATGGCTAAAGGAGTCTGTATTTCGTGCGAAGCATTTTCAGTATATTCTTTCATTCGAAAATAATCATTGGCAATACGTTTGCTCATGCGTTCCAGCACGGTATTTAAGTCTTCAAATTCTTGTATATCTGTTTCTGGTAAATCAAATCGATTGTGCATATCCAAATCAAATCGATTTATTTTTTCAAGACTTATATAAAAATCTTTCCAAATTTGTTTTGATGAATATTGATTGCTGATTAAAAGTGCGGCAATAAGCAAAATTACCAGAGCCGTCATCATCAGAAAAGTATTGATAATTAAATTGTCCGTTTCTTCGAGGGGTCGTAATATTTGAACTTTAAACGATTTCGTCCTCAATGAAGTGGTAAAAGTCATTTGTCTAAACGGAAGGTATTTTTCTGCTCTTTGATCAAAAATCAAGGTATCCGTATAATAAACAAGGGTATCGCGTGGAGAACTCACCGATTTAAGAGGCATTAATCTGCAGGCGCCCAAATAAACATCTCCCAATGTAGAAAGGCTATCTGGTTTTTCAAAAAAAGCACTTTTTGCCTGATTGAGTTCATTGTTGATAAACCTATCTACCTGAAAACGAAGCGTATAGTATAAAGCTATAATGCCAAACAAAAAAGTAAAAAGAGAGATCGACAAAAAGTTAAGACTCGTTTTTGTAGCTAATTTCATAAAATATCGAATTTATAACCTACCCCATAAATTGTTTTTATATAATCCGTACAGCCCTTTTTCATTAATTTATGACGTAAATTTTTGATGTGCGTATAAATGAAATCGAAAGAATCGGCGGAATCCATATAATCTCCCCAAAGATGTTCTGCTATACCTGATTTTGTGATTACTTTATTTTTATTGGCCATAAAAAAAAGCAGTAATTCAAATTCTTTGTGTGTTAAGCTTATTTCTTTATTATTGATAAAAGCGCGATGCTCATCGGGCATTACTTTTATTTCATTAAAAACAATCTCATTATTTCCACTGAAGTTTATTCGGCGGTTGATTGATTTGATGTGAGCATTTAATTCGGCCAAATGAAAGGGTTTAGTGAGGTAATGATCGGCACCTATATTTAAACCTTCAATCCTGTTATCCAGCGAAATACGTGCAGAAATAATGATAATGCCCGATTTGAGATTCTTGGCTTTTACTGCCCTGATAATATCCAGACCATTTCCATCAGGCAGGTTGATATCCACAATAAGGCAATCGTAATCGTACAGAGCAATCTTTTCTGAAGCAGCATTGTAGGTTTGCACCGATTCGCAAATATGACCACCGTCTAAAAGGTAATCCTGTATGGAATTTGCCAGGCTAATTTCATCTTCAATGATCAGTAATTTCATATCATAAAACTAATTTCAGATGCAAGACACCTGGATTATCAATATATTAGCAACGAAAGACTGAAGCTGATCCATTTAGTATATCTGAGTCATTTTTCATTTGCTTAGGTCGACAAAATTACAAAAAAAGAAGGATGAACTTTTCTTATTCTGAAAGGATTTTGATTTTAGTAAACTTGTAATGATTTAATTGGATAGTTTGACGGAAATGATTTCTTTTGCAGGAAATAAATATGAGTGTATGCCTGAGTTTTATTTTTTAGGCCCTTTAATGGGTGCTCTTTCCTTTGTAACCATAGGTATTTTTCATCCTGTTGTTGCTAAACTGGAATATTATTATGGGAAGCAAAGTTGGTGGGTATTGTTTTTTCCTGGTATGTTTTTTATCGTCTTGTCCTTGTTTTTATCCGATTTAGCTTCGATAGCCTTGGGTGTTTTAGGTTTTTCTATGCTATGGAGCACACACGAGCTTTTTAAACAACACAATCGTGTGCTGAAAGGCCAGGCCAAAAGAAATCCAAATAGAAAGTACAAAAGCTTATGAATGTAGATCTGTTTGAATATAGTTTAAATATAAGCGGACTTCTTATTGGAGGACTGACTTTTGTTTTGATCGTTTTTTCGCGCTGGTTATGTATTGCAGGCGAATATTATTTTACCAAGAAGTTTTGGGTTGTATTTCTTATCGTAGGATTGCTGGGAAGCATTTCTTCTTTCTTTATCGATCGTCTTTTAATTTCAACATCATTGGCCATTGTCGGTTTTATTTTTTTATGGGGAATTCAGGAAACCATAGAGCAGGAAGAGCGCGTTAAGAAAGGTTGGTTTCCAAAGAAATTAAAAAGAAAATAATCGTTTTTTCAATGAAATTCTTTTTGGTTTTATGTGCTTGTTTGCTTTAGATAAATTCTGTTATTTTGTATAAAACATATTGTTGTTAGAATGGAGTCAGTTGATACATATCAAATCATTTTATGGATGCACTATTTTGTTAGTGCCAGTTTTTTAATTATTGCTGTTTGGCTTCTGTTTCGTGCAATTTATGGAGTTAAGAATAATTTGCCGTATTTACCATTGGACAAGATTCTGGCATATGCATTTATTATCAATTTGTATCTCCAGCTACTTTTTGGTTTGATATTATTTTCGAATTTAAGTTTTGCTCCAAACTATGGCTACCAAAGTGCCGATGGAAGTATTGCTATGGCATCCAAAAGATTGTGGCCAATCGAACACATTGTATTGATGTTATTTGCCTTGTTTATTGCTAATTTGGGTCTTATATTCTCCAGCAAAAGCTCGATAGCCAAACAAAAACATCGCAAAATATTAATTTATTATATGGTTTCTATACTTTTGATAGCGAGTTCATTAGCGTCGATTTATTTTTTCTGAAATAAATTGTTTTGGAGTCAAAATCAAGAGCTTGCATTCTCATTATGATAACTAGTGATGTTTGAAACAAAATCTGATACAAAATAATTCTTTTTCAACTGCAACAAAGAATAGCAAAGTTTAACTTGGGGCAATTAAGTCAAAAAACAACGGAGAACGAGATTCGAATGGAGATTGGGGTTTAATTCTGCAATTACTAAATTATTTTTAGCGTCGATAATTTCAGATTATTTACTTTTGCTGAAGAAATGAAAACTGCTGTCAGAATTTTGTTAAAGAAGATTGTTGCCTATTTTATGTTAGGGGTAATCATGATGCTTATTGCTAATACAGCAGTTTTTTTACATGTTCACAAATTAAAAGATGGAACAATTATTGAACATGCTCACCCTTATGATAAATCAACGGATTCTGCACCTTATAAATCCCACTGCCATTCGAATGCTGAATTGCTATTTTTTCAAAATTTAGGAGTTCTTTTTTTTATTACCTTTTTAGTCTATTCTTTGTTCATCTTTGTTAAGAAAGCTAAATATGAATCCTTCAAAATAATCAAACAGTATTCTTCTGACCATATAAACCTTTATAAGGGCAGGGCACCACCTATTTTGTAATATCACCTTTACATTACATTTTTAGTACGGAATTTTCAAATTCTGTCATTCGGTATTATCAATAACTAAAGATATCAAATGCCGAAAAATGAATCAGTTATTACACAAAACATAATATTATGAATAGAATACATATTGTTCTGACAATTCTATTATTGTCATTCACCCAAGTCAATTACGCTCAAAAAATTAAATCCGATGCAAATCTTATCGGACATGTGGTTTGTTGTGGAGAACATATACCATTTGCATCAGTAAGTGTTAAAGGCACAACAATTGGAATCACAACAGATGAATCAGGACATTATCAATTAATTAACTTACCAGAAGGAACTTTAACAATTAGAGCGCAATCGCTGGGATATAAGCCTCAGGAAAGAGAGATAACGATTAAACGAGGTGAAACAAAAGAATTAAATTTTGAGCTGGAGCAGGATATTTTAGGACTTGATGAGGTAGTGATTACAGGAGATCGAAATGAAACAAATAGAACAGAATCTTCAACAATAGTGAACGCCATTACATCTAAATTATTTACTACAATACAATCTGTGACGCTTAGCGAAGGGTTGAATTTTTGTCCAGGCTTACGTATGGAAAATAATTGTCAGAATTGTGGATTTTCTCAGGTAAGAATGAATGGGATGGAAGGAGCGTATTCCCAAATTTTAATCAATAGCCGTCCAATTTTTAGTGGATTAGCTGGAGTTTATGGTTTGGAGTTAATACCATCGAGTATGATAGAACGTGTTGAGGTTACTCGTGGTGGAGGATCTGCACTGTATGGAAGCAATGCTATTGCGGGCACAATAAATCTTATTCTTAAAGATCCAATAAACAACACCTATGAATTTGGTGTAAATACTGGTCTTATTGGTGTTGGAATAGATAATTCTGGGAATCCAGCACAAGATTATTCGGTTAATTTTAATACTTCTTTAGTTTCTGCCGATAACAAAACAGGTATGGCTCTTTATGGATTTTATCGAGATAGATCACCCTTTGATGCAAATAATGACGATTATTCTGAAATTGCATCTTTAAAAAACACAACAATCGGTACACGAGTGTACCATCGTTTTGGAATACGAAATAAACTGATTGCTGATTTCTTCAATATTAAAGAAGACAGACGTGGTGGAGATAGATTTGATTATCCTGCTCACGAAGCAAATATTGCCGAAGCATTAAACCATAACCTGACAACAGGGGCATTGACTTATGAACAGTTTTTTCGGGAAAGTGATTTGTTTTCAATTTTCGTTTCAGGACTAAGAGTAAACAGGGATTCATATTATGGAGCAGAAAAATCATTAAGCGATTATGGAAATACGCAAGACTTTTCATATACGATGGGGATTCAGTACAATGCAAATTTTGGAATTTCGAATTTTGTAGTTGGCCTTGAAAATGATGGTGAATGGCTGAAAGATAAAAAATTGGGATATGCCGATATTGCTAATGCAACAATTGTCAATAATTTATTCGTCAATATCCCTCATACTGAGAATGTTGTAATTGCTGATCAAACAACGAATACAATTGGCGTTTTTGCACAATACGAAATCGACTGGAATAAACTTAAAGTATCTGTTGGTGCTCGTTTTGATAATTACAGAATAGAGGACAAGGAACATTCCAGCTCTGATAAATCTGGAAATGTGTTAAGTCCAAGGCTTACTTTTAAATACGACATAAAAGAATATTTGCAAGCCAGATTAAGTTATTCACAAGGATACCGTGCCCCACAAATATTTGATGAAGATTTACATATTGAAACTTCTGGTTCTCGCAGAGTAATTCATGAAAATAGCCCAGATTTAAAACAAGAAACAAGTCAAAGTTACATGGCATCATTCGATTTTAATAAAAAAATAGGGGGCATTTATGTTGCTTTGTTGGCGGAAGGGTTTTACACAAAACTTAACAATCCGTTTGCTAATGAATACAGCGAACCAGACGAAAAAGGGACTGTAATTTATACGCGAGTGAATGCAAATGGTGGAGCTAAAGTACAAGGTGTTAATATGGAATTAAATGTAGTGCCAACTGATAAATTTTCATTTAAATCAGGTTTTACCGTTCAAAATAGCAAGTACGATGATACTCAAGAGTTTGACGAGAAAAAATTCTTTAGAACTCCCGAGAATTATGGTTATCTGACAATAGACTGGCAACCATCTAAGAAATGGGGAATATCTACAACAGGTAATTATACAGGCAAAATGCTTGTTCCCTATTTTGGATTTCAAATACCTAATCCAGAAGAGGGCGAATTGAGAGAATCGGAAAGTTTCTTTGATTTAGGATTAAAACTACGATATAATATCAAACTAAACGGAGCTACATTGCAATTATTTACCGGAGCAAAAAATATTTTTAATGCTTACCAAAGTGATTTTGATAGTGGAATAGATAGAGATCCAGGATATATTTATGGACCAATGAATCCTAGAACTATATATTTTGGGTTGAAAGTAGGGAATTTTCTGATATAATAATAAAAGCCGTCTTGTCAGCTCAGGTTAACAGGACGGTTTTTATTTGACGCATAATAATTTTATGCCTAATTTACAGCATTGAGCGTAAGATAGTTATATTTATTTTGTGTTGCCAAATTTTCAATTGTATTGGTATGGAGATAATAAATATGTATAAAAATGCTTCGAGGATGGCATTATTTATTCTATTAAAAATACGATAGCCAAACAAAAACATCTCGAAATATTAACGTATTCTGAAGTTCATATTCACCTGATAACAAGTTCATTAGCATCGATTTATTTTTTGTAAATCAAACTTGGAATTTTATTTTTCCCATTCTTTAATTGGTATAATTTGTATGTTTTGAGATTCGGTTTAATCAAGCATAATTGTTAAAGCCAATCCAAATCCTGTAGTTTGGTATTC
>CAYPOW010000128.1:0-9094 GCA_964412145.1 uncultured Draconibacterium sp.
GCGTAGCGAACATAAGCATCATTTTGATTGATAATCGGTATTAATAAGGCCAAAAATCTGGTTTGGTAGTTGAACCATGAAGGCTAGCACAATTTACACAAGGGTCAGCAAGCGTGCTCCCAATAAAAGTACCTAAAGGGTTGTTTAATAAAAATGCAGGTAAGTCGTTTCTGTCTATTCCTCTAAAACCTGGGGGTCCTAATTCTACAGGGGCACATAAAAGATAGGGTTGTGTTGGATAGGGCTCAATAAAGATGCGTACCTCACTGATGGCAGAAGCTTGGAAAAACCCCAGCACTTCTTTTTCAGGATTGGTGATATTTTTAATATTGCCTTGTATATCTACAGGTTGCTTGCCATATAAATCTGCGTTTTGATTATTATTCTTTTTCATATCCTCCCAATACAAATAAGCTTCTCTCGATAATCCTATCTGACGTGCTAATAAGCTATATCCAAAAGTTAAATAATCGGCTCTGAATGAAACAAAATGGAGGTCGAAATTATGAAATTTGTTTTCGATTAGGTTTTCTGTAGACAGTAAAAGTATTTCGGGCACTCGTTCTGTAGTCCAGCAAAAATACAAAGATGAATCGGGAGGATAGATATGGTAGACTCTGCCAGTGAAGCGTCCAAATTCATTGACAGTTCCATCGTAGTACCACTCACGATCATATAAGGCATGGTGTTCGTAAGTTGCATCCAGTTCAAATGAATAATAACAACTGCTACTTTCATCCCCTTCGATATCGATAGAAAACTGCAAGCCTTTATCGTGCACATTATAAGCTCCATTGTAAAGGCTGTCTTCCTTGTAATTTGGTATTTCAATTTGAGCCACGGCTGACATCAAATCGGGTTCTGAAACTAATTCCTCTCCTTCGGGAGTGAAAATTTGAATATGGTAAGAAGTTCCAATTTTTAATTCTTCTTCATCCATCCACACGCGATATTCACCATCTTGATGTTCTTCCATCGTAAATTCATTCCCATCTTCATCCCATATGCTAATCATACAATTAGTTAATACTGTATTTTCCAATTCGCTTAAGAGTATTGATTTAGAAAGTGATACGGTTTGATAGCCTTCCTTATTAGTAATCTTGCCCGATACAACAATTTTAGAAGCAGCTTCGCTATCTATATCAGGTGTAAACGGCTTAATACAAGCCGAGAGAAGTAGGAGGGAGAAAATATAATAGATTATTTTATTTTTAAGCATTGGCGAGCCGTTTTATTTTCTTTTTTCTAAAATCAAAATATTTAGCTTGGACAAAACTCATACTAAATCAAAAAATAGATATTCGCTATAAAGATATGTTTTATATTTTTCATTTAATAAGGCCAGAAATCTGGTTTAGTTGTCGATCCATGGAGACTAGCGCAGTTGACACAAGGGTCAAATAACCAGATCATAAAAAATTGGCCATTTGGGTTGTTCATTAAGAAGGCAGGATAATCACTACGCCCAATATTTCTAAATCCAATTCTATCAAGAGCTACCGGTATACAAAACGGATACGTAGTGGTTGGTTGAGCTTCAGCAAAAATTCGTACTTCACTCACAGATGAAGCACTAAAAAAACCAAGAACTTCTTTCTCGGGATGGCTTAAATTTTTAATATTCCCTTGCGTATCAACTGGCTGTTTGCTGTATAATGAAGCATTTTGATTATTATTTAAGCGTACACTTTCCCAATATAAATAAGCTTGTCTCGACACACCCATTTGGCGAAACAATAGGCTATAGCCAAATTTTAGATGCTCTTGATAGAAGCTGACAAAATGCAAATCGAAATTTTTAAATTTATTCTCTGCTAGATTCTCCGTTGAGAGCGTGAATATTTCAGGAACCCTTTCAGTTGTCCAGCAGTAGAATAAGGATGAATCGGGAGGATAGATATGATGGACTCTACCATCGTAATACCATTCGCGATCATAAATGGCATGGTGTTCATAGGTGGCATCCATCTCAAATAAATAATACTTACTGTCATTTTCATTCCCCTCAATATCTACTTTAAATTGTAATCCTTTGGTATACGTACTATAGACACCATAGGTGCTGTCAATTTTAAATGTAGGAGTTTTAGCATTTGCTACTTGTGGCATCACATCGGGTTCCGAAACAAGTTCGTCTCCATCAGGAGTAGATATTTGAATGTGATAGGCAGTGCCAATTTGTAAATTATTTTGATCCATCCACACACGATATTCTCCATCTAAATATTCATCCATCTGAAATTCATTTCCATTTTCGTCCCATATACTTACACTGCAATTTTTCAACGCCTGATAATGAATTTCATCTAATGCAATTGATTTAGAAAGCGATATGGTTTGATAACCTTCCTTATTAGTAATCTTGCCCGATACAACAATTTTAGAAGCAGCTTCACTATCTATATTTGGCGTAAACGGCTTAATGCAGGCAGATAAAAATAGAAGGATAACTATATAAAAAGCGATTTTATTTTTATGCATTCGTTAACAGTTTTGAATTTCATAACAGAAACAAATCTGTTTTTAATTTAATTTATTAACTCTTCTCGCTGAAATTTATTTTTGATAATTTGATTGAGCTTTCAAAAGATCAAAGTTAAAGAACAGACGGTTTTAGGCAGGTTGATTCCGCCAAAATTGCATTTGCGCGACAGGATACTTATTATTCCACCATATTTATTTTCGACAAAGGCAGTAAAATTGATTTCTTCACCACATATAAATAGCGACCGAAACGAAAATAAATTTATTTTCTTATCTCCAAAATCAAAATATTTAGTTTGGACAAAATTCATACTAAATCAGAAATAGATAATCGCTATAAAGATATGTTTTATATTTTTCATTTAATAAGGCCAAAAATCTGGTTTTGTTGTTGATCCATGAAGACTAGCACAATTTACACAAGGATCAGGTAGCCAGAACATAAAATAGTCACCTAGTGGGTTGTTTAATAAAAATGCAGGATAGTCATTTATGTCAATTCCTCTAAAACCCAGTCTTCTTATATCAACAGGGGCGCATTCGGGATAGGGTTGTGTTGGCCAAGGCTCAATAAAGATGCGTAACTCACTTATGGCTGATGCATGGAAAAAACCAAGAACCTCTTTCTCCGGATTGGTGATATTTTTAATATTGCCTTTTATATCTACAGGTTGCTTGCCATATAAATCAGCGTTTTGATTATTATTCTTTTTCATATCCTCCCAATACAAATAAGCTTCTCTCGATAATCCTATCTGACGTGCTAATAAGCTATATCCAAAAGTTAAATAATCGGCTCTGAATGAAACAAAATGGAGGTCGAAATTATGAAATTTGTTTTCGACTAGGTTTTCTGTAGACAGTAAAAGTATTTCGGGTACTCGTTCTGTAGTCCAGCAAAAATACAAAGATGAATCAGGGGGATAGATATGGTAGACTTCGCCCCTGCCAGTGTAGAATCCATAAATGTTAAAACCATCATCATAGTACCACTCACGATCGAATAAGGCGTGGTGTTCATAAGTTGCATCCAGTTCGAATGAGTAATATCTACTGTTCCTTTCATCTCCTTCTATATCGATAGAAAACTGCAAGCCTTTATCGTGCACATTATAAGCTCCATTGTAAAGGCTGTCTTCCTTGAAATATGGCATTTCAATTTGAGCCACGGTTGGCATAAAATCGGGTTCTGAAACTAATTCCTCTCCTTCGGGAGTAAAAATTTGAATATGGTAAGAGGTTCCAATTTTTAAGTCTTCTTCATTCATCCACACGCGATATTCACCTTCTTGATATTCTTCCATCGCAAATTCATTCCCATCTTCATCCCATATACTAATCATACAATTAGAGAATACTGTATTTTCCAACCCGCTTAAGGGCAATGATTTAGAAAGTGTTATGGTTTGATAACCTTCCTTATTAGTAATCTTACCTGACACAACAATTTTAGTAGCAGCTTCGCTATCTATATCAGGTGTAAACGGCTTAATACAAGCCGATAAAAATAGAAAGGAGAATATGTAATAGATTATTTTATTTTTAAGCATTGGTGAGCTGTTATTTTTTTTAAAATGTAGTAACTAAGCCTTATTAATTCACAACATATACTTTTCTTTCTATATTTTTGTTTGCATCTAAGCCTTGAATAATTAACCAATAGATTTCGTTGGAAGATTCTTTTTGAAATTCAATTTCGAGTGGTAACTCAGAAACTGAGCTAAAAGATTCCCAAAATAAGGTGTTTCTGCAGTCAGGTGATTGACTAGCAGCGACTGGTTTTTGATCATTTTGAGCCTCTAAAAAATCAAAGTTAAAGAAGAGGCCCGTTTTAGGTAGACTGATTCCGCCAAAATCACCCTCACGCGATCGGATACTTATTATCCCTCCATATATAATACTTCCGTAAACGTAGGGGTGCGGAATAATTTCAACTTTTTCTACGCCAATTGGAGAAACAGCCAGAATACGATTTATGTCTTCTACAGCTACCATATCCATAAGCACCAAAGGACGATAAAAAGACATATCGCGTAAAGGGCTTGAAATGACAAATGACTTTACTTTATTCTGATTTTTTATATGCACTATACCTGGAAGTTCTGTAAAATATTCCTCCAGTGTTGCCATACTTATATATTTATCGAGATATAAGATGCTTTTCGCGTGCCCGTAGAATGGGATTCTAAAAGTATCAAAGTTATGAATGGTTTTACTTTTGAAATAATTCGCAGAGATTTGAAATGCCTGCGCTAATTTTAAAGCCGCCAATCGTTCAGATTTGGATAAGCTAAATGGAGGATTCGGCAATGATATGGATTCTGTATCGTAATCTTTATCAACTAAAATCAATGGACGATAGCTTTCTTCTTTTTTTGTGCTGATAAATAAATCGTGATTACCAGTTAAATCGGGAAGTGCAAAATAAAACTTGCCATCTGCTCTTGTTAAAGTTGGCAAAAAATTCTTTTGTTCAATTATTGACAAAGTCACTTCCTTAAAAGGGATTGGCTGCTGACTCAAACTATCTACCAATAATCCAGTTACAGATAAGCCCCTGGTTTCAGGATAATATTTTTGCCGATTAATGGAATTAGAGTTATTTTTAAATTTGGATACTTGAAAACTATGAGCAGGAACAATGCTAACTATAAAATTTTTCAGGTCTTGAACGGCTTCTGCTGTAAGTTGAATTTTGATATTTGTTTCATCTAAACTTTTGTTGTGAATTACATCAGTGATTGTAACGGAGTCTAAAACTTTAATACCCTCACCACTTAGAAATTCTAGGGAATTTGGATTTACAATTTTTAATGGTGAATAAGAAAAAAACTCAGCACCAAAATTCCGCATATATTTTGTATAGGCTTTGATGTAATAAGTCCCCGAAACTATATCCTGTGGTATTTCTAGTTTTCCTCGACAATTTCTATTTACAATAGAATGCTTTTGAGAAACAAGCGATGTCCCATCGGCTAGAATTAATTCTATATATAGTGCTTTGCTTTGATTACTTACATTGTCTAAGTAGGCATTAAAATTTATTTCTTCTCCAGTAATAAAAAGAGTACGATCTGTAAATAGATTTACTTTCTCTTCGCCAAAATCAAAATTTTGAGCTTGGACAAAACTTAAACTAAATCCGAAAGAGATAATCGCTATAAAGATGTGTTTTAAATTTTTCATATTTTCATTTAATAAGGCCAAAAATCAGGTTTATTAGTTGATCCATGAAGGCTTGCACAATTTACACAAGGATCTTTTAACCAGATCATATTATAAGAGCCAGTTGGATCATTCATTAAAAAGGCAGGATAATAATCGCGTCTGATAAGTCTAAATCCAATTCTATCAAGAGCTAACGGCTTTATACATGCCGATAAAAACAGTAGAAAAATTATATAGATCAGAATATTATTCAGAAGCATAATTGCCTAGTTTAAATAACCATGTGACTGTAAATAAAGGCACTCCAATAATCGAATATTGATAACTCCATAATTTACCTTTTACTTGATCGAAGTATACAGAATAAGGATTATCCCTACCAGTGAGATTGTAAATACTAAATAAGAATGAACTATGAATAAGCTTGTCTTTCTTTAAGTTCCCCTCTATTTTTAGTGAAATATCCGTTCTAAAGTAATGAGGAATTCGGTATTTATTCCGACTGGAATAGTCGATATAATTTAATTCTTCTAGCGTATAGGTAGCGATTGGGTAGGTTACGGGTTTTCCACTTTGATAAGTAAGGGTTGAAGAAACACTAATGCGTTTTCTGATTTTATAGTTCAACATCGCATTTACCACATGTGGAATATCAAAATTCGCAGGGAAAAGTTCACCTTGATTTATTTGATCCCATGAATTTTCATTCGCAACCCTTACCATAGCTCGAGAATAGGTATAAGCTAACCAACCATTAAGGCGATGACTGTTGCGTTTAATTAGAAACTCAAAGCCATAGGCATTTTGATCGCCTTGTAATACGGATTGTTCAACATTTGCATTATCAATAAATTCGGCACCATCTTTAAATTCAGTAGCGTATTTTGTTTTTTTATAGAAGATTTCTAAAGATGTTTCCCAATCTCCTCGCGGAAGTGTTCTAAATATTCCGGCGGATATTTGTTGACTACTGGCTGGTTTCAAATAATAATCAGCCAATTTCCATTGTGTGTTTGGTGCAATGGCAACCGTATTATTTAGCATAAAAATATTTTGATGGGTGCTATTGTATGCTAGCTTGATATTTCCGTTTATATCGGTTTCGTAGTTGATAGCAGCGCGAATGTCAGGGGCAAAATACCATTTAATAATTTCTCCTGGAGCATATTGTATAGAGTCACTAATGTATCGATCTTCTTTTGGGGAATTATCATAATAGGTATAAACCGTTTTTTCTCCCAAAGGAGCAAATGCACTAAATCTCACACCGATATTTGCACTAAATCGTTGATTAATTTTATAATTATCAGTAAAATACAAAGCACCTTCTATTGCTTGTTCTTTTCCTAAATCCGTAAGGTTTTTTAAAGAATAGTTACCAAATGGCTTAACTACACCCCTATCTAAACCAAAATAAATAAATGATGTTCCGTATTTTATATCGTGTTTATCGGATAAACGATGTTCAATTTCAGCTGTTGCTTCGTAGTCTGATATTTGATAACTATGCTCGTATGCCGTGGATTCGTATTGAGTATCCTGAGTGCTGAATCCATAAACAGATCCAACAATAGAGATGTTTAATCGTTTGCTTTCGGAGAAACTACGACCATAATTTAATGCTCCACCAGCATTGAAGTAGCTGAAAGTATTTAGATCGGCCAATCGAAAATAATCATTGCTATAATAGGCAAATACCCCCAATTGCGCTTTTTGGGTATCGTAATGAAGCGATGCCGTAAAGTCTGAAAATTTGGCTGAGCTTTCGCGTAGCGTATGGTCTTTTATTTTATTTAATATCCAATCGGAATAACTTTTTCGTCCACTAAATATAAATGAAGCTTTGTTTTTTATTATGGGGCCTTCAAAAACTAAATTTGCAGAAATAGGACTAATTCCACCATAAGCCGTGTAATTTTTTTTATTCCCTGTTTTGGTAGTTATATCAAAAACGGATGATAAACGACCGCCATAAGATGCAGGTATATAGCCTTTGTAAATGGAAAAATCTTTAACGATTTCTAAATTAAAAGCTGAGAAAAAACCAAAGAGATGTGATGTATTGTAAATTGGAATATTATTGATGTAAAACGCATTTTGATCGGCATTACCTCCCCGAACATTTACTCCAGACGATCCTTCACCTACACTTACTATTCCAGGTAGCATTTGGGATACCTTTAAAATGTCCTGCTCACCCATCATCATAGGGATTTCGCGTATGCTTTTTATAGCTATTTTTTCTAAACCAGGATCCTTTACTCTAATATTCATTTGCTTGTCGCCATAAACAACCACTTCATGCATTTCAAAACTGGCCTGATTCATTTCAACATTAAAAGAACCAGAAGAGTATATGTTCAAGTGAAATTTCTTTTCTTCCATTCCCAGAAAATTAAAACGTGCCGTATATTTTCCGGGTTTTATTTTGAGCGAAAATCGACCTTGACTATCTGCTGCAGCACCACTTTTGGTCTCTTCAATATAAACAGTAGCTCCTGGAATGGTTTCATCACTATTTAATTCCTTTATTGTACCAGATAAAACAACCAATTGCTGATTTGATGCTTGTTCTTGTTTCCCAAGGGTTATCACTTGTAAATCTGCTTTTCGACCTTTTAAGTAAGAAGATTTCTCTTTTTGATCCTCGTTGCTATCTAATGTTTCTGTTATTACTTCTGTCTTTTTTGTTTGATAAGGGGGTAGGCTGGTAATTAGTTCTGACGAGTGAAGTAAAACCAAATCGTCCTGCCATTCTGAAACAGTAATTTGTGTACCTTTTAAAGCTTTTTGTATTGCAACAATGGGGAGAATGTCATCCTCGTGCATGGTTACAATTATTTCTTTTACCCACAAATCTTGATAATAGATTTTTAATTTTGATTGATTTTCTATTTCCGTAGCAAATTCGGAAAAAGAAACCTGATCGACATGGATAGAAATAGTTTTTTTAGAATCCGAATCTGTTAAGAAAAATGGAAGCCAGATAAGTTGAAAGTATAATAAAAATGTTTTCATAGATCAAGCTGATTACAGTAGTTTAATAGTTTTATTAACTGATCTTGTGAATTAGTGCGGGCTTTTATTTTATTCACCTTTAAATATTTCTTTACTTTTTGTTGTGCGTCTTTATCCAGAAGAGCCAGTATGTCTTTCGTAGATTTAAATTCTTGTAGATTATCTTTATACGAAAGAAATAGAATGCTGTTTTTTTTGTCAAAAACATAATTTTCTTCAATAAATGTGATAACAGCAATTAACTTTTTAGTCCAATGAATATGCAACTGAATAGAGCCTTGGTTTAATGTTTGAACAATTAGCTTTTCGCCTTCTGGAGTATCTAGAATTGAAAATTGCTCATTTGAAACACTAAATTGTTTCAACCAGGCTTTAGAAACGGAAATTAATCGATTGGAACCTTGCGGATCACTATATTTTA
>CAYPOW010000129.1:0-9069 GCA_964412145.1 uncultured Draconibacterium sp.
AATATAATTTTTGACAATATGGATATGTGCAGTGCCAACAGAAAATCCTCCATATCCTCTCTGCCAATAAAACTTCTCATAGAACGACCCTTTTGTTTTTATCCATTTTGATGAATTCGTTTTTAGTTTTTCGATTAAATCCATTAATGCAATTTTTCGAGAAAGCATACAAAGCACATGAATATGGTCTTTATGTCCCCCAACAATAAGAGGATTGCATTCCATATTCTTACAAATTCCCCCGAGATAACTAAATAGCTCTTCTCTAATTGGTTCGTTTATAAAAGGATACCATGACTTTGTGCTAAAAGTTATGTGTATATAATTTTTCACTAAGGATTGTGGCATAAGTAGATGGATTTTGATTCCGCACCTTTGGTGCTCATTATTTTTTCTTTACATATTACCCCGAGCTCCGCTCGAGGCTGATGATTTTCGCACCTTTGGTGCTTAGAAATAAAATTATTTGAAAATCAATAGACTCAAAGTTAATCATAAATTTTAATTCGCGAGTTCAAACAACCGCATTTTTTTGTTTATAATACTTTCAATAATATTGAAATCAATCTTTTATAAAATTAAAAATCAACGAGTTAATTACGAAAAAGGCACACAATTAATTCTAATTGAATAGGGAAAGAGTTAAAGAAAGATATTCTAAGCCCCCAAGGAACTTATATCATCAATTCTATAGCGCTTCTATGGTTAATTATCATTTGATACCGCACCTTTGGCACTCAATATTTTTCCTTCTTGTTTATCCCGAGCGATGCTCGGGGCTATAGCTGTCGCACCTTTGGTGCTAAGAAATAATCCTTTTAGTTTTATGGTTTATCTAAATATTCGATGATCAATTATTCTATTCATTTGCAGAAAATAGCGCCAAAGGCGCATAAATCAATAGCTCTGAGTGTAGCTCAGGGTAATTAAACGAAGACTGACACAAGCGCCAAAGGTGCGAAATCACAAACTTGACACTTGTGCGACTAATAAATCATTCGTGAATTCTGCCATTGGCATTCCTTTGGAAGTGGCAGTATTTTTCTTTCTGAACTTACCTCAATCCCTTCACTCTGGGAATTCCTGCCACAAAAGTTTTCAGATAAAAAGGTTCAAAATAAGCTAAATCAGCAAAATCTTTAGCATTGAATTTATCCTCTGCCAAAACAATCATTCCTCTTGCGGATGGTAATATTTCAGTATAAAAATAAGCGTTTGGGTGATTATTGTAGAAATCTTGATATTTCCCAGATCCATCACCACTAAAGACAAAAGTATTATTTTTAAGTAACTCTTTATAGGTGTTTTCATCAATAACTTCCGCTTCTACTTTTCTAACATCCTTGATTTTATTGTTAAAATGAGCAGTATATGCTTCCATTCTGCGTGCGTCAATCATTGGGCAGAGTATTGTGTTTTCTTTTTCCGCTATTGCTTGTTCAATATTTTCGAGTGTAAAAAAAGCAAGAGATTGTAAAGTGCTAATATTGATTAAAGGAATATCCAGACTATAGCACAATCCTTTGGCAGTAGAAACACCAATGCGTAAACCCGTGTAGGATCCAGGGCCTTCACTCACAGCAACAGCTTCCAAATCGGAAAGAGAATGTTTACTTTCAGCTATGACCTCTTGAATATAACCATTCAAAATTTCGGCATGAGAATTCGCGCTGTTTAATTCGCGAAAGCTGAGTAATTGACCGTCTTGAGCAATTGCAACGCTGCAAACACTTGTAGTTGTTTCAATAGAAAGGATTAGAGCCATTATTAAAATTTTGGCAAAAATACCATAAATAAATCAAATGGAGTTTTGTATAAGCTATCCTAAATGACTTTTTTATATCTTCGTTGTGTGAAAAAAACGAAACTATATTTGATTATTATCCTTTCCTTTATCACGTTTCTTTTTCAACCTGTTATTGCCCAAAACCAACTGAAAATAGGAACTGATATTCCCCTGCAATATGGTATTGGCTATAAATATACATCTACGCATGGTCTAGGTGGCGGATTAAAAATTGGTGTGCTCACCGAACCTCACAATAGCATAATATTATCTATTATTCAGGCACTTGGAACTAAAGAAGCGATTGTTAATATTATTCGTGAAAGTTTCAAAATGGGCGTTATTATAGACGGAAGTGGAAGTTGGAATTGGAATAAAAATTATGTGGGTGCTAATCTCGTATTAATAAATTTAAGTGCCGGCGAGGCTCCTCTATCTGCCATCGATAGCCAGTATAATTTTGATATTTTTAGTTATTGGAATCCCCTTTCTTCCATTTTCAGTCAGGAGTCCATGCAAATTAGTCTGAATTCTACTTTGATGCAGTTGGGCATTCATTATGGTCGGCGAATACCTTTAAAGGAGAAACTTGAGCTTCAGTTAGAATTTGGTTTGAGCAAGAATTTGGGTTCTTCAAATATATTTTCCTCGGATTTTCCATATCCCGAATCGATTTTTAATACCATGGATGAAGATTTGCAAAGAACGTATCAGAAGTATGCCATTATACCAACTATAGGTATTTATTTGGTGTATACAATTTAAATAAAGCGAATGGAATTATTTTCAAATGAATATTTTATGAGGGAGGCGCTCAAAGAAGCGCAAAAAGCTTTTGATAGAGACGAAGTCCCTGTGGGCGCTATAATCGTTAGCAATAAAAAAATAATTGCCCGTGCACACAATCTTACGGAAACTTTAAACGATGTTACTGCGCATGCTGAAATGCAAGCATTTACTTCTGCAGCCAATATGCTTGGAGGTAAATACCTGAAAGACTGTACATTATATGTTACGCTCGAACCTTGTCTGATGTGCGCCGGCGCAGCAGCATGGACTCAAATCCCTCATATTGTATTTGGTGCTTCCGATCCCAAAAAAGGATATTCAACAATTTCAAATTCTGTTTTACATCCTAAAACTACCGTCGTGAAAGGAGTTCTGGAAGCGGAATCCAGTGCTCTTTTAAGTTCCTTTTTTCAAAAGAAAAGAAGCTAACCGTTTTATTTTGCTTTGATAGAAGCTTTCGTTTTTTGTACCTTCGCGTATTAAACTCTAAAACATTTAATCATGATAAAAAAGCAATTTATGGCTATCATTGTGTTAGTTGCAATCGTATTTTCCAGTTGCAATAACCAAAAAGCCAGTAAACAGGTATCTGACAATGAAATGAAAAGTTTGGTTGAAATGTATACTCCATTTGAACTGACTGCTGATCTTTCTCATTTAACGGATATGGAAAAAGAAATGGTGAAAGTGCTATTTGAAGCTTCGTCCATTATGAATGAAATTTATTGGATTCAGACCTATGGCCCTAACGAAGAGCTAGTTGCCGGCCTGAATGATAATTCCCGCAAATTTGTGGATATCAATTACGGCCCATGGAATCGCTTGGATAATAACACTCCATTTATTGAAGGAATTGGTTCGAAACCAGCAGGAGCCAATTTTTATCCAAAAGATATGACTACAGAGGAGTTCGACGCTTGGGAAGATGCAGACAAGGATAATTTGTACACAATGGTTCGCCGTGATGAAAAAGGCCAATTGCAAAGCATTTGGTATCACGATTTCTTTAAAGAAGAGACAGAAAAAGTTGTTGAATTACTCCGTAAAGCAGCTGATCTTGCAGAAGATGCAGGTTTAAAAAACTATTTAACTTTACGCGCTGAAGCCTTGCTTACAGATGATTATTTTGCAAGCGATATGGCCTGGCTCGATATGAAGTCAAGCAATGTGGATTTGGTTATTGGACCCATAGAAAACTACGAAGATGCGATGTATGGCTACAAAGCAGCTCACGAAGCTTTTATTCTGATTAAGGATGTTGCCTGGAGCGAGAAACTGGCTCATTTTGCACAATTTTTGCCTGAATTACAAAAGCAAATCCCTGTTGAAGATAAATATAAAGCTGAAACACCAGGGTTTGATACAGACTTAAATGCCTATGATGTAATCTTTTATGCAGGTGATTGCAATGCAGGTTCCAAAACAATTGCTATCAACCTGCCCAACGACGAACGTGTGCAACTGGAAAAAGGAACTCGCCGTTTGCAGCTTAAAAACAGCATGCGTGCAAAATTTGAGAAAATATTAGTTCCTATTTCTGAGGAACTTATAAGTGAAGATCAGCGTCGATTTGTTACTTTTGATGCCTTTTTTGCCAATACCATGTTCCACGAAATAGCCCACGGTCTGGGAATTAAAAATACGATTAACGGACTAGGTCCAATTCGTAAAGCGCTAAAAGAGCAATATTCCGCTTTGGAAGAAGGCAAAGCCGATATTTTAGGTTTGTTTATGGTTACCCAACTCAATGAAATGGGTGAGTTTGCCGATACCGATTTGATGGAAAATTATGTAACTTTTATGGCCGGAATTTTCCGTTCTGTTCGTTTTGGAGCTGCCAGCTCACATGGAAAAGCTAATATGGTTCGCTTTAATTATTTCCTTGAAAAAGAAGCGTTTAACAAATTGGAGGATGGTACATATGCTATCGATTTTGAGAAAATGAAAGCAGCTTCCAAAGATTTAATTGCATTGATTTTAAAAATCCAGGGCGATGGTGATTACGATGCTGCCAAAGCGTTGGTTGAAAGCAAAGGTATAATCACTCCTGATTTGCAGGCCGATTTGGATAAAGTTGATGCTGCCGGAATTCCAACTGATATTGTTTTTAAACAAGGTCCTGAGCACGTAGGATTGTAAACTAAAACGAAATAATAAAAAGCTGCCGGACTTTTGTTTGGCGGCTTTTTATTTTTGAAATATGTTATTTTTGAATGGATACCTGTTTTTTTTCAAATCAATAATAATAAAAAATCAAATAATGACGCCAAAGGAATTAGTTATAAAATGGGTCGAACTTTTTAATGCAGGAGACGCCCCTAAAATAGCAAAATTATATCACCAAGATGCAGTTAATCATCAGGTTACAAACAATCCGGTAAATGGAAAAATTGCCATTGAAGAAATGTTTTCTCAGGAATTTGCTGTGGCCAATATGGTTTGTATTGTAGAAAATATCTTTGAAGATGGGGAATGGGAAATTCTTGAATGGATAGATCCCCTTGGATTGAGAGGATGTGGATTTTTTCAGGTTGTTCAGGGAAAAATAAAGTTTCAACGTGGATACTGGGATAAACTTTCTTTTTTAAGACAACATAATTTGCCAATCCCTTCCGAATAAATTGCCTTAAGCAATCCTACATATCCAAATTATTCACACGGAATTTTAAATACCCTAAAAGAGACAAAAAATCTTACTTTTGCCGCATGATTTCAATAGGCAATACCATTATTTCGGAAGAGGTAATAAAAAAGCAATTTAGTTGCGATTTAAGCAAATGTTATGGCGAATGTTGCGTTGCAGGCGATGCTGGAGCTCCTTTAGATGTAGATGAAATAAGTAAGTTGGAGGATTTTATTGATAAAATTTTGCCTTTTATGACCGAAGAAGGTCGTAAAGTGATCAAAAAAGAAGGCGTCTTCGATTATGACGTGGACGGAGAACTTGTTACTCCTTTGGTGAATAATAAAGAATGCGCATTTGTTTATTTCGAGAATAAAATTGCTCTTTGTGCTATAGAAAAGGCCAATCGCGAAGGTGTAATTCCTAATATAAAACCAATTTCCTGCTCATTATATCCTATTCGAATTACTGAGTACAAAGATTTTGAGGCCGTTAATTATCACCATTGGGATATATGTGATTTGGCGCGTGTTAAAGGGAAAAGAGATAAAATAGCCGTTTATGAGTTTTTAAAGGAGCCACTAATTCGAAAATATGGCAAAGCGTGGTACAAAACTTTAGAAGAAGAGGTACATTCTGGTCGATACGACCAGGTCTTAAATCGCTAGATTATGCCCAAATGCTTCCATAGTGCTTCCTGATTAATTTTACTATTTCCGATAAAAATTTTATTATTATCAATAATAACGGGTCGTTTTAAAAAAGTGTATTCGCTTAGTATCAACTTTTTGTAATCGGTCTCTGTTAGTTTAACATCCTTAAGTCCAAGGCTTTTGTATTTTTGTGAGCGCTTGCTAAATAAAGCTTCATAAGTGCCTGACAGTTTGTGCATTTCATCTAAATCTTCTTCAGTAATTGCAGAAGATTTAATGTCTATAATCTCAAAATTAAGCTCGGACAAGCTGACTTTTTTAAGAATTTTCCTGCTAGTATCACAGGTAGAAAGGGTATAAACTTTTTTCATTTTTCGAATATTTATTATAATGGAATAGGTTGATTTTAAATCAAGATTAACCATCGTTTATTAAAAAGAACAAAACTAGTGTTATTTTGGAATACGTTTTTAGTAGGTAAAACGATTGATATAAATCACTTTTTTTGCTGATCTAAAATTAACTATTTATAATTAATCCAAATAAAAATATTTTCATATCTTTACAGCCACGATTTGGTAATTCAATCGCACGTAATTTTTTTAATTGATAAGATGAATTTAAAGCTATACGATATTTAACCAAAAATAAGCAATAGATTCAACAACAATCAGCGAATGAAAAGCACGAACACAAAAGAAACTTACGAAGCTGTTAAAAAAATCTTTACGGAATTTTTACAGAAAAACGGACAGCGTAAAACTCCTGAACGCTACACAATTTTAAAAGAGATCTACAATACCGATGGTCATTTCGATATAGAAACGCTCTATGTGACCATGAAAAACAATAAGTATAGAGTAAGTCGAGCCACTTTATACAACACAATGGAATTGCTTTTAGAGTGTGGCCTGGTAACTAAACATCAATTTGGCAATAATTGTGCACAGTTTGAGAAATCATTTAAATTTAGTCAGCACGATCATTTTATATGTCTTGATGATGGTTCTGTACTGGAGTTTTGTGATCCTCGTTTGCAGGAGATTAAAAATTCAGTTGAAAAGCTGCTTGGAGTTTCTATCAATAGTCATTCGTTAACTTTTTATGGAAGTTGTAACACGAAGAAGGCTGCTAATGCAAGAGTGGCAATAGTAAAGCACCGTTAAAAGAACAATTTATCTTGTCGGTTTTTTACGGGAAATATTCAATAAGCATCCCATATATTATTCTTATCTTTGCTGCGCTTTTAAATGCTTGATTAATGAGCTATTTAAAGGAATTAGAGTGATATAATTTTTGGTAAGCACGCCGTTTTAGGCAAAATAAATAACACAAATTTATGAAGGTTGATGTTCTCTTGGGGTTGCAATGGGGCGATGAAGGCAAAGGAAAAATAGTTGATGTTTTTACTCCCAAATATGATATTATTGCTCGATTTCAAGGTGGCCCTAATGCTGGTCATACACTCGAATTCAATGGTCAAAAACATGTGTTACATACCATTCCTTCAGGCATTTTTCATCCCGAAACAAAAAATCTTATAGGCAACGGAGTTATAATCGATCCTTATATTTTTGAGCAAGAAATAGAAAAATTGTATGCAAGTGGTGTTGATCCGCGCTTAAACCTGTATATATCGAAAAAAGCACATTTAATTTTACCGACTCATCGCTTGCTAGATGCTGTTTATGAACATGCAAAAGGAGGAGAAAAAATCGGTTCCACATTAAAGGGAATAGGACCTACTTATACCGATAAGGTGAATCGGACTGGACTTCGTATTGGTGATATTCTGACAGATGATTTTGAAAAAAAATACAATCAGAAAAAAGCAAACCATCTGCAAATAGTCAAAGGCTATGATTTTCTTCTAAATGAATTCAAAATTGACGGTAAATCCTTTGAAGAATATGAAGCTAGTTGGCTGAAAGCTTTAGTCACTTTAAAATCTATTAAACTTGTTGATAGCGAGTATTTTGTAAACGATGCACTGAAAAAGGGGGAAAGCGTGCTGGCGGAAGGAGCTCAGGGTACAATGTTGGATATTGATTTTGGGAGTTATCCGTTTGTCACCTCTTCAAACACAATAGTTAGCGGCGTTTGTTCTGGTCTTGGTGTAGCGCCGCAAAAAATTGGTCGCGTATTTGGTGTATTCAAAGCGTATTGTACACGTGTTGGAAACGGACCCTTTCCTACCGAATTATTTGATGAAACGGGAGAGGAATTGCGTAAGGCTGGACATGAATTTGGATCAACTACTGGTAGACCAAGAAGATGCGGATGGCTTGACCTGCCTGCACTTAAATATGCCATAATGCTAAATGGAGTTACCGATTTGATCATTACAAAATCAGATGTAATGGATGAATTCGAGAATATCCAGGTTTGCAGTGCTTACAATTATGGAGGAAAAAAAATAGAACATTTTCCATACGAGATAAACGATACAAAATTGCAGCCTGTTTTTAAACAGATAAAAGGTTGGCAAAAAGATATTACGCATTTTCAAAAACTGGAAGATTTGCCTCAAAATCTACTTGAATATGTAAGCTATATAGAACATCAGACGGAAGTGCCTGTTTCTATAATTTCTGTCGGCCCTGATCGTACACAAACTTTGTTTCGATTTGAGTAAACTAAGCTGATAATTATTTGTTTTGTAACTTTGATGCTTTCAAACTGTATAAATGCTTAGCATAACTTGTTTTTTTTGACTTTTTGAATGTCTTTCTATGAAAAAAATAAAACATATTTTCGAAATTGAAGATTACCAAAGTTTCGATGAATTATCACCTTCAGATCGTAAACTACTCGATAATGCGCAATTAGCTTGTAAATCGGCCTATGCACCCTATTCTAAGTTCAAAGTTGGCGCTGCTGTTTTGCTTGAAAATGGCGAGATTGTAAGAGGTAATAATCAGGAGAATGCTGCCTATCCATCCGGTTTATGTGCAGAGCGGGTTGCTATGTATTATGCTTCTGCCAATTATCCAAATATTGCTATGTTGGCTATTGCGGTGGCCGTTGAATCCGACTCTGTGGGATTTGAGAAACCCCTTGCACCCTGTGGGTCTTGTCGTCAGGTTATGGCCGAATATGAATACTTATTTCAGATAAAAATGAGGGTAATTTTATCTGAACCCGGAGGACATGTACAGATTATCAATGGTATTTCTGATCTACTTCCATTTACATTTAATGCAAAGGAGTTGAAAGGG
>CAYPOW010000130.1:0-3087 GCA_964412145.1 uncultured Draconibacterium sp.
TTATTAAAAAAAAGTGTGCGTTTGCCCTGCAGGATTTAAGTTTAATAAAGGAAAGATCTATTTTATTCAATTGCCTAAGATTATTTTTAATTCTTTCCCATGGTGATGCTATTGGGCTAAAATAAACTGCCACTTTGTGGAGGAATTTCTTTTTTAATTACAGACCAATTTATTTCAGGCTGTAAGCCTTGTTTAATTCAGCCCGATGGCAACGCCTCGGGTAAGGAGTGGATGAGAATAAATAAGTCGCCCTGAAAGGGCAGATTAACATTAATCTGACCATAAATAATTTTCGACATACTTGATTCCATATTCATTTAAAAATAAAACATACTCCTCCTTAAATGTCATTTTTTGTGATGATTTTCCTGGTTTTTAATATATTGTTTTGTTTTATTATGTAAGGAAGGGCTTACAGAAAAACCGCTATAACCATCTTGCCAAGCAAATTTTTTATAATACGGATCTTTCGTTTTTATCCATCTACTGCTATGTCTTTTTATTTCTTCAACAAATTTTGCCAATGAAATATTTTTCGACAATACGCACAAAATATGGAGATGATCTTCAGCTCCGTTGATGATTATCGGAATAGACTCATTGTCTTTTATAATTGCCCCTATATAAGCGTATAAATCATTCTTATCCTCTTTGCGTATTTTGGCCAATGGATTTTTTATATGAAAAATGATATGTATAAATAATTTCGAAAGGGATTGTGCCATTTTTTTTATTTTAATCTGCCCCTTCAGGGCGTAAATAATTTATTTATAATCTTTTCCCAAGGCGATGCCATTGGGCTAAAATAAACTGCCACTTTATGACGGTGTTGGTTTTTAATTGAAAAACCATCCATTTAATCGATTATCTATATTTAATTTTTTGAACACAATTTCAAAGCACATTTTGCAATTTATAGTATAACTAATATATGACTTTTGAAGACGTAAATAGCTTATTAATAATTCTCTCCAAAGGCGATGCCAAAGGGTTAAATAAACTGCCACGATACTAAGAAATATCTAGCTAAACAAAGGATTTATTTTTTAGCGAACTGCCTTAATCATTTGTTCCTAAGCTATTTATTGTTTGGCTCGAAATCAGCTGGCAAACCTAGACTTTCCTTTAATTTTAGATTATATTGTTGAGCTTCCTTAGCCGCTTGTTCAACGTTGGTATAATGCCCGCTATATGGTTTTTTCATCACAGTGAGATAAGAAACTGTTCCTATAGCAATTGAACCAGCCGCAACATATGCTTCCCAATCAGGTATAGTCCCATCTTTGTGTAAAAAAGGTTTACTACCGGCCATATCAGCTAATAAAATGCCTGCTGTAATAATGCAAGGAATAGCAATTATTGCGGCAATTGTTGTTCTTTTAGCTTCCTTACGTAATTGTAAATTTATTCTATTCTGTAATTCTGCGTTTTTGGTCATGTGAGCAAAATCAAGCTCTGATATCTCTTTTACTCCACCTTTAATTATTTTCCAGTCGCTGGTTTGAACGGTGGTTGAAACGGAATTGGAGTATCCCCAATAAGAATAATAACCTGGGAATAAGGTGCTTGCTCCTTTTGTAAAGGTTTTAGAACCAGCACTTAATATTATTTCCAGACGATTATTCAAGTATTGATTTTGTTCCTCTATTTTCGTTGAAAGCATTTTATTATTATACTTTTCATCATCTTTGATGAGAACTGAAGAAGTACTGTTTTTTACAACATTGATGAGTTCGCCAAAAATAATTGTTTCATCTTTCATTATTTTCAAATAATGAGTACCAATTTCAACAGAATCCAATTCAATTATATCAGTTCCTTGGAATAATTCGTCTAGATAAATGGAAATTCCCTTAATTTCGGAAAAGATTTTAATTGTTCCTGTTTGAGTGAATGCGCTAATTGAGATAAGATTGAATAAAACAAAAATGAATACAGTAGAATTTCGAATAGTTTTTCTCATGATCTTTTTGTCAGAGTTTACTGTGCTGACTCCGCACTTTTTAATTATTTTATTTCGAAGAATTGCTTTTCACAAAAGGAAAAGTTTTTTTGTCAACGCTCAAAAATTTATTGCTTTGCAGCAATATTTAAAAAAATGCATGCTAAAGTTCGACTAAGAGATTCCGCTTTCTGTCTAATCCATTTGGTTTTCCTTAGTCAATTCAAATATATACATTTTTAATCAACTAAGCGCAAAGGGTTTAAAAATATATTGTGAGTTAACAATTAAATAATCAATTTGCTTGTTTTGTAAAATAATCAAAAAAAATCCTGAAAATCATAGACTTCCAGGATTCATACTGAATAAAGAACAGTTTAGATAACCTCGTTAACCAAACGAGCAGCATCTTCTAAAGCGATAGCTGAAAGAACTTTAAGTCCTGAATCATCAATTAGTTTTTTACCTTCAATAGCATTGGTTCCTTGTAAACGTACAATGATAGGAATAGTAATATCTCCAATATTTTTATAAGCATCAACAATACCTTGTGCAACCAAGTCGCAACGAACAATACCACCAAAAATGTTGACTAAAATAGCTTCTACTTTAGGATCTTTTAAGATGATACGGAAAGCTTCTTCAACACGTTTTGCGTTAGCAGTACCTCCAACATCAAGGAAGTTAGCAGGATCTCCACCCGACATTTTAATCATATCCATAGTGGCCATCGCTAAACCGGCTCCGTTAACCATACAACCAACATTGCCATCAAGCTTCACGTAGTTCAAGTCAAAACGACGCGCTTCTACTTCAATAGGATCTTCTTCAGTAACATCGCGTAATTCTTTATAATCCAAATGGCGGAATAAAGCATTATCGTCAAGATTAACTTTAGAGTCTACAGCTAAAATTTTATTGTCAGATGTTTTTAAAACAGGATTGATTTCGAACATGGTAGCATCGGTTCCCACATAGGCACTATAAAGAGCAGTAACAAATTTTACCATATCTTTAAAAGCAGCACCACTAAGGCCAAGATTGAAAGCAATTTTTCTTGCCTGGAAACCTTGCAAACCAACTTTAGGATCAACTTCTTCTTTATGAATTAAATGAGGAGTTTTATCTGCAACAGTTTCAATATC
>CAYPOW010000130.1:3187-6093 GCA_964412145.1 uncultured Draconibacterium sp.
TTTTGTAATTCTTTAGCGGCATCAACAGCTTTATCAGGAGTAGCAGCAACTATACCTTCCTGAATTCTAACACCAAAACTTTTTAGGATTTGTTTCCCTTGATATTCGTGAATATTCATTTTTTAGGTTTTTTGATATTTTTATTGTGATTAACACAAAAATTAGTTTACAATTGAGCAAAGCTATACACTTTACAATAGGAGCCCAAAATTAAAACAAATTATGTGAAAAAGAGGGGCTTTTCAGTATTTTTACTCTTTTCAAATAAGCTATTTTGGGAGCTGACCAAATTAAAGATATTTAATGAGTTGATACTAAGCAATATATTTGTAAAAATCTGACTATCTTAATGTTATTTCATCGATCAGTTATGTTTGCAAATAATTAACAATCTCAATTTTATCCCTTTTTATGGTCTGTGAAAAAATAACTAATTTAGTCGGATGTTAAATCAAAGCTTTTCGATAATTTTTTTAATGAAATTTTTCAGCTTTATTATTAAAACCCAAACCTAAGAAACCAAAAAATAAACAAATTAATAGACATTATATTTGTTTGTAAGTAGTGTTTCCTTGGCATTTTAAATTTAAACCTATACAAATGAAAAGATTTACAATTGTAGTTTTAACCCTTTTTAGTCTCCATCTTTTTGCACAAAAAGATTGGATTCGCTATTCGGCTATTTCACCGGATGCATCTCAAATTGTGTTCGCTTTTCAAGGCGATTTATTTACCGTATCTTCGAATGGGGGCGAGGCTCAACCGCTTCTTCTTAGCGAAGCTTATGAATCAAACCCTGTTTGGTCAAATGATGGGACTAAACTAGCTTACACTTCCGATTTATATGGTAATTTCGATATCTTTATTTTCGATTTTGAAACAAGGAAGAGTTCTCGAATTACTTATCACTCGGCAAAACAAATACCCTGGACATTTTCTCCTGATGATCAATTTGTTATTTTTTCGGCTACGTTGGATGATGATGTAAAGAATGCACAGTTTCCTTATGGATTACTTACAGAGCTCTATAAAGTTCCGGTTAGTGGAGGGCGTGTAAAACAATGCTTAACCACTTCAGCAGAAAATGTTCAAGTAAGCAAAGATGGCTCAATATTGCTCTATCACGATGTGAAAGGATATGAAGATCCCTGGAGAAAACATCATACATCCTCAGTTACCAGAGATATTTGGATTTACAATAAGACGACTGGCAAACATACTCAGCTTAGCACTTTTAAGGGTGAGGATAGAAATCCTGTTTTTGCAGCAAACGAAGAGAAAATGTTTTTTCTTTCGGAGCAAGATGGTATTTTTAATGTGTATGAAAAAGGGCTTACAGTCAATAGTACCGAAACACAACTCACAAGTTTTGAAAATCATCCTGTACGCTTTTTAAGCGCTGCCGATAACAATACTTTAGCTTTTATTTATGATGGTGGATTGTATACAAAAAACGAAGGTGCTGAGGCCAAAGAGCTAAATTTAACCATTCCTAAATTTAAGGAAGTGGCAATGTCCGCTCTAAAATCCTTCTCCAAAGATGCTACAGAAATGAATGTTTCGCCCGAGGGAAAAGAAATTGTTTTTATTGTACGTGGTGAAGTTTTTGTAACGTCTGTAGAATTTGCTACAACCAAGCGTATTACCAATACACCAGAGCAGGAGAGAAGTGTAAGCTTTAGCCCTGATGGCAAAGCTATACTTTACGCATCAGAACGCAATGGCAGCTGGAATCTATACGAGACTAGCCTGGTAAATACTGAAGAAAAAGCTTTTGCAACTTCAACTGTTTTAAAAGAAAAAGTGATACTAGCAAATGATAAAAACACCTTTCAACCTGAATACTCTCCAGATGGTAAAGAAATTGCTTTTTTGCAAGAAAGAACTGAGTTGAAAGTGATAAATCTTGAAACAAAAGCCGAACGCTCTGTTTTATCTGGCGATTATAATTATTCTTATTCCGATGGTGATCAATGGTATCAGTGGTCGCCCGATGGCAAGTACTTTTTAGTAAGTTATTTAGGCGGAAAACGCTGGGTTGATGAAGTGGGTTTAGTAGATGCTAAAGGTGGTGTAGAACCCGTTAATCTTAGTTTAAGTGGCTATGCCGATTCCAATCCAAAGTGGATAATGGAAGGCAATGGAATGCTATGGTTTTCCAATCGAAATGGAATGCGCAGCCACGGCAGCTGGGGATCAAAAAGAGATGCTTACGCGATGTTCTTCAATCAGGAGTTTTATGAGAAATTCACAATGACAAAAGAAGAATATGCTGCCAAATACGATAAGAAAAAAGAGGAATCTAAAGAAAAAGAAGAGGTTTCTAAAAAGAAAAAAGGAAAAGACGTAAAGGAAAAGAAAGAGGAGAAAAGTGTTGTATTAAATCTGAAAAATCTTGAAGATCGCGTTGCAAGACTTACTATCCATTCTTCTAGTTTAGGTGATGTTGTTTTAACTAAAGACGGAAAAAATTTATTCTATCTCAGTCGTTTTGAAAAAGGCTATGATTTATGGTTGCATAAGTTCAAAGAAAATGAAACCAAACTTGTTCTTAAGCTCAATGGTCGTGGTGGTCAGCTGAAAATGGATAAGGATGGTAAGAATTTATTCCTGCTTTCAGGTGGAAGTCTCATTAAGTTGGATATTAAGAATGTAGATAAACCAGCAAAAAAGAGTATTGCATTTAAAGCAGATATGAATTTGGATGCTTCCAGCGAGCGTGAATATATTTTCAATCACGCCTGGAAACAAGTAAATGATAAATTTTATGCCCCTGATTTCAAAGGTGTTGATTGGAAAATGTACAAAGAAGCTTATGAAGTATTTTTACCAAGCATTAGCAATAATTACGATTTTGCGGAGCTTTTGGGTGAAATGTTAGGCGAGTTAAACGGTTCGCATACAGG
>CAYPOW010000130.1:6193-9001 GCA_964412145.1 uncultured Draconibacterium sp.
CAAAAATACTCAGTTGCGAATCTATCATCCTGCAACTCAAAAATCTTCTGTTGTGGTTATCAAGCCAATTAGTCAGCGTGCTAAATCGGCTTTGCTTTACGATAGATGGACTAAATTTATGCGCGAAGAAACAGATCGTATTTCTAATGGAAAAGTAGGTTATGTCCACGTTCGTGGAATGAATGATGCTAGTTTTAGAGTTGCTTATTCTGAAATTTTAGGTCGGAATGTAGATAAGGAAGCCATTGTGGTCGATACTCGTTTTAACGGTGGTGGTTGGTTGCACGACGATCTGGTAACTCTTTTAAGCGGAGAACGCTATGTTGATTTTGCACCTCGAGGACACTATGTGGGTTCTGAACCTATGGAAAAATGGTACCGTCCTTCTGTTGTATTGATGGGCGAAGGAAATTATTCTGATGCGCATGCATTCCCTTATGCATATAAAGCTTTGAAGATAGGTAAATTGGTGGGTATGCCTGTACCAGGAACTATGACTGCTGTATGGTGGGAGCGTCAAATAGATCCAACGCTTGTTTTTGGAATTCCTCAAATGGGTGTTTGGGATTTAAATGGCAATTATCTTGAAGGTCAACAATTGGAACCAGATGTGAAAGTTGAGCAGGAAAAAGAAGTGGTGAGCAAAAGGATTGATCAACAATTGATTAAAGCTATTGAAGTAGTGCTTCAAAAATAATATGCAAAAAATATTAATAAAAAACATGGTTTGTCCGCGCTGCATTCAGTCAGTGCGGACAATCTTTTTAGGAATGAATATTCCGGTTCTTGATGTTCAATTGGGAGAAGTTTGGTTAAAAAACGAATTGTCAATCAATGAGATGACAATGTTAAAAACTAAATTAGAAGAGGTCGGTTTTGAATTGCTTGATGATTATAAAAAGCAGCTTATTGAAAAAGTTAAAACGCTATTAATCAATCATATACAGCATTCCAATGATGAACTTCATATCAGTTATTCAAACTATCTATCTGAGGAAGTAGGAAAAGATTATCGGTATTTAAGTAGTCTATTTTCTACGTATACAGGTATAACTATAGAAAAGTTTATTATTCAATTAAAAATTGAGAAGATAAAAGAATATATCTTTTACGATGAGATGAGTATAAGTGAAATAGCTTATAAAATGAATTATAGTAGTCCCGCTCATCTTAGTCGGCAGTTTAAGCAAGTTTGCGGTTTATCTCCTAAAGATTACAAAAAAGAAATGGGCAATACACGCAAGTCTCTCGATCAAATCTGATTGGCAATCACTTGTGAATTTGATAATTGTTTTGTGAAAAAGTGTTCGTTTTGAGCAGATTGTTGTGTTTATGTTTGTAACAAAATAATCAAAATGAAATCACATTCTTTTTTTGTCGAAAATTTAAAATGCGGCGGTTGTGCCAATACGATCCAAAAAACAATAAGTAAATTTACCAGCGTTCAAGACGTGACTATCGATTCTGAACATTCTTTGGTAACAATTGATATGGATGATACGAAAGATGAGCTGCAAAAGATTAAACAGAAGATGGCTAAGATAGGGTACCCTGAAATGGGTCAGAATAGCCTAACAGCTTCTGCAATATCTTATGTTAGTTGTGCAATTGGAAGGATAGGAGTTTAATTGGCATTCAAATTGACTCAAAGTATTCGTGTATTATGCCATCGGTATAATACACGAATATATTTGAAATGCTTTCTAGAAAGGTAAATCGTCAGTCTCGTCCAGTTCTGCTGGAGGAATATCAGCAGCCGTAGCGGCAGGAGGTGCTGATTGAGCATTGCCTTGCTTTTCAATACGCCAGGCATCTAAATTATTGAAATAATTAACCTTGCCATCTTTCTCCCAGCGTTTTCCTTTAATATTAAATTGAATTGTAATATCGTCTCCAACGTTAAAAGAATCAAGAGAATCACATTTATCCTGAGTTAATTGAAATTTTATAGTTTCAACATATTCAAATCCATTGGGTGTACTTTCTTTAATTTCAATTACTAATTCTCTTTTTTTGAATCGATCACTGATTACTACTGTATCGTATTTTTCGATTAATTTTCCACTAATTTCAAAACTCATTGTTTGTCTTTTTTTAAATTATTCTCGTTTTTATATTTCTTTCGTCCATTTCCCCTGGCAAGTTGGATGCTCTAAAGCTTTTTCTAGAAGTTCTAAAAATTCATTTCTCTTTATTTTTTCTGCACCCATTCTTATTAAATGATCTGTTTCTACTTGTGCATCAATAAAATAAAATCCCATTGCCTCAGCTTGCTGGCAAAGATACGAAAGTGCTACTTTGGAAGCATCTCTTTTTTTAAAAAACATGGATTCGCCAAAGAATGTTTTTCCTAAGGAGAGACCATAAAGGCCTCCAACTAATTCGTCATTGAAATAAGTCTCCACGGAATGAGCGTATCCAAGCCTATGCAATTTTATATAGGCCTCAATCATTTCATCTACCAACCAGGTTTCGTCTTCTTCTTTTCTACGTGTCTGGGCACAAGCTTTTATGACTTCTTCAAAATTGGTATCCATTTTACACCGATATATTCCGCTTTTTATAGTTCTTAGCAGGCTTCTCGATTGTTTTAATTTGGATGGAAATAAAATCAATCTTGGGTCGGGCGACCACCATAAAAGTCTGGAACCTTCTGCATACCATGGAAATATTCCTTGTGAGTACGCCAATAGGATACGCTCAGTTTCTAAATCACCATCAACAGCTAAAAGGCCATCTTCATTGGCTAGGTTAGGGTCAGGAAAAACAAGGTCTTCGGTGAGTTGGAAAACAGCCATTAGCGATTCA
>CAYPOW010000131.1:0-8995 GCA_964412145.1 uncultured Draconibacterium sp.
ACCATTGGTTTAGGTTTTTTTAAAAAAATGAAAATCGTTGTACCTCCAATAAAAGAGCAAATAAAAATAGCAGACATTTTAAATTCTGTTGATGAAAAGTTAGATATATTATTAGAAAAGAAAACCATTTATCTAGAACTTAAACAAGGTTTGATGCAACAACTGTTGACTGGTAAGGTAAGGGTAGCAGTATGATTAAAAAAGAAGAAATAAAAGGCGCAATAATTTCGGACTGTAGTAAATACAGGTATCAGTTATGGCGTAATTGGGATGAAAACAAACCAAATGTCATGTTCATTATGCTAAATCCAAGTACCGCAGATTCAGAAACCAATGACCCTACCATTAGAAGATGTATTGGTTTTGCTAAATCATGGGGTTATGGTGGCATATACGTAGGTAATCTATATGCATATAGGGCAACTGATAGAAGCGAATTAAAAAATGTTGAAAATCCAATTGGAGACGATAATATTAAGCATATAAAAGAGATGCAGCCAAAGTGTGAAATAATAGTCTGTGCGTGGGGAAACCATGAAGGAAGACCAGAACATATATTTTCAAACTTCAGCAACCTACATTATATAAAATTAAATGTTGATAGCACACCAGCACATCCATTATATTTAAGTGGTGAATTAAAACCTAAAACTTTTTAGTTATGATATTTAGTACAACGGATATATTATTATTAAGCAACAAAGTCTTGTCAAGTTTATCCTCCTTGGATAATGAAATAAAGGTTGGCGCTTCGTCAGAACAGTTAGTCTTTCCGATTAAAAATCAAAAAAAAGGCACTGTGATTCGCAAGTCGGAACAAGAGCTTCGATTATTGTTTCTAGAGGCATTGCGTGATGATTACACAAGCATTTCTTATTCGATAGAAACACCCACTACAAAAAAATATAAGTTTGGGGAATCACATGCTGAAATAGTTGCCAATGCAAATATTCAAACTACTGATGGTCAGTCTGCACTAATCGATTTATGTATTCACGAGATTACAGACACGAATAAATACGACCGTACTGTAAACATAGAATTTAAACATAAAAATTGTGGTCTTCCCAAAATATCAAAAGACATTCTTAAACTAATGAAAGAACCCATTAATGGTGCTTTCATACATCTTTTAGATAATACGGATAGTGGGACATTAGTTAACAATGGTCTGAGACAAGGAGTATTAGATAAATTGCGAGTGTCTTTTGAATCATTATCAGAACAATGGTGTAACACAGATAAATCCATCCTAATCATTATCTTGTCCTTAGAAGATGGAAACCCAGTTCAAATGGTCAGTAGAGAAATGGTGAAGAAAGATTTATTGAAATTGGATAAGATATTTTTTAAGGGCACAATGAAGTTAAAAATTCAAGATATACCAAATAAGAATGGCTGGAATTAATTGGATTTAAAATGGGATTATCAGCTGAAATATATCAAACAGGAAATGCTTGGCAAAAACTTGCCTATCGTAAGATGTCAGATTACTTCGAAGAGCAGGGAGTAACTGAATATGGCAAATCAAAAGGAGGGGCAAGTTATAAGCACCTTCTTTCAGAAAAAGATTCAGTACATAATTTTCTAAGCGATGATATCTATAAAGCCACTATCAATCGTTTTAGTGAACATAAAGCTGGCGATGTGGAGAGAGTTAAACAAAATACAGTCGCTTCTCAAACCTATTGCTTCAACCTATTTGTTCCATTACAAATCAATTTGAAACTGGCATCTGAATTATTTTCTACGCTTCTTAGTAAAAAAGTAGAGGTAAAGCATATCGATATTGAGTTTACTCCCAATACCCTCGATTCACTTTCGGGATTTGAAAGAAAAGGTGGAGATGAAAGTATTGGAGATCAGTCGGAGTTTGCAGGAACAGATGCAGATGTGGCTGTATTCTACAAAAACTCAAACAAACGAAAGGGTGTCATCCTGATCGAGTTTAAGTTTATTGAAGCAGAGTTTTCGGTTTGCTCTTCCTATCGTACAAAGAAAGATGCGATTCGTCCTTATTGTAATTCTTCCAACTACTGGGAAAAGCTGGTGGAAGCTAAAGATAAAAACTCTTTATGTGGATATACAAGATACGAGAATTGGGTGCTTACCTCAAAATCCAAGTGTTTTGATGCTCAAAAGATAAAAGATTCCGCACATTGTCCCTTTCGTTTTTCATTAAACCAATTGTGGCGAAATATGCTTCTTGCAGAGAAGGTTGAAAAAATCCGTCAGTTGGATGAGTCTTATTTCTTGGTGTTTTCACCTTCGGGGAATGATAAATTCCTATGGAATAATCATAAGGAGGATGTTGAAGAAAGTTTCCGCTCTATTTTATCAAAAGAGGGAAATAAACGATTTTGTAAGTTTCACCTTGAAGATGTGGTTTCAATAGTTGAGCAATGTACACTGTCAAAAGAAGAAATCATATGGATAAGTGAATTAAAGAATAGGTATTTTATTAATCAAACAAATAGCTATGAATAATTATCTTCCAATCATTAAGCAAATAAACCAGTCTTTAAATGATTTTAATACCTATTTAAAAGATGGTTTCGCAGTGCCGCTTTTAAATGAAATAGAATTGGAGAATCAGAACTATTATATGGATCTAACAACTTTCAATTGGGAAAAAGAGAAAGAGTGGATCAATTCAGGGAAGCGAGGTGTCTATTTTATTTTTGGAGTAGATATGGAGCCTCCCTTTAATTTAGGATTGTATATCGGAAAAGCCTCTATGACTTCCTATTTCGGGAATCGTTTTCATTCGCATCTATACCCTTCTAAGAAAGAAAAGCTTCATATAATGAGAAAAATCTTTAGTATGGAATTAATAACAACGATTCCAATTGAAAAGAAAAATGTTTTTCTTGCACCAGCATTGGAAGAGTTTTTAATAAATGAGATGAAAAATAAAGTTCGGTTGCTTAATAAGACTGGAAAGTAATTATCTACCCGATTCATTTTATATTTTTAGGTTTTGATGGATCAAGAACAAAACTTGGGTCACTGTAACTTTTAAGCAAAAATATTGGTTAATCTAAACAGTAAGAATTTAATATACTTTATTCCTCTAAACGCTCTTCTAAAGTCCTTGATTTTTGAGTTAAAAGACTCTGCATAAGCATTAGTACTTCTGTTATCGAAGTAGTTTAAAATTGATTCATAATGTTCGCTCAGGTTTAAAACTTGGGTTAAACATAATTCTGATAGCTGCTGGATGAAAAGGGTCATAATCTTTCCCCTTTTTTGAACCGAGATTTTTAACGAGCTCTATCTGACAAAAACATAAAATTATTATCAGATAAAAAAGGGGAGGAAAAACATCCGCTGCACCCAAAAGGCTACTCCTCACTATTGTTCCGCGAAAACAAAGAACTCCTTACTTTTAGTCTCCGCCTAAAGTCGAAGCCTAACACTAGTCAAACAGCTTTGTTTTCTGTTGCTGCACAATAGCGCTCCGCTTCACGCCTTTTGACTGAGGCGGAAGTGACTTTCTGACGAAAGTCTTTGGAGCGTTCAAAAAGTAAAATAATCAAGGTAAAAGCCAGGATAGCGCTGTTCGACCTCAAAGAAATTACGTAAGTTTTCAAATGTAATGTAGTAGTTAAAAATAGAAGCTGTTTGATTATCCGGCCGTTTACGGAAAGGATAAGAGTTCTTCTATTTCAACGAAATGAAATGTAGAAAACAAGAAATTTATTTGCAGTCTTGATTCTTTGGTTCTTTCGTATCAAGTCGAAAGAACAGAACAATATTGTTTTAATAAAGCGCAAATATTTCATTTATTAAAGACCCAAATTTTTGTCCTGACCCGTTTTGATTGTTACAAACACCAAAATATAGCATTAATGTTTACTACAACATACAATTTGTTGTATATTTGTTTATTCTAATAAACAATTACAATAATGGAAAAGCTAAGAAACAGACATATTCATTTAGTTGAAGAAATCCAATTGGGTTTTCAAAGGTATTTGCTTAATCAAATACCATGGAGCGAGCGATTAGTTGGTATCAAAGGATCGAGAGGGGTTGGAAAAACAACTTTATTGCTTCAATACATAAAGCAAACATACGGACAAGACACCAATGCATTATATATTTCATTAGACGATTTATACTTTACCAATACAAACTTGATCGATTTTGTAGATGATTTTGTTGCCAAGGGCGGCGATCATTTATTTATTGATGAGGTGCATAAATATAAAAACTGGTCAATCGAACTCAAAAACATATACGATACCTATAGCAAATTAAAGGTTGTTTTTACCGGCTCTTCTCTTTTAGAAATACTTTCGTCCAGAGGCGATTTAAGTCGTAGAGCATTGGTTTATTCAATGCAAGGAATGTCGTTTAGAGAGTATTTAAATTTCAATTTTCAAAGCGATCTACCTAAAATAGAATTGAACGATCTGCTAGAAAACCATATCGACATAGCATTACAAATTACTAAGAAAATAAAACCGCTAAAGGATTTTGAGAACTACTTACGCATAGGTTACTTTCCGTTCTATTCCCAAAGCGATGAGTTATACTATAAGCGATTACAGGAAATTATCAATATGATTATCGAAGTGGAGCTTCCCTTATTGCGCAATACCGATATGTCGATTATTAGCAAGGTAAAGCAATTGCTTTATATTGTTAGTCAATCGGTTCCTTTTAAACCCAATATATCCTCCATAGCAAATAAGGTGCAAATTCAACGCAAAACACTTCTTGAATACATTAACTATCTGAGCGATGCCAAAGTGTTTAAAACCATCCATAAAAATACTTTTGGTATTGGTCTTCTGCAAAAGCCTGAAAAATTGTTTCTTGAGAACACCAATTATATGTTTGCCATTAAAAACAGCAAACCTGAAATAGGTAACTTGCGCGAAACATTCTTTCTAAATCAAATCGCTGAGAAGCATACCGTTTCATATCCTGATAAAGGTGATTTTTATATTGACGATGCCCTTTTATTTGAGATTGGAGGAAAAAACAAAACCCAGAAGCAAATCGCAGGTATCAGCAATGCTTATGTCGCTGCTGATAATATTGAAATAGGTTTCGAAAACAAGATCCCTCTTTGGTTATTTGGTTTCTTGTATTAAAATAAATTGCGCAAATAAAAAGACATAATGACACATTCTCCCGAATACATCTACAGCGAATTACCAGCCATTGAGTTGTTTCAAAAGATGGGCTACCAATATTATAATGGAGCTCAGGTAGAAGAAAGAAACGATATAACCGAAGTTGTTTTAAAAGACAGGCTGATTCGAGCTATCCAACGCATCAATCCATGGATAAACGACAATAATCTCAACAAAGCATTTAATCAACTTACAACGGTAAATGGAGCTTCTTTAATGGAGATTAACCAAAAAATATGGGAGTTAATCAGAGGAGCTAACTATAGCCTAAAGCAGGTGATTTCTGGTGAAGAAGCATTTCATCCTGTACACTTTATCGATTACCTAAATCCCGACAATAACGACTTTCTGGTGGTTAATCAAATTAAATACTACGGGAAATACCAGAACTCCATCCCCGATTTGATGGCTTATATCAATGGCTTACCAATTGGAGTAATTGAGTGTAAATCGCCAACAGCACAAAATGCCTGGGACAAAGCTTTCAGCGACCTGGATTATTATCAAAAGAACTCCGAAAAGTTATTCCATTATAATCAGATTTGTGCAGGTATTTGGCAAGTGAGTGGTAAGTATGGAGCTATCCAATCGCCACAAAAATTTTATTCAGTCTTCAAAACCCATAAAGACGATGATTTAAGTTTTTTGGGAGCTAAGCCATCAGAACAAGACAAACTGATTTATTCCATTTTTAATAAAGAGCAAGTGCTTGATCTTATTCGTCACTTCATAATCTTCGAATCTGATGAAGGCAGAACAGTTAAGAAACTACCTCGCTACCAACAACTAAGAGCAACAAACAAAACGCTTGCCAGACTACAAGCTGGCGAAGGTGGTGTGGTTTGGCATACTCAGGGATCGGGCAAGTCTCTTACAATGGCTTATGTTACACGAAAACTGCAAGCCTCTGAATTCGGATTCGATAATCCTACGGTAATGGTGATGACAGATCGCAAGGATTTGGATAGGCAGATTACTACCACTTTTCAAAACATTGGCTTTAAAAATGTGAATCAGGCCTCTTCGGTTGCACATTTGGATAAGTTGCTTAGAAACGATTATGGTGGGATCATCACCACTACGCTCCAAAAATTTCAGGAGACAGATAAAGAAGCCACCACCCAAACCGATCAAACTGAGTTGGAAGAACGTGGCAACCTGATGATCGAAAAACAGATCAAAGACAAAACGCTGACAAAGATTACTAAAGAGCTACAAAATGGAAAATGGGTTGAGATTGAGCGCATAGAAATTGAATTGGAAGAACTCTCAAAGAAAGAGAATCTTTACATTTTGGTTGATGAAGCACATCGTAGTCATTATGGCTTTCTAGCTTCTTTTATGCGAACGGTTTTGCCCAATGCTAAGTTTGTAGCTTTTACCGGAACTCCAATTTCAAAAGAAGACAAATCAACCCTTGGAGAGTTTTATGGCGGTGATTATATCGACACCTATACCATTAAGGAATCTGTTGCCGATGGTGCAACTGTTGAATTGCTCTACGATGAAGGCATTGCCAAACTCGATGTAAAGAAAGAAGAACTGGATGCTGAATTTGAAGAGAAGTTCGGTCATCTTTCTGAAGACAAAAAAGACAAGCTCAAAAACGAAGCATTACGAAAATATCAATTATCCACAGAGCGAATAGAGGCAATTGGCAAGCATATGGTCGATCATTTCAAAAGCAAGATATTCCCCGATGGACATAAAGCGATGATTGTTTGTAGTGGCAGAGCATTTGCTATTAAATACCAGCAAACACTATTCAAACTCAAAGAAGAAGGTTATCATAAATTTGAATCAAAAGTGGTAGTAAGCATAGGTTCGCCCAAGGCAGATGTTATTGCAAAAGATTATTACGAAGCCTTGGATTGGAACAAGAATCATTCAAACGATAAAAAGCAGATTTGGGTTGTTCCTCCCGAAGAAATCAAAGCCGCCACCGAAGATTTCAAATTGCCATTCGGCGATGAAAACGAAATGGAAAAGTCGGGGAAGAAAAAATATGATAATACTGCCTTAATGATCGTTTCGGATATGCTTCTAACAGGATATGATGTACCCATTGCTTCTTGTTTGTATCTGGATAAACCTTTAAAAGAGCATAATCTTTTACAAGCCATTGCACGTGTCAATCGTACCGGAAAGGGAAAAAATGCAGGTTATATTATCGATTATAACGGAATCACGGCTTATCTTATTCAGGCCCTGGAAATTTTCTCAGGTGACATCCGTCCGGATGATATTCTCAAAAACCTTAACGAAGAATTCCCAAAATTGGAAGTTAATCATACTAAGTTGCTCAGCTTTTTCAAGCCAATGAAGATTGATCGTCAATACCAACGCGAAGTATTTATAGATGCTGCAGTTCGTTATATCGAGCCTATTGATAGGAGGGATGAATTCAAAGTTTTGCTAAAACAGTTTAATAAATCCATCAACATTGTCTTGCCAAATACTAGGGCCATGAAGTATAGAGACGATTTTAAACTTTTCAACGAAATCAAGCTAAGAGCTATAAATGCTTATCCCGATGATGATGAGCTGAAAGTAAGCAAGGACGAAAGCAAGATGTTGCAATTGATGATTAACGAACATTTGAAAGCCGAGGGTGTTGAGAATCTTTTAGCAGAGCCTATTTCTATAATCGACAAGGAAAAATTCAAAGAAGAAATTATGAATGCATCACCAGCCACCAAGGAGCTCAAGATGCGCAATAATTTAAAGCATACCATTAAAGTGGGTATGGATAAGAGCCCCGATTTTTACAAGCCACTAGCTCAGCGATTGGACGAATTACTCAAACATCGCAAGGAAGAACGCATCACGCAACTGGAGCTTTTAAAGGCTTTGGGTGATATTCAGGATGAAATCATAGCAGAACAAAAAGAGGGCGAAGAAAAAGGCTTTACGAAGGCCTATGAACGGGCAGTTTACAGCTCGATGAAAATCCTTTTTGACGTTGAAGCCGAAGATGCAACAAATACTTTATTCGACCTGATTAAAGGTGAACTCAATATAGTGGGTTGGGAAGCCAAAGGACAGGTTCAAAAGGATATAGAAAACAAGATAATGCGCTTTCTGAAATCAACCAAAATGGAGCGTTCAGAAGCCAAAGCTAAAGCAAAGGAATTAGTGGACATTATTAAGTTGAATAGATATGCTTAGCGTAATATACGGCAAGCAAACCATCGAGTATTCGGTAGTTGTTAAAGAGAGCCTTAAATCGCATTATATAAGCGTTCAGAAAGGTGTTGGTGTTATATTGAAAGGCAAGAAAATAAGCCTTGAACAATCTCACAAACTGATTCTAAAAAAGGCAAGGTGGATACTCGATAAGCTCGATTTAGTAAAGTCTATTGGCGATGATGATATTGTAACAGGATCGCGCATTCAATATCTTGGAAGAAAGTACTATGTCGAGCTGTTTATCAATGAGGAGTTAACTGAAATCGACATTGATTTCACAGAATCGAAGTTCAAAGTTTACCTACCAAAACATTTAAATAGCCAGCAAGAGTTAAAGTCGGCATTTGAGCATTATATTTCTGTAAAAGCAAAAGAAAAGATTGCACCACGCATTCGCAAATGGTCGAAGAAAACAGGCTATAAATATACAAGCATAAGCTTTAAACAACTTGAAAAACGTTGGGGAAGTTGTACTCCGTCAAATGAGATTGTAATTAACATAGAAGCCGTCAAACTCCCTTTCTCACTTATCGATTACCTCATCGTTCACGAACTAGTCCACACGCAAATAAAGAATCACTCTAAAGGCTTTTGGGCTGAGGTCTCCAAACACATCACCAACTGGAAAGACTTGGATGAGAAGATGTATGGGATGAGGT
>CAYPOW010000132.1:0-8866 GCA_964412145.1 uncultured Draconibacterium sp.
TATTCATCTTTCTCAGCTAAATATTCGTTGAATAGAATAGATGGTTTAAAAGAATTATATCTGGTTTCTTTGGCTTTTTTGCCTTTCTTTTCTTCAAACTGATTGGCTAATAAAAACAAGCGATGTTTTGCACGCGTTAGCGCAACATAAAAAATATTCACATCGTCGAGTTTTTGATTTGACTGTTCTTCTTCATAAGCAGAAGAAAGCGATGTTTCTTTTAATGAGCTGGTTAAAAATGGAAACGATTTTAATTGGTTAATATCCTCAATTCCTGGATTTAACCAACTCTTATTCTTAGCCGATTGTGTTTGAAAACTAGAATCTGTAACAGGATAAATCACGACCGGATACTGTAAACCCTTGGCTTTAAAAACTGTTTGAATAGTAACAGCATCCAATCCTTTTGGTAATTCAATGAAAAAATTTGATTCATTATCATTCCACCAGCTAAAAAAATCGCTTAGAAGATTATAGGGAGTCCTTTTAAATTCTATCAAACAATCGAGAAAAAATTGGACATAAGCATCAGGCTTTTGAAGCTTAAAAACACGAATGATATATTCAGCCAACTCATAAACATCAGTCTGTCCAATCTTATTAAAATCGATTGTGAATCCATTTTGTTCAAGCAGCGCATAAAACGCAGGGGAAAATCCCTTTTCATCGGCCAGCAGGCCAGCCATAAGCTGATGAAAATTTTCCGGATTATAATCTCCCAAAACATGTTCCTGAAGTAAAAAACGTAATACTTCTATTTTATATAAAACCTCGTCAGGATTGAGAACAGACTGAAAAAAGCTTAAAATAAATTTGACTTTTGCTGAAGATGAAACACGCAGAGCCACTGAAGAAATAACCGGAATTTGATGTTCTAAAAGCAAATCGGCGAAAGAAGTGGCATCTGCATTTTTTCTAACTAAAATAGCTAGGTCTTTATATGCATATCCTTCATCTTTAGCTGTTTGAATGACTTTTATCAGATTTGAATTTAAGAGCTCATCATCTTTTTCATCCATCAATAAAATATCAACCATGCCTGTACCCAGCTTATCGGTATTAACAGCTTGTTCTACTTCATTATAAACTTTTCGGTTATTTTCAGACAAGCAATCCGAACTTTTAATAAATCGAAATAGATCGTTGTTAAACTTTACAATTTCTTCGTCAGAGCGAAAGTTGGTCTGCAAAAAGCGTTCTTCATAATTTTCCTGTAATAAATGTTCTCTTTGCTCAGTGAGTGCATCCGTTTTTTTAAGCAGATCAGGTAAAGATACAAACTGATTTACATCGCTTCCCCGCCAGCGGTAGATCGATTGTTTCCCATCTCCCACCACTAAATTATAATGATTTTCGGCAAGGCTGTTTTCAATGAGCGGCAATAAATTATTCCATTGCAAAGCGGAGGTATCCTGAAATTCGTCCAATAAAAAATGCCGATACCAATTGCCAATGCGTTCATAAATAAAAGGAGCCGGCTCGCCTGCGATGGCATGTGCAATCAGCTTATTGAAATCGGAAATATGCAAAACATTTGATTCTGTTTTTAGTTGAAAAATTAATTTCTCGATTTCGTTTAACACGACTAAAGGATAAATATGCTGAGATATTTGTCTGTATATCAGATAACTATCTATATTTTTCGTGATAAAATCATTCAAATTGTGAAAGTGAATTTTCAATTCGCCTTTTATTGATTCTATCTTAACTTTATCTGTTTCATCTGCTTTCCCTGCACACCAAAGATCTTCATTAATCGATTTTAAAACGCGCTCTTTCGGCCTGATTTCAGCTGTTGCAAAATTTGGTTTTGCCAATTTAAAAAACCAGTTGCAAATATTTCCAATTCCATAATAAAAGCTTTTACAATCCAATCCTTGTTTTTGGATTAATTTTTTTGCTAGCTGTGCTTCTTTGTTTACAAATTCATCAAAATCTTTAACTTCTTTAAAAACCTGATCTTTCATTTTCAGGAGCTCATCTATTGAAAGTTTGCGCAAATCGAGCAAATATTCTTCTTTCACATCATCGAGCAAATTAATGGCCAAAGCTCTTAGATCTACATCTATTTTGCGCGATTTATCACTCCCAATTTTGTGCAAAGAAAAATCGAGCAAGACTTCAGTTAATTTCTGATTGTCAGCTCCCGCCCTACTAATCAACTCATTTACAGCGGTTTTTAATAGATTATGAGTATCCAGCTCCACTTCAAAACTTATAGCAATACCTAAATCGTGTGCAAAAGATTTAATGATGCGATGTGTAAAGCTATCGATGGTGCTGATTGCAAAATCAGAATATCCATGTAAAATGAGTGTCAATAAAATCCGCGCCTGTTTTTGAATTTCTTCAATACTTTCCGGCCGTTCAGGAATTTGTTCTGCCAGCGTATATTTTTTCTTGAAGCTTTGGATGATAGGATCAAAAATAAAATCGAGTTGATTTCCTCCCTGATAATGAATTATTTTTATCAGATATTCAACGATACGCTGCTTCATTTCATTGGCAGCATCCTTGGTAAAAGTTAGCGCTAAAATATGTTTAAAATTCGCCGGTTTTACGAGGCTAAGTTTCAGATATTCAATAGCTAATGTAGTTGTTTTACCCGAGCCAGCAGAAGATTTATAGACTACAAAATTTTTCATTTGGAAGGAATTGTTTTCTGAGGTATTGATCTCCTTCCTTTCACACTACTTTCTTCAGGGGAAGCTGAATTATCAGTCTGTTTTTCAATATCTTCTTCTACTTTTTCTTCCTCTTTCTTTCGCAGGAATAAATCTTTAAAGAAATTGAATTCTTTTCTATAAAATACTCCAACTCCTTGTGTATAGGGCGCAATATTATCATATAAATCAACCGTATTTGTTCTGTTGAACGCTTTCAGTCGGAAGCGCCCGTCTTTGGTAATTTTCACTTCTACATTAATATCGCCCACAATATTACTGGTATTAGAATTGGATACATTATTTAAATTTTGATAGCCAAAATTACCATCAACAGTAACCCGTTCATTAAACAACTGTGTTGAAAGAGCTACTTCAACCTCTTCGTTGGTGATAGCTCCTCCGGGCCGGTAATTGATTCCAACATCCAAATTATTATTAATCTGTGATAGCCAGTTGCCTAATTGATTTGCAACTAATTGCAATGATGATCCACTAACATTGGAAGCCAAATCACTGTTTCCAGTTGCCGAGGAAAAGCTAAAGCTGTTGAGCACAAGTAAGGATAACATTTGCTGAGACATTTCCGCCTCATTAGTAGTATCAATCTGACTAAAAACCAGTTGGCGAACTTCTTCCGTCGAATTTGGAAATTCAAAACCAAATTTAACCATTGGATTTAATATCTGATCACTTAATCCTATAACACAATCAATTGGAACCCTCGAACGGAATGTTGTATCTTGGGTAGCGCCTAAGGTATTCAAAGAAGTTTTTACGTGGTAAATCGCTTTCATATTTAATTTACCAGCATAAGGATCGCCTGTCCAGGCAATAGTACCGCCATCAACTAAATCGAAACGTTTTTTATAGACGTTTTTAATGGAGAACAAGAAAGTACCTTTGCTTACCCTATAATCTCCAGCCATGGTAAAATCACCAGCACGATTCATATTCAAATTCAAATCGCCCGTACCAATACCCTGAATATTACCTAAATCCTCCGGCAAAATAATCTCAACTTTTGCATCGGGGGTTAGCGACAAATCCATATTTAAACTAAAACCGGAAAGTTCCTTGATTTGTTTCTTTTCTAACTTTTTCGAAGATGTATCCTGATAGCTTACAAATGTAATAAACTCATTATCCGAAACATCAGCAGTTAAATTGATTGGGATTACTATTTCACTACCACGGTTTGCTTCCAGATTCATATTCATTTCCACTGCCTCACGAATAAGCCCACTAAATTCAACCGTTCCACTTACAAATGCTTTCCCATAATACAGTGAATTCATTCCTCTATGTGTGTTTAAACCCATAAAACTTTGAGGCCACAGCGAGATATCTAAAGCAAAATCTTTTAAATGATTGTGAAATAAGCCACCATAAACCAAAGCAGGATTATTCATTTCATCTCGTAATTCTGCATTTTGCAAATCAATAAACGAATTATCGATGACAGCCTTTGCAGTTAATATATAACTGGTATTCAGATACATAATTCTAAATCCGAGTTTTTCGAGATTTATATTTCCACTTATATCAGGTTTTTCCAGACTTCCTTTTATGAGTACATTTCCCGATGCCGTACCCTCTAGGTTCTCTACCCATTTATACAAAAAGGGACCTACCGCTTGCGCTGGCAACTTATTGATAAATAATGAAAAGTCGAGTGCGTTTTCTTTTTTATCAGGATAATATAAACCTTCAAACACCAAGGTTTTTTGAATTTCATTATTTTCGAGTGATTTTACAATTTCAGCATTAAGAAAAATTGATTTATCCAAATTTCGTTTCGATTTTAGATCAACATCTCCAATAATTTCTTTATTGATTTTCAGATTCTGAACCTGCAGATTGGAGAGAAAATCAAGATTATTTTCCATCTTGATAAACTGCATATCACCTTCGATAAGTCCATCCAGATCAATTCCTTTGTAATTCATAAGAATATCAAAATTGGAGATATCGAAATTATTGAAATCGATCTTGAATGCCTGCTCACTTTTTTGATCGAGGGAACCAGTAAGTTCTATTTGCTGACTACCAGAATAGAAACCCATTTTTTTGAAAAGAACCTGGTCTTTTTTAATGATCAGGTTATTTTGAGGATGAATATTCCAGCTTGTATCATTGATGATTAGATCGGCCTTATTGAACTTTAAATCAAATATGGCATCTTTACTTAAATTAAGTATGCCAGCTATATCACCGTTATTTTTTACGGCTTCAAACTTGTTTTTCCAATTGATTAAAAATTGAATACTATCTTCCTGAGCAATGGATGAAAAGCGCAAATTATCGATACCTAAATGTAAAGTGTCATTTTCTGCTTCTTCCTTAAAAATGAGTGATTCAATAGCCAAATCCGTAATGAGAGCATCAGCAGAATTGTATGTTTTAAGTTGTAAATTATTGATTTTTACGCCTTTATAAACTGCGTTTTGCAAGCTAAGTAGCGATTCCAGCTCATTTTTATCTGCATCAAAAGTCCCTACCCACTGACTATTTTCAGATACTTGAAGAGGTTGATGTAATAAAGGTAAAATTTCGGACAATCCTTTAAATCGAAAGTCCCAATAAATATTTTTGGAGTACAAATTTAAACTCAGTTCATTAGTCGAAACAAGATTTGGCAGGTACTCATGCAAAAAAAACTGCGCCGAACTTTTTAATTTGCTTAGCAGAAAATCACCTTCAATTTTGCCATCAACAAAATCGGAACTAAGGCTAATAGATCGGGTAGCATTCAAGCCAGAAGAAGTTTTTACTCGAAGAGCATTCATTGAATAGAGCCCGCTTTCGTAATATAATCGGGTAGTGTCCAAACTAATTTCTCCCCGCATATTATCCAATGTATTGCCACTAAAATTAAGATTAATATTCGAAGACAGAATAGCGGACGTATCAATAGGCAGGATTCCTAACAAAGCCAAATGTGTATTGTCCAGCTTTAAGTTGAAATCGAAAATAGGTACAAGGGAATCAAAATTTATATGTCCTTGAAAATCAGCGTCTATGAGTTGATCATTAATATTGATATCTCCTGTAAACTGACGCTCCTGAAACAATCCATTTATGGCAATATCTTCCAATTGTTTCCCTTTAAACTCAAAATTATTGATTTCTCCTTCCACATTGGCGTAGATACTTTCCAGGTCTAAACCCTCCCCTTTCACATTCAAATCAAAATCTAATTTTCCAAAATATTCTGTATTTTCCAAGAACTGACCTAAATTAAATTGACGTGCCTGAAAATCGCCCCGATATTCAATAATATTTCTATTTGGATTATTACTAAACTGAATATCAGTAGTTAATCCTCCTATTTTTGTATTGAAACTGGCGTTAGAAACAAAGTCGTTATAGAATCCCGTGAAATTCCCTTTGATTTTTATAGCTCCAAAGGTGAAGAGCAGATCCGGTAGTTTATTTAATCGGTATCCTCCTGTAGTATTAATCTGTTGGATATCACTTACTGATGTAGAAAAATTCTTAACTCTTAAGCTAATAAATGTTTCATAAATCTTTGGCAAACCAGTCATTTGAATATTTCCTTCAAATTCCGTCTCATTTCCAAAAGAAAGAATGATATTCCGAGCTCTTAGATTACGGATTGGGCCGCTGAAATTTCCACTCACACGAAAAGGATTATTCATATCCTGCAAATCAGGTGCAAAATAAGAAAAATCGATTGTGTTCAATTGTCCTCCAAAAATTTCAGCTTTCAAATTTATATCATCTACAAAATGCGTATAAGCTTGCCAATCGGGATAAGAAAAATTAAGATTGAATTCCATATTGGAAAATGGAGTTTCCATTAAAGCAGCATCTAATTGCATTCCGCTGCTAAATAGTTTTAAATCTCCCTCCAAATGATCAAGTTGAAATCCGGATTTTTCTCTGGCGCAAATATGCTTTAATAGTACATGAATACTGTCTTTAAGAATAAATACATCTTTAAAACTCGCATCAATACCCTGAATATCAATATCATAAAAATCCATACCAAAATCAGGTAATGATATCTTATCTTCTATTTGATATACAAAACGGCTATTTTTGATATTAATCTGATTGATTTTGAGTAAAAAAGGTTTCTTGTCCACTATCACTGAATCTGGAGCAAGAGAATCATTTCGTTTCAATCTGCTTATAAAGTTGTTAATGTTAAAGCTATCATTCCCTTTATAGCGACGCATAAAAACGTTTGCGCTGTCAATTTCTACAGTATTTAAATCGATGGCCTGACTAAACACTTTAAATAATTTGGAAGATAGGTACAGCTTTTTAAAATGAATAAGGGGCTTATTTTGTAAATCATTAATTTCCACTGCTTCTGCCTCAACATTTAGAAAAGCAGAAACTCTTAATTTTTCTATTCTAACATTTGTATGCAAATATTCCGATAAATGGATGGCTACAATTCTGGCCAAATAAGTTTGCGCATAAGGATTGCGCATAATTCCGGTGAGAAGAATTCCAGTGGTAATAACCACTACAACAATTAAACTAAGTACTCGGAATATTTTTCTCTTCACAAAAATAGTTTGTTTAAATTTGCGCCTAAATTAAACGTTTATGAGCACCTATATTTTAGGTATAGAATCTTCTTGCGACGACACCTCTGCAGCTATCCTGGAAGACGATACAATTTTATCCAATGTTATTGCAAATCAAGACGTTCACATGAAGTTTGGAGGGGTTGTTCCCGAACTGGCTTCTCGTTCACATCAGCAAAACATTATTCCCGTTATACACCGTGCTCTACAGGAAGCAAATATAAGCAAAAAACAACTCAGTGCTATTGCTTTTACACGTGGTCCGGGTTTAATGGGTTCTCTTTTGGTTGGGACTTCTTTTGCAAAAGCCTTTGCAATGGGTTTAAATATTCCACTGATAGAAATTGACCACATGCAGGCGCATATTTTAGCCCATTTTGTTCAACTTAAAAATCTAAGGAAGGCTGTTCCAAAGTTTCCTTTTTTATGTTTAACAGTTTCTGGAGGCCATTCACAAATAGTTCGGGTAAACGATCATTTTGATATGAAACTTTTAGGTCAAACCATTGATGATGCAGCTGGAGAAGCTTTTGACAAGACTGCCAAAATTATGGGGCTTGATTATCCAGGCGGCCCGATAATTGATAAATTAGCAAAAGAAGGAAATCCAAAGGCCTTTGCTTTTCCTATTCCTCAGATTAAAAATTTAGATTATAGTTTTAGTGGAATAAAAACTTCGTTCCTCTATTTTTTACGAGATAATTTAAAAATTAACGAACAATTCATCGAAGAAAACAAAGCTGATTTGGCTGCCTCTATGCAATATACTATTGTTAAAATCTTGATGGAAAAATTAGTAAAAGCGGCTAAACAAGAAGGCATAAAAGAAATTGCCATTGCAGGAGGCGTTTCGGCCAATTCAGGTTTAAGAACGGCCATTAAAAATGGCGAAAAGAAATATGGCTGGAATACTTATGTACCTGATTTTCAATTTACTACTGATAACGCAGCCATGATCGCCATTACAGGTTTATTCAAATATCAAAAAGGAGAATTCACCGATCAAAAAACAACACCTTATACTCGTTCCATCTTTTAAAAAATACCTATGAAAATATTAATGGTTTGCTTAGGAAATATCTGCCGCTCGCCCATGGCGGAAGGAATTATGCGACAAAAGATTGAAAAATACAATCTAAAAGCAAAAGTAGACAGTTGCGGAACGGCCAATTATCACGTGGGTCAATCACCTGATCTGCGCGCTATTCAAACGCTAAAAAAATACGGAATTGATATTTCACAACATTCAGGCAGGCAATTTCAGGTGGCCGATTTTGATAAGTACGATTTAATATTCGCTATGGATACTGAAAATTATTCAAATATAATCGCCAAAGCAAGAAACAAAAAGGATAAAGAAAAAGTGAGGCTTTTATTGGAAGCATTATTTCCAGGTCAACAAAAAATTGTACCAGATCCCTATTATGGTAACCTGAGTCATTTTGAAGAAACCTATACACTTATTGAAGAAGCTTGTGAAGACCTTGCAAGTCGTTTGGCTGGTTAAAAAGAAAAAATATTTGAAATTTCGAATAAAAATGCAAAAGGTGTGAATTTGAGAAACTCACACCTTTTTGCAAACCATATTTAACCAAAAAATTTAATATGGGTCAAAAATACGAAAATTTTTATGAATTC
>CAYPOW010000133.1:0-8790 GCA_964412145.1 uncultured Draconibacterium sp.
CTGCTGTCTATCATTTTTCTACGACAGGCTTTTTCGCAATATTCAGGGCATACAGCGCAAAGAGTTTCGGGCAATCCCATCTCAAGAAAAGCCAATTCGGAAGCCGATTTAAAATTAGCCTTTTGAATATGCCTGTTCATTAAAGGGATATTCAAACCCATTGGACATACTACTTTACAAGGTGCTTCACATTCAGCTCTATGTTCAGACAAAAGCATTGAAACAGCCTCTTTTCTTAAGTCTAAAACTTCAGAACTGGATGCTTCTATCTCCATTCCTTCTTCAGCCATTACAGAGCAAGAATGCAGAAATTTACCTGTATTTTTATTTTTAACCAAACAGACGGAGCAAGAAGTATAATGCGGTAGATCATCGCGATAGCAAAGCGATGGAATCTCAATTCCATTTTGCCGTGCAGCTTCAATCAAGCGTATTCCTGCTTCAACAACTATCTCTTTATGGTCTATTTTTAGTTTAATCATAATTATTTTTCAATGGCATCAACAGGGCAAACTTCAAAACAAGCATTGCATTTTACACAAATATCGGTATCAATTTTATGTTGTTCATAGGGCGTAAAAGGGATGGCTTGAACCGGACAAGCCGCTACACATTTTGTACAACCTATGCATTTATCATTAATACGATAAGTGATTAAATCGGGACATTTTCCTGCTGGACAAATCCCTTTCGCGTGAGCCTCATATTCTTCGCGGAAATATTTTATGCTCGATAAAATCGGGTTTGGCGCAGTTTTCCCTAAAGCGCATAAACTTCCTTTGGTAATGGCAGCACCCAACCTTTCCAGCTCATCGATTTCTGAAATATCAGCTATTCCTTTGCTAAATCGATCGAGAATATGAAGCATCTGACCTGTTCCAACGCGACAAAAAGTACATTTTCCGCAGGACTGATCGTGGGTAAATGTGAGGAAATATTTGGCCATATCAACCATACAATCCGAATCATCGAGAACTACCAATCCTCCTGAACCCATCATTGCACCTAATTCGGTTAGGGCTTCAAAATCGATTGGTGTATCGGCTAAGGAAGCCGGGATGCAACCTCCCGAAGGTCCACCAATTTGAACAGCTTTAAATGTTCGACCGGGGGCAACTCCTTCACCAATATCTTCAACTATTTTTCTAATAGTTGTGCCCATAGGTACTTCTATCAATCCGCCTCGAGCTGTCTTACCTGCCAAAGCAAACACTTTTGTGCCTTTACTATTCTCGGTTCCGATAGCTTTAAAAGCTTCCGCTCCATTTCTAATTATCCAAGGTAGCATCGAGAGGGTTTCAACATTGTTTACCAAAGTGGGTTTACTATAGAGCCCTTGCACAACTGGGAATGGAGGTCGAACAATAGGATTACCTCGTTTACCTTCAATGGAAGCAATCATTGCTGTTTCCTCACCACAGACAAAAGCACCGGCTCCTTCAAATATTCTTATGTCGAATGAAAAATCAGTCTCCAATATATTTTCACCAAGAAGATTTTGTTCTTCGCATAAACGGATGGCATTTTTTACTCTTTCCACAGCAAGTGGATATTCGGCACGGATATAAAAAATGCCTTCATTTGCTCCAATTGCATAGGCGGCAATAAGCATACCTTCAATTACACGAAAAGGAAAAGATTCTAAAAGCATCCGATCCATAAAAGCTCCAGGGTCACCTTCATCGCCATTACAAATCACATATTTTTTATCGCCTTTGGCTTGATAGCCAATTTTCCACTTTTCGCCGGTAGTAAAACCTCCTCCACCTCTTCCACGCAAACCACTTTCTGATACCATGTCTATCAAATCTTCCTGACGCAAAATATTCAAAACATTTTTAAAGCCTTTGAAACCATCGAACTTAATGTATTCATCTAAAGAAAAAGGAGAGATTTCACCATAATGTTCAGTGGCAATATGTTTTTGATATTTGAGGAAATTATTCAAATATTTTTCTCTTGTATCATCTTCAAGATTAACAGGACTTTCAAGCATTTCATCCGTATAAAAAGCATCCAACCAATCGTAAAGTTTTGCCTTTATTTTATTCTTTGGTTTTTTGGGATTTAAATGATGCAAGATAATTTCGCTTACACGCTCTTCTGTCACTTTGGTATAGCGGATGACTTCTTCATTTTTAGTCGCAATTTCGAGCAAGGGCGTTTGATTGCAGACACCAACACATCCAACAGTTTTTATATTAGCTTGAATTCCAAACTTTTGAACAACTACTTCCACTTCATTCATAATATCCTGGCTTCCACCTGCAATACAGCATGAGCCTAATCCCACACGTATTTCCGTATCAAATTCTGATTTGGGAAGTGCTATTTTCTTGGGTTTGACTTCCTTATCGGAAGCTAAAAAATCTTGAATAATTGCATTTACCTCAGAAGTTTTAACGTGACCATAGGTTTTATCATCAATTTGAATGGCAGGAGCTAAAGTGCAACAGCCCAAGCAGGCCACTTCCTCAACAGAGAATAGCTGATCTTCACTTGTAGTTTGCTCTCCTTCTATTTTGAGCTCACGCTTAAAAGCTTCTGACACTAATGCAGCACCTTTAACGTGACAAGCAGTTCCTACACATACTTTAATGATATGTTCCCCAGTGGGCAGCGATCTAAATTGGGAATAAAAAGTAGTAATTCCAGAAATTTGAGTGGGGCTAATCTCTGTTATTTCACATATATACTTTAGCGCTTCCGAAGGCAAATAGCTCAACTTTTCTTGCACAGCCTGAAGAATTGGGATCGCTTTGTCTCTATCCTTTCCAATCTCAGCAACAACAGTTTCAACGATATTCTTAATATCATCGGGTTGCGTTGTGCTACAACTGCAAGTATCTAGTTCTATTTCTTTTATCTTTTTCAAATTTCTTTATTCTCCAATACAATATAAATATTTCTCTCCTCTGATATATATTTTCCCTTCGGAAAATGCTGGAGTAGTATTAACAGATTCTCCCAAAGGAGGTTCTGAAATCAAGACAAATTCTTTATCTGCTTTGAAAATATGGGTCACCCCAATTTGATCGGTTAAGTATACTTTATCACCCACTAATATAGGCGATGAGTAAAAGCCATAATCAAAATCGTGATTCCAAAGTATTTCTCCACTTTCTGCAGCATAGCAGGCAATAGCTCCATAACTGGTTGCAACAAATAAACATTCTTCAGTGGCCAAAGGACTTGCTACTTCAGGCAAGTACTCATTATCGGCCCAAACAATTGCAGCATCCTTACCCGGTTTTATTGCCACCAATTTGGCAAATTCATTCGCAGCAAAAACATATTTAGAATTGATGCCTACGGAAGGCCCAACTTCGGCGCTCATACAATTAACCGACCATAACTCTTCTCCCGTTTTGACATCATAAGAGATGACCGCAGGGTCTGAACTCAGAATGACTTGTGTGATACCATCGAAAGTAGCAAGTACAGGCGAGGCCCAAGAAAGCGCAACAGTACGCGCTGTTACCCATAGCATTTCACCGGTTTTAATATTGAAAGCCATAATCGATTTTGAAATATGATGATCGTATTGCACCAAGACTTTATTTTCGTGAATGATCAGCGATGAAGAATGTCCATAATGATTATCTGGAACACCAATATTTTTAGCCCACAATTGACTTCCATCCATATCGAAACAAAGGAAATTCCCTGTTGCAAAAATCACCACGACTTCTTCTCCATTAGTTGCTGCTGTTGGAGCTCCCAGACCTGTATCTGCAGATGTTTCAGGTGCTTGAGCAGGCTCTCCTTCTACATTTTTACCCGAAGCTGTCCAAAGCATTTTTCCTGTTTTTTTATCTAAACAATAAATGGCGGCATCATTGTAATCGGCACCAGTTAAAAACAGTTTGTCTCCCCAAATAATTGGCGAATTAAAGCCTTCGATTGAAATTTCGGTCTTCCACAAAATATTCTTTCCTGCTTTTCCATCCCAAAGTGTAGGATAGTTTCCTGAGCTTACTTTTCCCTGGCTATTATTGCCTCTAAAGAAAGGGTAATTAACATCATCCGTTTTATTTTCTCCTTTCGTAATCTCTTCTACCACAACTTTTTTAACCGCAACTGATTTTGACTCATCGATTTGAGGTTCTGCAACGACTGTTTCTGGAATGGATTCTTTCTGAACAATCTTCTTTTGAGGCACGGGAGTTGTAATTTCAATGGTTTTACTAACCCCTTCCGTAAGCACTTCTTTTTCAACAGCAATAGGGTTTGGTAGCTCATTTCTAAGATAAAATGAAATCACGATAGCCAATATTATTACAATAAATGAAGCGCTAAACAAGTATTTTCGAACTTCTTTCTTATTTCCCAGAATAGGAGAACTACCCAAAAATGAGGGTTGTTTCTTTTCATTATCCGTAATGATTCTTTGGCTGATAAAAAAGAATAATGCACCAAAAACAAGGAGGTAGGATCCTGTTTCAATTTGCCATCTACTCGAAAAATAGGCTTTTCTTGCCATCAAATCGATGGCTCTAATTTGCTCTTTCAAATCGGCATTTTGGGGATTAGCATCATAGCTCTTTTTCAACTCTGTAAGTACAGGGCTTTCTAGCGGACGAACAAAATTCAACTGCAAAAAGCTAAATATCATAGTGATAGCTACCATAAGGCTAAACATAGCCGAAGCATAGGATAATGCTTTTAAAAGCTTGATATTTTTTTCTGTTAAGCTCATTTTATATTCAATTTCTCAACGTGAATAGGACAATATTCGAAGCAACGCCCGCAACTGTAACATTTTCCTTGGTCGGGTTTATAGCTGTCTCTTTTTCGGTTAATGGTAGTGAGCAATAATGCGATTCCCAAAGACAAACCTAGAAATCCACCGGCCCAAGGAGTTCCTTTTTCAAAACGCTTAATAATCTGTGTTTCTTCTTCATAAAGTTGCTCCAATGTACTTCCTGATTCTTTAAAAGTCACCGCATCCATCGAAATAGCTTTTACACCCATTTCTTTTTCTATTCTCAACTCATTGGCTAGCCTGACTTTCTGATTTACCAAAGCCAAATTATCGGCAAATTGCAGACTAAAATATGCAGCACCAAGTGTAATTATTGGCAAGAGTATTAAATAAAGCATAAATTTCTTCCTCGATTTAAGCATTGGTTCTTTAACTTCCAAGAAGTCGGCGGGGATAATAGCTTCGTATGGACAAGAAGTTTCGCATAAACGGCAATTGGTACAATTATCGGGTGTAATGCTCAAATGCTTGCCCGAAAAACGTGAAACCCAGCCTAAAATCACACCGTAAGGACACAGAAATCGGCAATACGGACGATTGATAAACACACCTGAAATAAGCAGCAATATGCCGAAAATCATTATCGTGGAAGGACCATTTAATCGGAATATTCCAACATAAGGATCGTATTTACAAATGATAAAATGGCTATCGGTTGCAGCAAATAGAATAGAAAGTGCTAAATAAATATAAGGCACTGTCGATAAAATGGTCTCTATGGTTTTTGGCAATTTAACTGGATAAATTGCTGTTAATTCTTGAATGGCTCCCAAAGGGCAAGCTCCTGCACAGAATTGTCTGCCGTAGCCAATGGTAAACAGTATCGGAATTAGAAAAAAGAGTAATACCGATAGCGGAATTGTATAGCCATCATTAAAAAGGGCTAAAGCAATATTTTGTATCGATCCAATAGAGCAAATACATCCTTCACGGAAAAAACCAAAATAAGCGAGTGAAAATGCAGCCACGAAAAGAATGGATTTTCTCGATCGTGTTTTTAGCGTGAATCTTGTTGTTAGAATAAGTACGATAATCAACACAGCCACATCAATATATTCCCAAATGGGACTACTCGGATTTGTTAGTTGATATTCGGGATAATCGTAACCCGATTCAAATTCAGGCTTTGGAAATCGTTGTTGACCATAGCTGATACTTTGCCAACCTATGAACAACATCAAAAGTATATAGAGTATCTTTTTCTTCACGATTCTTTAGCTTTATAACCCGATTTTAGCAAATATGGCTGAGATGAAGGCACGCGTTGAATGGCATCGGCAGGGCAAGTTTGAGCGATTGCACAGAGATTACAGTTGACACAAAGTTCGTGCTTTATTTGCAGATAAAGTGATCCATTTCCAAAAGCAGCGCATCCTTTTACACATTTTCCACAACCATTGCATAGCTCTTCATCGATGGTATAAGAAAAATAAGGATTTTCAATAAAATTTCTTTTGATGGCAGAAGTGGGGCATAATTGCAATTCGGCTCCCGTATTCAATTCCTTTACACCTTGTCGGAGATAGCCACTACATAAATCGCAATAGCCGCACATTTCGTAAGCGTGCATACATTTTACGGCCGAAACTGTGAGTACGCAATTAGTTTCGCATTGACCACATTGGGTACATAAATTTGGATCGATTTGCCAAACAAATTCCTGAGCTGATGTTTGCTGCACCAATTTATAGCCAAGAAAACCAATAGGCAGAGCTACCGCTAATGTGCCCATTTTTTTTACAAAATCTCTTCGGTTTTGATATTTATTTTTCTCGCTCATCGACTCTATTTGGATTCTATTTTACAATTATCAAAATCGCTACAGCTTGCGTATTCCGGACAAGAATGACAGCTTTTTTTATAGACTAGCTTTTTACCTAAAATTAAAGTCAGTCCACCCAAAACTAAAAGCAACACATAGCGCACTATTTTCTGTAAAAAATCTTTTCTGTTCATTCTATTTCCTTTCTTTTGAAAATATACACTTTCGAATCGGCTCCATTTGCTCCATAGAGAATATTGGAATCCGAAGCTGCCAAATCCAATGGAACAGAGGCTTTAAAGTGCTTTGATTCAGAAACTAACTCAACCAAATTTCCTTTATCATCCAAAACCTTCAACCTATTGATTCCTTTTTCGGCCGTGACTATTCTATTATCGCTTAACAAAGTAAAATGCGAGGGGTTACAGCAGCCACAAAATTCTTTAAGTCCGATTCCTTCTTCACCAAACACTTCAATTATTTCCCCATTTAGCGTTCTGTATTCAATTTGCCTTTTTCCAGGATTAGCAATAGCTAAAAGCTTATCGTCAACAAATGCCAAATCAAAATAAGGACTAGGAACAATAAACTGATTGCCGGGTTGCCCGAAAAAATATTTTAAGGCGCCTTCCTTATTTACAATAAAGACTATTCTATTTCCAGCATCAGCGAAAGCGACTAAATTTTTTTTGCAGCTTATACTAGTGATGTAAGCTCCCTCATCGTAAGGGCCCCATTCCTCAATAAATTTACCTTGCAAATTATACAAATAAATGCTTTCACCTGAGGAAGCATAAATTCGCTGTTCATCCATTGCAAGGGCAATAATCGACTTCTCTGTTTCGATATTCCATAGTAAAGTCATTTCAAAAGCGCTATAGGCAGCGAGGAAATTTTCACCTCCAACAACTATTTTTTGATCATCAGTTGCGATACTATGCAAATGGCCAAAAGGAATGCCAATAGTGCTATGAATAGTCCAGTTTTCTTCATATTCCTCCTCTGGCATCTGAAACTCCACTTGCTCCACAGCGGGGCTGCTTTTAAAGCTATCGTACGCCATATAAACGATAAAAAGCACGATAACGGATAAGGAAAAGTAGGTAGCTATATTTTTATTCATCATCTTTCATTTTTATTGTCCTACATAAAGACTGACCATCCTTTCGGAATCTCTCAAAATTAAGTAGCCATCAATATAAACTATCGGACCCCAAGCATCGGTTCCATCTTCAAAAATTTTATGTTGAGCCAATAATTTGGCTGATCTACTATCATTAATCTGATAGAGAAACAATTCAGAATCATCGTTCATTAAAAACATTTTGTCTCCAACCAAAAGGTAAGGCCCCAATCCAAATCGATGTTCTTTTCCGCTGGTCCAAACCGGGTTTTTCAGATCCGAAATATGATAGCAAGCCAATTGATTTCTCAATGCACCTGCATCTTTTGGGTTAATCGTCCAGATATAATTTCCAATCAATATTGGGGTCTGTTGTTCGCTCGAAAGCCCTTCTTTAGGCGTATGCTTTTCAATCAATCTCGCTATAAAGCCTTCGGCTGATTTTTCAATTTTAAAATGAGCGCCACCAGCTCCATAACCTGTTGTAACAATCAAATTGTTATCAGCAGTAATCACTGGACTTGTAGCCACAACTGCTGGATTCCATGCCGATGTCTTCCATAAAACTTGTCCTCTATCATCGCCTTCGGCGGATATGCCTATAATTCCGCCCACAGCCATATAAACATACGTTTTTTTATTGTGGAAATTGGCGATAAAAACAGATGAATGAGACATTTTCCATTGATCTGGATTGGGCGTTTCCCAAACAATTTCGCCTGTGGCCATATCCATCCCAATCATTAGCTGCTCTCCGCCTATGGCGATGACTGCAATGTTTTCATCAATTAAAGGGCATTGAGCGGTATACCATTGTGGCAACTCGGCGCCAAAATCGCGTATTAAGTCTTTAGACCAAACAAGCTCCGCAGTTTCTGTATTTGTGCACATCAAATGGCATCTTGGCCCAATAGTTAAAATATAATTATCGGTAATGGTGGGAATAGATCGAGACATGCCATGATTACGTTTAATCAAGACTTTATACCATCTCCGCCAAATTTCTTCGCCCGTTTTAAAGGAGAACACACGCAAAGCATCGGCACGTTCTTTTTCATCATAATCAAGCACATAAACTTTGCCTTTATAAACGGCAGGACCAGCATGTCCTTCACCAAAATGAATTTCCCATCTTTTTTC
>CAYPOW010000134.1:0-8731 GCA_964412145.1 uncultured Draconibacterium sp.
AAGTAAAGAAATTTTCGTCTAAACGCTTGTTAAATAATTACTAATTGATTTTTTTAGTGCTTAAAAACGCTTTCTCAAGCTTATATAAATTCGGCTATATTGATTATCCTTTTCGAAAACACCTTCGTAACTGGCCGATAAATTCAGGTTTTTAACAATTTGTAAATTTAGATTTATTTCAGCAATATTTTGATTGAGTGGAATACTGCTATTTATAAAGTCGTAATTCACATGACGATAATTTAAACCCAAATTAAGCTTCCCTTCCAGTAAATATTTATTGAAGCGAGCGCCATAAATTAATCCATCAAGATAAGATGTTTGAAGTAAATTAGCTGTAATACTTAGCGATGCTTTTAAGAAAGGCAATTGTGAGTAGCGAACAAAAGCATTCGCATTTTTTGTTGGCCTACTGTCCTCGGGGCGATTTCGATAGCTGGCACTTGCGCCGATTGATAATTTCCTCAATGGTCTGTAATTAAATCGAATACGATATCCTTGCCGTGTGGATGATTCCAAAATACTATCCGCTAAATTTTGAAAAGTTTCGTAATAAATCACGTTCTTCCTGGCATCGTAAGAAGCTGTGGTATTGAATTTTGAGCTAAAACGATAGCGCAATGAAACATACGTGCTGGTCAGACTCATTTTATTTACGGGTAGTCCATTTTCCAAACGATACATATCCATTTCAACAGAAGCAAAAAGATGAACATTTTTCGCCAAGGAATTGGAATGTTGGAAATACATAAAACGACGGTCGGTATTTCCATTGTTTTTTTGCTCAAATACGGAAAAAGTATTTTCCATCATTCCATTTAAACCACTGTATTTATGTGCCGCATAAGCTCCAAACTCAAACAAATTGAAATCGAAAGAGTAATTTGTATAATTGGGCCTTGCTCCTACTACAGCTCCTAAAGTAAAATTATTGAGTGTTGTCTCCAATTGCAAGCCATCAACGGCGCCTACATTGGCAATTTTTGGGTTTATCTTTCTGCCTAACCAGAATCGCGTGTTTTTACTTAGATCGTAGCGAAGAGCTAAACTATAAATTTTCAGGTCTTTAATATCGCTGGGCACCGCCGTTCCATCGTAAACGCGATGTGAAAAAGCCATATACGTCTCAAACGATACGGCCGAATTAGCAATATGATTTGCATTTAAGTTAAACTTATACCTGTAGCGTTGATTATCGTTATTAAAATTATTTGAAAAGTTGGAATAGCCGGAGAGTTTAATTTTGCCCCAAATATCTTGTTTATAATTTCCGTCTTTAAGATCGGGCACAAGTTCATTTGTTAATTTCACCTCATTCGTTTCGGGTAATAAAGCAAGCTTTGTTTCCTGTATTTCATCGGGGAATTTTTCCGTTTTTTTAAGCCTGGCTAATATCAAATCCCCCTTGTTAAAAGATTCATTTTCAATGGGTTTGGCAACACAAGAAATGGAAGAAAGCTGCTGAATTATCAAAGCGGGAACAATTGCTCCATCTCGCCTAACAAAAAGGGTATCGCCTGGCAATAAACCTTTTGTTGATGCAAACTTAACATACACATTCTGAGAGCTTACATAAGTGATGCTACCCTCTAAAACTACTGTATTTTCCTGTCCAAAAAGCGCAAGATTTCCTACAAGAAAAATCAGGCTAAGTATAATTTTAAATTTCATTTTCATAGCTCTTTTATTTATCGGCTTTCCCATTTGGATGACAATCTAAACAATTAACACTGTTGTATACATAATCGTTTTCTTCATCATGTTCATTGTCCATATCTGTTTTATTATGTTCGTGACAATCGATACAAGAAAACAATGCGAAATTTCCTGAAACTGTATGGCAATCAGTGCACGTATTCCATTCTCCTTCATGCTCACCACTGTAAATTGGAAAATACAGACCATCATGATCGAAAGTAGAAGGTGACCATCCAGGCTGTGTGGTATGGCAATCCAGACAATCAACTGAAAAGCCTGAAGAGAGATGCGGCGGATCAATTGTAGAATTATAATCTTCTAAATGACAGGTCTGACAATCAGGAGAAAGTGCCTCAAAATTTCCTGAAGTATGACAGGCAGAACATTCGGAAAGGGAATGACCCTGTGTAAGAGGAAAGAAGCCATGTTCAAATCCTCCTGCATTCCAATCGGCCGACCGCATATTATGACAATCAAAGCAGTCAGTTGAATAGCCGACAGATTGATGGTTTGGATTCATAGTTGCTTGATATTCAGCTATATGACAATCAATACATTCTACTCCCATTGGTCGAAACTGCAATAAATTTTCCGATAGATGACAATCGAAACAATCCGCATTTGCATGTGGCCCTACCAATGGAAAACGACTATTAGCGTGAATTTCACTGACATTGTTAATTATCCACGATTGAGAAGTATGACAAAAAGCACAATCCTTCCCTAAAGTCTCTTCGTGCACATCCAAATGACAGGAGGCGCAATCGCTAATTCCTCTGGCCTCAGAAAAATTCAGACTCAAATGACACATTGTACAATCAATTTGCTGATGCTGGCCAAGTAAGGAAAATCCGGTTTTTGAATGATCGTATGTACTACTTAAGGGATTCACTAACCAGCCTGTTGTGGTATGGCATTCACTGCAATCTATTTTCAATTGATCGCCATGAGGCGATTGCTGAGCAATTAATTGCAAAGAGAACGCCAATCCTACAAATAGGATTATCAATCTATTCATTTTAAGCTCCTTTGTTTTATTAAAAAAATTGATTTTCATAAGACTTTTTTGTTATTTCAACAAACACTTATTAATCCTCTTTCCCATTTGGGTGACAATCTAAACAATTAATACTAGCATACACATATCCTGTTTCACCTTGATGCTCATCATCCATATCCGTTTTGTTATGCTCATGACAATCAATGCATGAAAAAATAGTATAATTACTTGGTACTGTGTGGCAATCGGCACACGAATTCCATTCATCTTGATGCTCACCGCTATAAATTGGGAAATACAAACCATCATGATCAAAAGTACTCGGCTCCCATGCATTTTGGCTATGACATTCTGTACAATCGGTTGGAAAATTAGAGGCTAAATGAGGTGGATCACTGGCGCTATTATATTCTTCGGTATGGCAGGCAAAACATGTATTTGATGTATTGACATATCCATCTGCATGACATTCAATACATTCATTGGCTATGGTGGCATGTGCTCCTTCCAATACATAGATCGAATTATGATCAAATGTTGCCGGAGACCAGGCTGTTTGTGAATGACATTCCGTACAGTCTGTTGAGAAATTTAGAGTTGTGTGTGACGGGTCAGTAGTGCTTGTATATTCCTCAGTATGACAGGCATAGCAGGTATTTGGGGTGTTGATATATCCACTTGCATGACATTCAACACAATCATTGGCTATAGTAGCATGTGCTCCTTCCAAGACATAAATAGTATTGTGATCGAAAGTTGCCGGAATCCATGTAGTTTGCAAATGGCATTCTGTACAATCGGTGGAGAAATTTAAGTCTACATGTGAAGGATCAGTCGCGCTTACATATTCCTCAGTATGACAAGCATAGCAAGTGTTTGGTGTGTTCACATATCCATTTGCATGACATTCCATACAATCATTGGCTAATGCGGCATGGGCTCCTTCCAGTACAAAATATTCGTTATGATTAAATGTACTTGGTTCCCAGGCGTTTTGGGAGTGACATTCCGTACAATCGACAGGAAAATTTGAAGCTAAATGTGGTGGATCATCAGCACCAGTATATTCTTCAGTATGACAAGCATAACAAGTATTTGGTGTATTGATATAACCACTTGTGTGACATTCTGCACAATCGCTGGAAAGAACTGCGTGAGCACCTTCCAATACATAAAAATCGTTGTGAATATCAAAAGTTGCAGGAGCCCAACCAGGCATTGTAGTATGACAATCAAGGCAATTGACTGAAAAGTTAAGAGAAGCATGAGGCGGATCAACTGAGGAATTGTAATCTGGAAGATGACAGGATTCGCAATCAGTAGAAATGGCACCGTAAATTTGAGAAGTATGACAGGCGAAACAATCAACAGCATGGCCTTCTGTGAGCGGAAAAAATCCATGCTCAAATCCGGAAGCCCAATCTGCAGTAAACATATTATGACAATCTAAACAATCTGTTGAATACCCTGACTGGAGATGATTTGGTATTGTTGTTGCTTGATATTCAACTCTATGACAATCGATACATTCTATACCCAATGGCTGAAACTGCAATAAATTTTCTGAAAGATGACAATCGAAACAATCGGCATTTGCATGAGGCCCCAGCAAAGGAAAGCGACTGTTAAAATGAATTTCTTTTACATCTTCAATAATCCAGGATTGTGAGTTATGACACGCTTCACAATCGTTTCCCAATGTTTGTTGATGAACATCCAAATGACAAGAAGCGCAATCAGTTTTTCCTTTTTCATCACTAAAATTCAAACTCAAATGGCATAATTTACAATCCAATTGCGTGTGCTCACCAAGCAAAGAAAACCCGGTTTGCTCGTGGTCGAACGTGCTCGTTACAGAATTTACCAACCAACTGCCGGTAGAATGACACTCGCTGCAATCAATTTGCAGTTGATTCCCATGTGGTGATTTTTGAGCAAAAACACTGAATGAGAATAGAAGGCCAATAATTATGAATGACAATCTACGCATTTAAACTCCTTTATTTTATAATGAATGAAGCTTCCTTTTTCGTTTTTTATTTCTTTATGACACTCTTTGCACGACACTTTTTCGTGGGCCCCATTTAGAGGAAAAAGTGTTTTTTCATGATCAAAGTTGTTTATTTTAAAACTCTCCGAATTGTGGCAACGTGTACAATCAGTTATTCCAGCTTTATCAAATTGTTTAAAGTGAATATCTTTATGGCAATCGGTGCAATTATTTGTAAAATCAGAAAAGTTTTGAGAAAATGTACCATTCTCATTTTCAGTAAAATGGCAAGCCCTACAGTCTTGATTTTTATGCGCTCCGAGCAATTTAAAATCTGTAAGATTGTGATCAAATTGTACATTTTTCCATTGATTTTCGTTGTGACAGGTTTTGCAATTTTGCTCAGGATAAAACTTATCGCCTATCAAATCTTTGTGGATATTATCGTGACAATCAACACATTTTAAGCCAATTTGTCGAAAATGCCAGCTTTCATTTTTTAGATGACAACTAAAACAAGGCGTAGCTAAATGCGCTCCGTTTAAAGCAAATTCCGATTGATTATGTTGCTCGATGGAATAAGAAGATGGTGTGAATCCATTTACACTGTGGCATTCGGAACAATCAGGATCTTTGCCGTTTATATCTAACTCGTTTTTATGATCATCTTTATGACAATCGGTACATTGTTTATAAGCAATCGCTTTTGTATAATTTGTTTTATGACATTCCTTGCAATCTACTTTCTGGTGCTTTCCTAAAAGAGGATAGTTTGTTAAATCGTGATCAAAATTGGTCATTTTTTTCACTTCCCTGAATGAATTTTCTGAATGACATTCGGTGCAATTTTGACCAAATTTATTTTCATGAATATCTTTGTGACAATCAGTGCATTTGGTAAATTTGAGTCCTGTAAATGCCTGAAAATCCTGTCCATTGCGAACTTCTTTTTTATGGCATTCTATACAATCTACTTCATTATGTTTCCCTTTTAATGCAAACTTAGTTTTCCCATGATCAAAATCAAGAATCGGTTTAAACGCTTGATGATTATGGCAGTCTGTACAATTATTCGATAAGCTTCCCTGATGATAATCAGTATGACAATCCAAACATTCATTCCCTAATCCAAGATAGGTGCCTTGCTTCTCTTTTATCTTCTCATCTTTTATCAAATCCTCCTTATGACAATCTTCACATTTAATTTCCTTATGTTTTCCTAGCAATTCATACCCAGTAAGATTGTGGTCAAACGAATCCTTTTTAAAGCGAACGATTTCAAAATTACGGCCATGGTGATCGTTATGACAAGAAGCACATTCTTTTCCTTTTACTTCATCAGATACGTGATAGCCCTTGTTTTGAGAGATCAGATTTTTTATTTCGACGTGACAATCCAAACATTTTTCATTCGTAACCTTATCACCTAAAACATGACATTCAGTACAATTAGACATTCCCTCCAAATGAGCATGAGCCTCAACTAAATCACCAGGAGAAATTTGAGAATAACTTAATGTGCTAAAATACAGCAAACTAACCCATATAATTAAAGCTACTTTCTTTATCATTGAATTTATTTATTATGGGTTAATACTGCTTCACCAAATTTTCGTGAAATCTCGATACCGGCTTTTTGTAAAAATTGTGTTGGTAATTCGCCCCCAGCAAAAATAAAGACCTTATCTGCCGGCAAAAAGCTCTCTTCTTCGAGCGCATCTTCTTTTAAATAGATTCCCTTTTCATCAATGCTTGTTGGATTTGAATGAAAACGTACATCAACTTTTCCATCTTTAACGGCCTGCATTATCTGTTCTTCGTTTTTAGGTTTAGCACGGTTAAAAGCCTTTCCACGATAAGACATTTTAACTTTATTTTGATCGGCAAGTAAAAGAGCGGATTCTATTGCAGAGTCGCCTCCACCAACAACAACAATATTTTTACCATTTATTAATTCAGGTTCTAATAAGCGATAGGCTACCTTTTCGGTAATTTCGCCAGGAACACCTAATTTTCTAGGAGTTCCTCTTCGGCCAATTGCCAATAAAACTTTTCTTGACGTAAGCTTATCACCATGAATAGTTTCAACTATAAATTGACTTTTTTTCTTTTCAATATGTTCTACCTTAGTGTTTTCCTTAATTACAATATCATTCTTTGTTAATACTTTAATCCAAAGATCTAAAAGCTCAGTTTTGCTAGTTTCGTAGAGTTTTACTTTTCCATGAAGTGGTAAATCCATAGCTGAAGTCATCACAACCTTGCCTCGTGGAAAAGTAAATACAGTGCCACCAAGAGAATCTTGTTCGAGTGTAATAAATTTTAGTTTGTGTTTTTTTGCAGTCAAAGATGCCGAAATACCTGCTGGCCCTGCTCCTATAATAATTAAATCATAATCAGCATCAATTTGAGAGTCAATGGTTTTTGCCATATTTTCAACAGCTTGTTTTCCTTGCTCTACGGAATTTTTAATAAGACCCATTCCTCCAAGTTCTCCTGCAATATACATTCCTGAAACATTGGTTTCGAAGCTTGGATTTACATGTGGTAAATCCACACCTCGTTTTTCCGTACCAATGTATAGGCTGATTGCCTCAGTAGGGCAAGCAAGAAAACATGCTCCATGACCAATACATCTTGAAGCATTTACAGAAACGGCTTTCCCTTTTACAATACCTAAAATATCATTTTCAGGACAAGCCTCAATGCAGGCACCTGTTTGTATGCAACTGTTAATATCAATAATTGGATGAAGGGAAACAGGCTCGTATAAACCTGCTGCCTTTGCCTTCTTAATCTTTTCTTCTACTATTCGCGACTTTTTATTTTGATTACGAACATAATAGATTATTAACCCCAGCATCAATATAGCTACTATAGAATATGTTATTATGCTTTCTATTAAAACTGTCATAAAAAAAATTAAATAATTCGCATATAGCGAAGATTAAATCTAAAATTACATTAGCAACCCAATGCTGCTGCGATTATACTTTACTAGCCAATGGGCTGATTAAAATATCCATCTATATCCAAAAAGCAAGGTTACTCCAACATGAACTACCATAATTACTATCATAATAATTGCAAAAGGCAAATGGACAACATGCCAATATTCAAAAAGTTTTTGCATTAATTCCAAGCGCTTAATACGCTTATTAATAGCAAGTTCTCTTTTACAAAGTTTGATTATTTTTCTTCTATCTTTTTTCTTTAATTGCAAGTCTTTAAGATGTTTTCTAATTAATCTTAAACGACTAGTATTTGATGATGTTTCTGAGTCAAGAATTTCAAGAAATTGATCAGAAATTGCATAATTTTCTTTTAATTCGTTCTTTATATTCGTTTTAAAATCTTCAATTTCAGCTAAACTCATTGCCCTGCCTTCTATAGTTTTTGGTATTTGAAGATAAATAAAACGGCCAATAACTCCACTCAGAGCAACCGCAACCATACTCCAGAAACTTACTGCAACTATACCTCCAAATTTAAATGCTGTATGAAAAAGGATAAGAATTGGACCTAAAGTGCATAAGAAAATATGAAATTCGAGCCAATGTTTTAGAATTCCAAGTCGCGCCATTTTTTTACTCCTTTTGCGAACCATATACAAAGCGATGCCGCTTAACATCAGAATAGTTCCAATAACACCTATACCATGTCCAATACTTCCGCTTGGCTTAAATGCAATATGATCGTCATGAAAAAACCTTTGATTAATATCCACCTGATAATAAGACAGACCAACATAAATTAAACCGATTAAAGCTGCAGCAACAATTGCTGTCATACTCGAAAGAAAGATTCGATGAGTTATAGTATTCACTAGGCTATAGAAATAAATTTAACAATACATTAACGGTAAAGCTACTTATTTGGTATTAATATACCTAAATACTTCTGCTGTTTAGAACGCTTCTAAATTACACACTTGATATAATAGAATGTCTAATTAAAAAAAGGAAAGTAAAAAAGTCGGGCTTTATAACCCTTTCAACTCCTTTGCATTAAATGTAAATGGAAGTAGATCAGAAATACCATTG
>CAYPOW010000135.1:0-3676 GCA_964412145.1 uncultured Draconibacterium sp.
ATAAGAATGACTCTCCTGTGAATTGTTTTGTATATGCAAGAAAGAGTCAAAGCATAAATAGCACACATAGGTTTCGCCGAAACATAGGCTGATTATATTAATCCAAAGGATTCGTTTTTTACCAACGATAAAAAAATTGCAGAATGGACTTTAAAAAAATTAACATCAAATTAGAAAATGAGCAATTAACCTTAGTTCCAATTGCACAAAATAACAGAGAATTTATGAACGAAATGTTTAATGATAGAGACATTAAACATTATTATATTGTTCCAAAAGAAGCCCAGCAAGACTATAAAAAGCTAATTGATTATTGGTTAAGCTATAATAAAAATGAAACCGGTGTTTGTTGGATAATTTCACAAAAAGGAAATGACATTTTCTCAATAGACCACAAATGTGGATTCATAGCCTTTATACATAGCGATTCATTAAAAACAGCAAGGATTAGTTATGCGATTCTTCCAAATTTCAGAAAGAAGGGAATTGCCACTTTAGCAACTGAACTAGTTATTGAAAAATTGAAAGAACAGGGGGTGTTGACAGTTGAAGCTGATATAGATAAAGATAATTTATTATCTGAGAAAGTAGTTAAAAAACTTGGTTTTACATCAAATAAAAGACACGCTATCATTGACCCAGAAATGCTAAGAGATGGCGAAATAAGAATTCGGTTTTTGTGGGAAAAGCACCTTATTGAGATGAATCCAACGATTAATAAAAGCAAACTTGATATCAATGCTACTAAAGAACAAATAATACTTCAATTCGATCAAATAGTTAAAGAAATCGAAAACAAAGGGAAACACAAAGAATTAATCTTAAGATATTTATATCTTTTAGGAAGAATTAAGTTTATCGAAAGAGACTATGAGGCTGCAAGGCCTGCCTTTGGTCAATGCAACCTAAGCATTATGCGTAATGAATCCCCAGTAACTCACTTGTATAATTATTGGTTAGGTAAAATCAATAAAGCAGAAGGCAAAAAAGAATTAGCATTAGATTCGTTTAAACAAGCAAAAACAAGATTTAATACTGAATCAACTGACGTAACTTTAAAAGACATTGAAGATGCTATTAAAAGCATTGAATAACTTATAAGCTTGAGTCTTGTTATGAAAAAATACTCTGCAAATTACTCGTTTAGCAATCATAATTTTGTGATTCAAAATCTCAATGGTGAAAGAATCAACAATGAGTATCTACCTGCAATATGCATTCTTAAAAATATTCTTCAAAGAGGAAAGCCCACACTGCTTTCAATTTATCTACAAGAACAATTAGGGCAACTCCATAAGAGAGATGAATTTCAAAAAGCATACCCATTAATAGACAAAGAACAACCAAATTGGGAACGAATAATTAGAGGTGATAAAAAAGGTAATTATTATCCAGCTAAAAAATTCTTTGAAGATTTAATTCCAAAACATTTATCTGAATATAAATTTATTCAACAGCTGATAATTCCTGAAATTTCAATTAATGAAATAACGCAAGTAAAAGTTGATGAATATGAAAATCGACAAGTTGACTTTTATTTACCACAAGCATATTTGATAATTGAGATAGATGGTTCACAACATGACAAAGAAAAAGATAAAATACGTGATTCGCATACTGCAAAATATGGAATTCAAACAGTAAGAATAAAAACCGCTGATTTAGAATCAGAAAGTGAGGTTTTCTTTCAGAAAATACAAGAGATTAAAGACAGAATAGATAAAGTAATATCAAAGCAAGAAACACGGAAGAAAAAGGACACCACGTTTATTTCTCTATCAGATTATCAATCTGCTTTTCAAACTGGAATCGACTTAGATAATCCAAATTATAAAGCAACTGCCGTAATTCGATTTCAATTGTTGGTTTTAGAACTTCTTGAATATGGTTTACTAAACTTCAAGAATGGTTGGGACTTTGAAATAATTTCAAGAGATATTTTAGGCTTTGAAGAAATCGCAATTGAAGATTTAATGATCTGGTTTAAACATATCTTCAAGCTGCATAAAATTGGTTTTAAAAAACCCGATATTTCTTTTTCTCACTGTAATTCTATAAGCGAATTTTCAAATAGCAACAAAACAATAAAGGTTGATTTCAGTTTATTAAAGCGGTTTACAGACGAATTTGATTTACACAAAGACGAAGGAGTAATTTTTGTTCGTAACCATTATTTGGAAGAGTTTCGCTATTTCAAAAATGCTCACGCTTTAGCACCAGAATTTTCTTCTTTTGAGCAATATGATTATTTCAAAATTTCTACAACAAATACAATTAAGTACAAATTAAAATTTGGAAGCAAGAAAACAGATGAAGATTCTCTACTATTCCTACTATGGAATATTTTCTTGCAAAATGATGAAAGTCTTGATTACGATACTTTAAGTTTTATAGAAGGCCAATTGCCAATTATAGCTAACGCCTTATCAAAAAATGATACAATTGGTTTACTTCCTACGGGTAGTGGTAAATCTGTTTGTTATCAACTCTCCGCTATTTTACAACCTGCAATAAGTTTTGTGGTTTGTCCCATTAAATCTTTGATGTATGACCAAAAAGCAGATTTAGATTCTGTTTACTTTTCAAGAATCAATCTTATAACAAGTGATGATGACGGTGAAGACAAAGAAAAAATACAAAACGAATTCGGACAAGGTAAATATTTCTTCATTTTTATCTCTCCTGAACGATTCCAACTCCAAACGTTTCGCCAATATTTTAGTGCAGTAAATGAAGAATTCAACATTGCATATGCTGTAATTGACGAAGTGCATTGCCTTTCGGAATGGGGGCACGATTTTAGAACTTCATATTTGAATTTGTCTAATACAATACAAAGACATACGACTAATTTTAATTGGATTGGATTAACTGCAACCGCTTCAATTAATGTTCTTAAAAACATTCAAATAGAATTCGGCATTAAGCAAGAGGATGTTAAAACACCGATGGACTACACTCGTAAGGAATTGGAGTTTATTGTTATTGATGATGAAAATAATAAACCAAAAGCTATCAAGACTCAGCTCGAAAATTTAAAGGAAGAAATTGGTGCTTTAGTTGAAGATGGGAGAGATTCAAAATGCGGGATAATATTTACGCCAAATGTAAATGGAAAAAATGGTTGTAAATCATTGTCAGAAAATTTAAGTAATCATTTTCAAACTGAAGTTAAATATTATTCAGGTTCTATCCCTAAAATTAACGGAAAGGAGATAATGAATCGTCAAGAATTTGACGGGTATAAGCGAAAAATACAGAGTGAATTTAAACAAAGTAAGTTTACTCTTCTAACTGCAACAAAAGCCTTTGGAATGGGAGTGAATAAAGGAAACATTCACTATACTTTTCATTATGGTATTCCTGGTTCAATGGAGTCATTATACCAAGAAGCAGGAAGAGCAGGAAGAGATAAAACAAAGTTTATTTCTGAGAAAGCAAAATGCTTTGTGCTTCTTTCTAAATCAGATGATGATTCTGTATTATCTCAAATTTGGGATAGAGAAACGACTTTGAGCCAAGTCAATAAATTGCAAAAAACAACAAAAGGAGATATAAATACGAATTTATTTTTGTTTTCACTTGGACTTGATGTAATCAAAAAGGAGTTTGACGTCATAAAAAATCTATTTACTAAATTTGCTGTTTCTAACAAAAAAAATATACGAGTAAAAGG
>CAYPOW010000135.1:3686-5165 GCA_964412145.1 uncultured Draconibacterium sp.
AGATGATATAAGCAGTGACAAACCAAGAACGGAAAAAGCAATTTATAGATTAAGCCAGCTTGGTATTATTGAAGATTGGACTATTAATGACTTTTTTAAAGGCGGTTCATTTGATGTTGATTTTGCAGAATTTTCGGATGAAATAATTAAGGAATCATTATTCAAATCGATCCGATATTACGAAGCAGATTTTTCATTGGAAAAAATTGTAAAATCTGATAATAAAGAGAACCAAATATACAAGAAAATTTTAGCTGAACAGCGATACTCACAATTAGATAAATATATTCTGATTCTTCTTCAATGGGCATATCAACATCTTACCTATAACCGAAAGCAGTCGTTAAAAAACATTTATGAAAACTGTTCAAAATTTGCCGATGGAGAATTCACGAGTGGCGAATTCAAGGACGAACTAGAAAATTATTTCAAGTTTTCTGAAAAGAGCTATGTCCTTCAACATATTGCAGAAAACCCAAAAGATTTTGAAAAGTGGGTTGAAGTTTTTTATCAAGAAGATGAAAATATTCACACTGCCAAATTCATCACAAAAAAACAGCAAGAAAGCCTAAGAAGTAATTTAAGTCGATTTTTAGAAAGTTATATGCATAATACAGGTTTGGACTTAATTAGTGGACTTGTACGATTACTCCTTGACGATTATGGAAATGCTGATGGTCGAGATCGGCTCGAAACATCATTGGAACAAATACAACATTATGAATCTGTTGACAAAGAGTTTATTATTGAACAAATTCTTAAAATCGGTCAAGAATTGAGCAACAATAACAAAAGTTATTTAGCGGAATCGCTATACAAGTCCTTCAATTCACAAGAGTTTCTACTCAGAATTTCAAAATCATTAGGTGATTCATTTTCAATGGCAACCCTTGTTGAACAAGCGAATAAAAGATTAAAAACAATTAACGAGAAAATATATGGCGGATTTAGAAAAGTTGGATAACACTATTAAAGAACTCGAAACACAATCGAATGATTTGAAAGAATTTAATAAAGTGTATTCAGAAGTTGGAAAACTCAAAGATGGTATTTCTAACAGTTTGACCTTACTTAAAGATAATAATGACGGCTTCAGTACCATTTCCAAAGAAGTGAAATCAAGATTAGAAGAATCAAAAAAACAGATTGAAAGCCTTGAAAATAAATTGGTAAAGAAAATCCAAGAACTTTATCAAGACAACAAAAATTTCCAAAAGGAATTAGATGCTTCTTTAATTACTCGTCTTGACAAACATAAATCTGACATTCAAGTTGAAGTTAGGAATGAAGGTGATCAAATTCAAAGAGGTTTTGAAACTACTTTGAATTCGAACTTCAACTCAATGGAATCAAAATTAAAGGAACTTTTTGATGTGCAATCCAAACAGTTGAATATTATAAAAATACTAATGTTTGTAGTAATTGGAATTGGAATCGGTTTAGCAATTGGGCTCTATTTAAAATAGCCAGCATATATAG
>CAYPOW010000135.1:5265-8728 GCA_964412145.1 uncultured Draconibacterium sp.
TTTTTCTTTTAATGAACTTACATCAATCAAACATGATAAATTTAATTTATCAACAAGTTAAAAACTTCCACTGGTTTTGATTCCATCAGAGCAAAACTTACTGTAAGTTTATACTTCACATTTTATCAAACCCGCTTTCTTATGCTTCCTACTAAAGACGCTCTCATTCGTGAAATCATCAAAATAAACCCTAAGGTTCCATCTCCTGATATAATTCAAAACTATAAGGATGTGACCAAAACCAAAGGGTATTTAAGGTATTATAATTTTCATCCACTGGTATTTGAGAGCTTATTTAACATCGCATATCAAAAATTCTTTAGTGAGGAAAGGTATGATAAAAAATACCTCTTTGATATTGTTAGAATACATTATAAAAAACGTCCTAAGAACTATGTGCATTCTCCAGAACTTTTTGATAAGATAGTTCTATTATTTAAAGGTGCGATGCTATCCGATAATCCTGCTGCTAAAATGTGTGCTAGGAGTTTAGTCAGAAATATTCCACTTCCCGAGGAATTTCTGGAATGGCTGATGAAGCATTTTTCGGTTTCGGAAGAAATTGCCACAACTTTATTAAGGTATCCATTTGAGCATCCTTTAATTTACAAATGGGTAAATCAAAATTTTGAAGATGAAGATTTACGGCAGAGGCGATCTGAGTTGATCGCTCTAAAATTAAACCAAGACCATACTTTTAAAGTTTCACCAAGTACAATAATAGCTGATTTGGAATATTATATTCAAGATGAGATTAATGGATATAAGCGTTTTATTAATGATTCCATCTTGTATTATAACGAACTTGAAACGGATTTGGGTGCTCGACCATCTGGTTATGAGGAATTCGAACAGAAAATGAATAATTATATTCAAATGTATAGTGTTTTACCCTCACTTAATGCAGATGTTTATGATCGCTCCACAATTATGCAGCAGATAGGAGAAATTGAAATATTTCTTAGTCTGTATGAAATAGAATCATTTTTCAAACACTACCACTATCGCTATAAACACTATCGTATTTTTGAATCACACTCTACCTCTCATTTGCCTATTGAAGAAGTCTATTCAAAAGTGTTATTTTATCACCCTCATGAACTAGCTAAGCGAATGATCTATGGTGTTTTTTATTCAAATTTACCTAAGAAAACAAAAGAAAGGCTAATAAAAGTATATATAACTGAAAAGACGATTTCGTTAATTGAAAGAATTGCAATTAAGATGAAGTCGACAACTCTTTTAAAGTGGCTTATGGAAGGGAATTATACCTTTTTTCCTGCTTTGAGATTTAAAATGAGGAAATAAAAATTAGTTGACTATTTTGATAAAATATTGAAGGATGGAGGCAAAAGAGTATTTCAGAGTTTGCTGGTTGGTGGAAGTTTACACCACTCTTCCATAATCCAATATTAGATCATTAGAATACTTCAGGAAATAAAAAGCACTATGGAGTTTAGACATTGGACCAAACAAAAATATAGGGATTTGGGATAATATCTAATAATTTCACGCTTTTACAGATAAAAAGGCTTAACTTTATTGTCTCCCCGGAGCAATCTTAGCTCCATCTTAATTTCGTCAGTTCGGGCGAATAAAATGTGTTTATATGCTAAAGTCCTGAAGTGGTATTCAGGACTTTTCTTATCCATAAAAAAATGGAACAATTTCACTTTTCGATAATTTACACCACTCTCCAATATTCCTTAATCAGATCATTTGAAATCCCAATCTTCAATGAAATACCACTCTGTAAACAACTTAAAATCGAAAGATGTGTCTTGGGGTCGAAGGGAGATAAAACCCGTGTGAGTCGTAAATAGGCGGTTAGTTGATTAATAAATTGACAACCCAAGTCCAGAATATATATTATAGGATATCTACTCCCTCGATGTGCCAGAACATTAAATTATATAGTTCACAACTTCATAAACCTCCAATGTGAATTTCCTTTATCTTTGAGTCAACAGTTTCAAATGATCCTGAATCTTCAGCCTAGAGAAAAGCGATTATTGCGTGGGAATTTATTTGGGATTATACACAGACAAAAAAAAGAAAATATGCAAAAATGGTCGTTGCCCCGGAAAATACATGAATACATCTACAAAAAGGAATATGATAAGGCACTTGGCTTTTTAAGTAAAATTACGGCAATCAACGATTCTGGTTTTCTGAGGATGGAGGACGAGAGTTATTTGCGTTATGCAGGTGCTTTTAGGGTTCATTTGCTGATTGAGATTGGCTATTACAGAGAGGCGCTTGCATGGGCTTGTCTGGAGTCGGAGCTCTATCCAGAGAATATGGAGTCTGTTATTTTTAAGGAAAACCTGAAAAGCAAGATCAATAATTTGCCGCGTAATACTATGTCTGTTCCGGGATCAAGCAGAGACGGCTGGGAGGGTGTAGCCGGAATGCGGGAAGTGAAGACGATTATTGAGCAAGAGATTATTGTCCCTTATACCAATCCAGTCCTTTATAAAAGGTATAAAGTCCCTCTTCCAAATGGCTATCTTTTTTACGGTCCATCTGGTTGCGGAAAGACCTTTATCGCGAATAGTCTCGCCAAGAAAATAGGTTTTAATTTTATCAGTATCAATCCGGGGGACATTGGTAGTACCTATGTGCACGGCACACAGCTGCGAATAAAGGAACTGTTTGAGGATGCCCAAAGAAAAGCCCCCTGCCTTTTGTTTTTCGATGAGTTTGAATCGATGGCTCCCTCACGTGCGGACGGCAATGTTTCCTTTCATTATAAGGCGGAAGTCAATGAATTACTCACACAGCTGAATAAGGTATCGGAAAAGGGCATATTGTTTATTGCTGCCACCAACTATATCAGAAATATTGATCAGTCGGTTTTGCGTCCGGGCAGAATCGATAAGAAAATTTTTATCGGGCCTCCCGATTTTGAAGCCCGAATAGAATCCTTTAAAATTCAGCTCAAAGGCCGGCCACTGGGTAAACTGAACCTCGATTATATTGCCGAAATGTCGGAATACTTTACACATGCCGATATTGAACTGATATGCAACGAAGCTATGAGGGCTTCCATCGCCAAGAAAAAGAGAATAGGCACGGATCTTTTGGGCTCTATTATCCATAACTATAAACCCTCTCTCAATGAGAAGAATCTGAACGCATATTATGAGGAGCAACACTAACAAGGGTTCAGTAAGGTTTTTATAAATCATCTTTATCTTTTCACTAGTCCAATTCACCTTTTGCTTACGAATTACGCGTCTCACATTTCTTGTTTTAATTGACAATTCGCAATCTAAGAATTTATAGGTCGGTGTAAGTTTACACCACTCTTCCATATTCCTTTATTAGATCAATAGAAATCCAAAACTTTAGTTAAATAACTATGGTAGAATAACTTTCTATAAAATTCCCAAAGGAAATGCTCTTATGTAAGCTTCCCTTTTTTTCGGGCCAATCAAAAATAGAGTTTTTTATTATTTAT
>CAYPOW010000136.1:0-8658 GCA_964412145.1 uncultured Draconibacterium sp.
CCATCCTCTGATGATTCCTAATCTTAATCCGATTGGATTTGTTTTTTGTCCCATTTATCTAAATTTATATACTTAAATTAGTTTCTTCTATAACTCGGCTATCAACTGTAAGGGTAACGTGGTTAGAACGTTTACGAATACGGTGTGCACGTCCTTGAGGTGCAGGTTGAATTCTTTTCATCATTCTAGCACTATCCACGAAAATTTCTTTCACATAAAGATGTGCATCTTCAATGCGTTTTCCTTCGTTTTTAGCTTGCCAATTGGCTACAGCTGATAATAACAATTTGTACATTCTAATTGAAGCCTCTTTTGGAGAGTGCTTTAAGATATACAATGCTTTCTCAACTTCTACGCCTCTGACTAAACCTGCAACTAATCTCATTTTTCGGGGAGATGTAGGGCAGTTATTTAATTTCGCAAAAGCAAGGGTCTTTTTCGACTCCTTCACTTTTTCTGCGGTATTATGTTTTCTAGCTCCCATAGCTTAAATCTTCTTTATTTTTTACCTTTATTCTTACTACCAGCATGACCTCTAAAGATACGTGTTGGTGCAAATTCGCCTAATTTGTGACCAACCATATTTTCAGTAACATAAACAGGAATAAATTTGTTTCCGTTATGAACGGCTATTGTTTGGCCTACAAAATCAGGAGAAATCATTGAAGCTCTTGACCAAGTTTTAACAACAGTCTTTTTAGTTGCTTCAGCATTTTCCAGCACTCTTTTTTCGAGTTTGTAATGTATAAAAGGTCCTTTTTTTAATGAACGACTCATAGTTCTAAAGTTTTATACTTATTTCTTTCTTCTTTCGATAATATACTTGTTGCTGTCTTTCTTCTTATCGCGTGTTCTGAATCCTTTAGCAGGAGTACCTTTACGCGATCTTGGATGACCACCGGTAGCTCTACCTTCACCACCACCCATTGGGTGATCGACGGGGTTCATTACTACAGGACGTACCCTTGGGCGACGACCTAACCAGCGATTTCTTCCAGCTTTACCTGAACGCTCTAAGTTATGCTCAGCATTGGAAACCATTCCGATAGTTGCTTTACAAGCTTGTAACACCATACGTGTTTCACCTGAAGGCAGTTTAAGGATAGCATATTTTCCATCACGAGTCATAAGTTGGGCATAAGAGCCTGCACTACGTGCCATTTTAGCTCCTTGTCCGGGGCGCAACTCAATATTATGAATGATCGTTCCAAATGGAATTTCACTTAAGTAAAGTGTATTTCCCACATCGGGAGAAACACCTAAACCAGACTCGATTTTTTTTCCTACTTCCAAACCTTGTGGAGCAACGATATATCTTTTTTCTCCATCTGTATAAGCAACAAGTGCAATACGAGCAGAACGATTTGGATCGTACTCAATAGTCTGAACTGTAGCAGGAATTCCTTCTTTGTCCCTTTTAAAGTCGATTATTCTATATTTTTGTTTATGACCACCGCCTAAATAGCGCATAGTCATCTTCCCCTCACTGTTTCTACCACCTGATTTCTTTTTTGGCGCTAATAAGCTCTTTTCGGGTTTGGAGGTAGTAATAGTATCAAAAGCGCTAATTACCTTAAAGCGCTGTCCGGGGGTTGTTGGTCTGAATTTTTTTAAAGCCATCTATCTAAATATTGCTATAAAAATCAATTGTTTCACCTTCGGCTAATGTTACGATAGCCTTCTTAACTGCCTTTGTCTTTCCAGAGATAACTCCACCTTTGGTATTTCGGCTTTTAGTTTTACCATTATAATTCATGGTGTTCACTTCAAGAACCTCTTTTCCGTAGATCTCTTTTACAGCATTTTTAATCTGAATTTTATTAGCAAATTTCTCTACTATAAATCCGTAACGATTAGGCATCTTTTCAGATACTGCTGTCATTTTCTCTGTAATTACTGGCTTAATAATAATACCCATATTTGTAAGCTTTTTCTATTTTCTTCTCGATATATAAAAATTAAAGAAGTTGATCAAAAGCAGAAACGCTGCTTTCAACGATCAACATCTTTTTAGCATCTAAAATGTCGTAAGTGTTTAAATCTGAAACCTTTACAATTTTAATGCTCCCTAAATTTCGAGTCGACAAATATACGTTTTTATTTGAATCATTCAACACTAAAAGTGTCTTGTCTTTATCTAATTTTAAATTGCTCAGCAACTCAACCATACTTTTGGTTTTTGCTGCTTCAAAATTGAAATCTTCTAAGATATAAATCGCTTCATCTTTTGCCTTATAAGCTAAGGCAGATAAACGGGCAATTTTTTTCAATTTTTTATTTAATTTAAAATGATAATCTCTTGGGTGAGGACCAAAAGCACGAGCACCGCCTCTAAATATAGGAGACTTGATATCGCCCGCACGAGCAGTACCAGTTCCTTTTTGACGTTTAATTTTGCGTGTACTTCCTGAAAGATCACTACGTTCTTTCGAACTATGTGTTCCTTGTCTGTGATTGGCCATAAACTGTTTCACAGCTAAGTAAATAGCATGATCGTTAGGCTCAACACCAAATACAGCATCGTTTAAAACAACTTTCTTGCCTGTATCTTCACCGCTTATATTTAATACTGCTATTTCCATCTTTCCACAATTACATATGAGCCTTTTGCACCAGGCACAGATCCTTTTACAACTAATAAATTTTTCTCGGTATCAATTTTGAGTATCTGAAGATTAATCATCTTAACTCTATCGTTACCCATTCTACCAGCCATACGCATTCCTTTGAATACGCGTGAAGGGTAAGAAGAAGCACCTAAGGAACCAGGAGCTCTCAAACGGTTGTGCTGACCGTGAGTAGCATCGCCTACACCATGGAAACCATGGCGTTTAACAACGCCCTGAAAACCTTTTCCTTTTGAAGTTCCTACTACGTCGATATATTCTCCTTCGATAAACACATCCACACTTACAATATCACCAAATTTTCTAGGCACCTCGAAACGAGTGAATTCTCTTAATATTCTTTGAGGATTAGTCTTGGCTTTTTCGAAATGACCACGCAACGCCTTGGTTGAATGTTTTAAACTCGTTTCGTCATAGCCAAGTTGAATAGCCTCATATCCGTCTTTCTCGAGGGTTCTAACTTGGGTAACCACACAGGGGCCAGCTTCAATAACAGTACAGGGAATATTTTTCCCGTCTGCGTTGAATATGCTGGTCATCCCAACTTTTTTTCCAATTATTCCTGACATTTCTTAAAAAGTCTTTTAAAAATTAAACTTTAATTTCTACTTCAACTCCACTTGGTAATTCCAATTTCATAAGAGAATCTATAGTCTTTGAATTTGAACTATAAATGTCTAATAATCTTTTGTAGGAGTTCAATTGAAATTGTTCTCTAGCTTTCTTGTTCACAAACGTTGATTTGTTTACTGTATAAATCTTAGTGTGTGTTGGCAATGGAATTGGTCCATTAACAATCGCACCTGTAGCTTTTACAGTTTTAACGATTTTCTCCGCTGAGTTATCAACAAGATTGTGATCGTACGATTTCAATTTGATTCTAATCCTTTGACTCACGTTATTAAATTTTAGTATTTATACTATATTGTTGATTCATATTATTTTCCCTCGATAACCTCATCACATACTGATTGAGGTGCTTGACTAAAGTGAGAGAATTCCATTGAGGAAGACGCTCTACCAGAAGACAAAGAACGAAGTACTGTTACATACCCAAACATTTCTCTCAATGGTACTTTAGCTTTAATAATTTGTGCTCCGGCTTTTGCTTCCATCCCTTCTACCATACCACGACGACGATTTATATCACCAGTAATATCTCCCATATATAAATCAGGAGTAGTGACTTCAACCTTCATAATTGGCTCTAGTAAAACAGGTGAACATTTTGCAGCTGTATGTCGGAATCCAATTTTTGCTGCTAATTCAAATGATAGTTGATCGGAATCCACTGCATGAAAAGACCCATCGATAAGAGTTACCTTCATACTATCAATAGCATAACCTGCAAGTGTTCCATTAATCATTGCTGCATGGAAACCTTTTTGAATAGATGGAATAAAATCTTTAGGAATATTACCACCTTTTACTTTATCTACAAATTGTAATCCTTCAACTCCATCATCTGCAGGTCCAATCTCGAATTGGATATCAGCAAATTTACCGCGGCCACCCGATTGCTTTTTATACACCTCACGATGTTTAAATGTGCTAGTAAGAGCTTCTTTATAAGAAACTTGTGGTCTACCTTGATTACATTCAACTTTGAATTCACGTTTAAGTCGGTCAACCAAAATATCGAGGTGAAGTTCACCCATACCACTAATAATAGTCTGGCCAGTATTTTCATCTGTATGAACTCTAAAAGTAGGGTCTTCTTCAGCTAATTTCTGTAAACCAACACCTAATTTTTCAATATCACTTTGAGTTTTAGGCTCAATAGATACCCTGATAACAGGATCAGGGAAAGTTATTTGCTCTAAAGTAAGTGGAGAATTTAATTCAGTTAAAGTATCACCCGTACGAATTGTTTTAAATCCTACAGCTGCTCCAATATCACCACAAGTAATCTCATCTAAAGGCTCTTGCTTATTGGCATGCATCTGCATAATACGAGAAATACGTTCTTTCTTACCAGTTCCATTGTTCAAAACATAAGATCCAGACTTAAGTGTTCCGCTATACACTCTAAAGAAAGCAATACGACCCACAAAAGGATCGGTTGCAATTTTAAAGGCTAAAGCAGAAAATTTAGCGTCTGCCGAAACTTCACGAATTTCTTCTTCGTCTGTTTTAGGATTAATTCCTTTAACAGCTGGCAAATCTACTGGACTAGGTAAGAAATCGATAACAGCGTTCAATAACATTTGAACACCTTTATTTTTAAATGCAGTACCACACATTACCGGAGTAATACGCAACTCAATAGTTGCTTTTCGTATGGCTGCAGAAACTTCATCAATTGTTAAAGATTCAGGATCTTCCATGAATTTTTCGAGAAGTTCGTCGCTTTCTTCCGCTACGCCCTCGAACAATTGCATTCTATAGTCAGCTACTGTTTCTTTAAGATCTTCGGGGATTGGTATTTCTCTAATTGTAACACCATCCGAACCTTCGTCCCAAACAAAAGCTTTGTTTTGAATTAAATCAACAACACCCTGAAAACCACCTTCAGCACCTATTGGCACTTGGATGGGTACTGGATTAGCAAAAAGTTTTTCACGGATTTGACCTACAACATCAAAAAAGTCTGCACCTGTACGATCCATTTTATTAACGAATGCGATACGAGGAACATTGTAATTATTAGCTTGACGCCAAACAGTCTCAGACTGAGGCTCAACACCACCAACGGCACAAAATAGTGCAACAGCACCATCTAAAACACGCAATGAACGCTCTACCTCAACGGTAAAGTCAACGTGACCAGGAGTATCAATAATATTTATTTTATATTGTTCGTCGTTGCGTTTCCAATGAACAGTTGTGGCAGCAGAAGTAATGGTGATACCGCGTTCTTGCTCCTGTACCATCCAATCCATTGTTGCAGCTCCGTCGTGAACCTCTCCAATTTTGTAACTTCTACCTGTATAGTACAATATCCGCTCAGTAGTCGTGGTTTTACCCGCGTCGATGTGCGCCATTATGCCTATATTTCTTCTATGTTCTAGTTTATCAGACATTTCAAATTATTATAATATGTGAAACAAACGACTACCTAAATCGGAAATGCGAAAAGGCTTTGTTTGCTTCTGCCATACGGTGAGTATCTTCCTTCTTTTTAAAGGCAGTACCTTCTTCTTTATATGCAGCTAAGATTTCACCGGCTAGCTTATGGCTCATTGTTTTCTCGTGACGTTTACGCGCAGCACTAATTAAAGCTTTCATACCAATAGATTGCTTACGTGCAGGACGAATCTCTGTAGGAATTTGGAAAGTAGCACCACCAATTCTGCGGCTTCTTACCTCAACACCTGGAGTAACATTAGTCAAAGCTTTCTTGAAAACATCTAAGCTATTTTCGTCGCTTAATTTTTCATTAACAACGGTTAGTGCATCATAAAAAATCTCATAAGAAAGATTCTTTTTGCCAGAATACATCATATTGTTAACAAACTTCGTTACCAAAACATCACTAAATTTTGGGTCAGGAAGAATGATTCTCTTTTTAGGTTTCGATTTTCTCATTTCTAAACTGTATTATTATTTTTTCTGCTTTGGTCTCTTAGTTCCGTATTTAGATCTACGTTGTGTACGTCCATCAACTCCTGAAGTGTCTAAAGCTCCACGAACAATGTGATAACGAACACCAGGAAGATCTTTTACTCTACCTCCTCTTACCAAAACAATAGAGTGCTCTTGTAAATTATGACCTTCTCCCCCAATATATGCATTTACTTCGTTTCCGTTAGTTAAGCGCACCCTTGCTACTTTACGCATAGCTGAATTAGGTTTCTTGGGTGTTGTTGTATAAACTCTTAAACATACACCACGTCTTTGAGGACAAGAATCTAAAGCACGAGATTTACTTTTGTAAACCATTTTTTCGCGTCCTTTACGTACTAATTGTTGTATTGTTGGCATAAATTAAATTATTATTTTTCTGTCGTTGTCTTAAACCCATAATTTTTGGGACTGCAAAAGTATAAATAATTTTTTAAAAACCAATCCATTCTAGAAAAAATTAAACAAATGTAATCAACATTATTAGGTTGTCTTTTTTTAACAAGCAACAATGTATGTTAATTGTCTGTTTTTCAATTGAAAGGAATCTAATTATTAACAATTTAGAACAATCCCGTTTTTTTCAAAACAGCTGCAAAGGTAATTTTTTTCTTAAGACATCAAAGTGAAAAAAATAGAAGAAAATTTAATTCGAAAATCAAAGGTTGAAAACACTTTTTTTGCGGCATGTTTATTAAAAGAGAAAACAATAGATTAATCCAAAACTGTGCTTATAATATTCCCAACATAACCTTAAATATTATGTATTTAATTTTAATGTCTTTTGATCTAATTTTTTTGCGAGATAGATGAACCAGCGCAATTCAATTCCTAATATAATTACACTCGTTATTGAGAATAATACTATTGAATAATAGTAATCGTGCAGAACCACTCCAATAAAAAGTGCAATTATTCGGAGAATTAATAAGATTATGTCTATTATCATCTCCAATTTAAGTTTGTTGGCCAGCATGGGCATAAATGCAATTGGCTTGCTAACTAAGGCTACAAAATGCCAGGGGATAAGATATTGAAGGATTATTCCTGACTCTAGCCATTTATCTCCTAATATAAATACCGTAATATTGGGCGCGAAGATTGCAATTAAAATAAACGGCACTACAAATGTTAATGCTATTATTTTAATTAACTTATAGATGCTTTTTGAAATTGCTCGTCTTTTATTGTAATCGTTTATTATTTTCTCTGAATAAACCTGATAAATAGTTTGCACAAATATTTGGATTGGGATATAAGATAACGCCAGAGCCATTGCATACAATCCTGTAACTGAATTGCCAAAATATTTATAAAAAATAAATATTGGTAAACTTCCTGAAACGGAATTAATAATCTCTCTAGGCATATTATATTTCGGAAAATCAGTATAAATATTTAATGCCTTTCGTATTTTTTTTAAAGAAATGTATTTTAACTGATAACCTTTAAATCTATAACAAATTATACTGATAAATAATGCAGAAGATATATTTCCAAAAACATTTCCAATGACTAAACCAATTGCTCCAAGCTTTTTGACGCCTCCTCCAATTTTAATTATTGATGTGACTGCACTTTTAACAAAACCTCCTATCGACATATATTTGTACAACCTATATCTATTGGCAAACATGCTTAATACATTATATATGCTTATTGAAAATACGGAAATAGGAACCAGCAATACCCATTTTGAAATATTATCCGCCGGATATATACTAAATACAAAGTATTTTATAATTATCGCAAGCAACAGGATGAGTATTGAAAATATGGTAGCTGCAATAATTGAACCCAGCATTATATAAGAAGATGTAGAGTCTTTTTTAGGGAGCAAAATTGCCTCTTCAAATCTTCCGGTTGCTATAATCACTAATATACTGACCACATTGACATACAGCGATAAATCGCCAAAATCGTCAGAAGTGTACAATCTCGAAAGAATAGGTAATACTATAAACGGAATAAGTTGTGAAAACCCAGAACCCGTTAATAATATTACAATATTTTTTGTAATTGTACTCATTTATAGATCGATTTAATTTTTATTAAGCATGCAAAATTTAAAAACCTCTTTCTATAAAAAGGAATGTATTCACGATTGAGCCTCATAAACCAATAAATATGCAAAACCATCTTTTACTCACTTCTAGTAATTATTTGTTTCCATAAATATTATAATCTGTTTAGCTATTTGAACTCTTTTTAAATTAAAACGTTAAGGGTTTTATATTCATTTTTAACTTTTCTAAATAACTTTTTCTAAATGATTGTATTTCAATATGTTTAATTACTAAATCACTTATGCACAAAGGTATAATAAAAATGAGATTCATAAACTTATTAAATCAGAGAATTCATTTAAACTATTTGTACTTTTGCCGCCAATGAAATTAAAGATAGCGGACCGAACAAAGGGTTATATTTTTGCATTTATTTCAGTGATAGCCGTTTCCAATGTGTA